>PMUS01000064.1:33029-35291 GCA_003166795.1 Acidobacteriota bacterium | reverse complement strand
CCGCCGTTGACGCTGAAATTGTTAGCGCGTCCGCGTCCGCCGTTGACAGAAACCGCTCCAGCGTCGTCGCTGCCGTAAAAGGTGCCGCCGCTGGAACCTAATTGCGATTGCACGCCGGGCTGCAACTGAAGGAGTTCATAAGTGTCGCGCGTGCTTAGGGGGAGTTCGCGGACGGAGGTCTCCGACATCACAGCGCCAATCTGCGTGCTGGTGGTCTCCACCTGCGTGGCCGAGGCCTGCACGGTGACAGTTTCAGACGCGCCGCCGATTTCGAGAGCGATATCCAGAACGACGACGTGGCCGATGGTGATCACGACATCGCGCGCGGCATAATTCTTGAAGCCGCCGGCGCGAACGGCGATTTCATAGGTGCCCACGGCGAGCTCGGGAATTTCGTAGCTGCCGTCGGATGTGGTCGTTGCGGAACGCACCACGTTGGTGCCGGCGAGCGTCGCGGTTAAATCCGCGCCCGGTACCAGGGCGCCCGAAGGATCGCGTACTTCGCCGCGAATCGCCCCAGTCGTTTGCGCGACGGCTGCGAGGGACCACAGCCCGATGGCACACAGCACGGCCAGCACGTGCTTCCATCGAAAGGAAAATCTGAATGCTTGTCTGCTGACTTCTTTGGGAGCTGCTTTGGGTAATTCGTCCACGGCCCTGGAGACTCCGCTTCCACAAAGAGTTTTGAAGAGCGCCCTGCCAGACCGACTTCGAGGACCGAGCGGCCCGTGAAGCAAAACTTCTGTAACTGAGGCGCACATAATACGTGGTTATGCCGAGAAGGAAAGCGGTATTTTGAATTTCTGCAAAAAAAGACGCCTGACAACAAGACACCCGGGAGGAGGGCCCGGGTGTCCGCCTACTGTGCTCCCGCCAGGGAGAAACGCCACTGAGAGAAACTCGATTTTTAATGCCGGTTGGCCACGCTCATATTGTGGACGCCGGAAAGCAAGAACATTCCAGTACTCGCGGACTGCGGCACCCACCAGCTGCGGCGAACGAAGCTGTTCTGGCTGCGCTGCATGCGGTGCGCGGCGTAATCCAGGATGGCCGGACCCACCTGAATCGCGGCGTAGATTGCCGAAGAATGCGCAAAAGGACGTATGAAAGGATCGGCCTCGGTCGCGCCGGTCGCTATGGCTTGGCGAGTCGAATAGGCGTCAAAAGTTGCCGCGCTATGTTGCGCGATGGAGAGGAGCAACCAGTTTCGCCGAGGATAGCCTTCCGCCGAGATTACCTCTTCGGGCTTCGCTGAGGAATAATCCGGGACGCGGATTGCGGACAGCGAGTTCTCCACAGCGGTTTCCAGCGAAACCGCAGTCAGAGTGCCGGAAGCGGCGCCGGCGGAATTGATCTTGGCGGACGCGGTCGTTGAAGCTTTCGGCTGATCGGGCTTGGCGTCGGCAGGCGCTGGTGCTGATTTGACCGCTGGAGCCACGGATCCGAGGTCCACGTCAGGAAGCGCGTGGATGGCTGGGGCAAACTGTAAGAACAGTGCGGCGATAGCAAAAAGCATCGAAGGGGCCGTCTCCTTTTGCCTGTCGGGTAGTGGAATTGCACGGCCAGTACCATCCCGCGATCGGACTCTAACCGCCTTATTTTCTGCCTCGGAAGGGCCTTGGGACGGGATTTGTGGGGAAACTGGCCGACCAAGTACTATGCGCGTGGAAGTGCTTTTCCATTTATTGGCCGAAAATCCGAAATTTAGGCGAAAGTAACGCACGATGGAACGTAAGCCGCTTACTTTCAATAGATTCAGCAGAATCGGAATTGCCGCCCGGAAAGTCTAGGCGAAGCACCATCCTTCGCGGCTCGGGATCGCAGGACGGGTTACTTCATCGCGGCGACGGCCTCGAGGCTCGCGCGAGCGGCGGCGACGGTGCGGTCAATATCATCGTCTGAATGCGCCGCGGAGACGAATAGCGCCTCGAATTGCGACGGCGGCAGGAGAATGCCGCGGGCCAGCATCTCGCGAAAAAAAGCCGCGAACCGGGCCGTATTTGATTTCTTTGCGCCAGCGTAATCGTGCACCGGTTCGTCGGCAAAGAACAGCGTCAACAGCGATCCGGTGGAGTTGACCTCGCCAGGCACGCCGGATTCCCGCAACGCTGCTCGCAAGCCGTCGGTGAGCCGGGCAGCTTTTTTGAGGAGCAATGGGTAGAAGGTGACGCCCGGCGAATCGAGCTTGGCCAGAGTAGCCAGACCTGCACGCATGGCGAGGGGATTCCCGGAAAGCGTGCCCGCCTGATAGACCGGGCCAAG
>PMUS01000064.1:0-33016 GCA_003166795.1 Acidobacteriota bacterium | reverse complement strand
GCGCCATCGCGCTCGGTGATCCGGCGAAGCGCGGCGAGGAATTCCGGCGCGGGGAGCACAACACCCATGTTGGCGGCAACCGGTTCGACGATGATCGCTGCGATCTTGCCTTGGTGTTGCGCAAACAAGCCCTCCACCGCGGCGACATCATTGTAGGGAGCGTTGAGCGTGAGGCGAGCGAGCGCCTCGGGAACGCCGGGGCTCGACGAAATGCCGAGAGTGGCGAGCCCGGAGCCGGCTTCGACGAGAAAACTATCAGCGTGGCCGTGATATCCGCCCTCGAACTTGAGAATCAGTTCACGCTTGGTGAAGGCGCGGGCGAGGCGGACAGCGGACATCGTCGCCTCAGTGCCGGAGCTGACGAAGCGGATGCGCTCAATTGAAGGGACCGCGCGGGCGATGCTTTCGCCGAGCTCGATTTCGAGCGGCGACGTCATCCCGTAGCTGTTGCCGCGGGCGGCCTGATCGGCGATGGCGGCGACAACGTCAGGGTGCGCGTGGCCGAGAATCAGCGCGCCCCATGAGCAGATGTAGTCAATGTACTCGTGGCCGTCAGCGTCCCAGAGGTGCGAGCCCGCGGCGCGATCGATGATCAGCGGCGTGCCGCCGACGGCTCGAAATGCGCGGACGGGGCTGTTCACGCCGCCGACGAGAATTTTCTGGGCGCGGGCGAAGAGATTGGAAGAATTGCTCACAGTGGAATCATATTACGGGCAAGCCCGTTGGAACCACAGATGAACACAGATAAACGCGGATGAGAACTGAAGGCAAATTCCTCGCGCCACCGCGGCGGCGGCTGCTCCTGGGAGCGGGCGCCAGCGGCGAGACAATAGGCGACGTGGTAACTACAGGCGAAAAGGCGGGCGGGTGAATGTGCACGTGGGGAACGGACGCCACCGCCGCACCGGGCGTAGCAATGCTACGCCCCTGCGGAGCAACACCAACGGCGAGACGCGGCACTCTGAGGCGGTCCCTAGCAGGATTTCAGCCAGCGGGCTACGTCTTTGGCGTGATAGGTGAGGATGATGGAGGCGCCGGCGCGCTGGATGCTGGTCATGATTTCGAGGACGATGCGCTGCTCGTCAATCCAGCCGTTGCGGGCGGCGGCCTTCACCATCGAAAATTCGGCGCTGACGTTGTAGGCAGCGACGGGCACGTCGAAGCGCTCGCGCACGCGCGCGATCACGTCGAGATACGGCAGGGCGGGCTTGACCATGATGATGTCGGCGCCTTCCTCGAGGTCGAGCGCAACTTCACGCAGTGCCTCACGGGCGTTGGCGGGATCCATCTGATAACTGCGCCGATCGCCGAATTGCGGAGTGGATTGCGCGGCCTCGCGGAAAGGGCCGTAGAACGCCGAACAGTATTTTGCCGCATAAGAAAGAATGGCGACGTCCGAAAACTTATTTTCGTCGAGCTTGCGGCGGATGGCAGCCACGCGGCCGTCCATCATGTCGGAGGGCGCGACGATGTCCGCACCCGCGCGGGCGTGCGAAAGGGCGGCATCAGCCAGGAGGGCGATACTCGGATCGTTCAGGACCTCGCCGTCCTCGATCACACCGCAATGGCCATGGCTGGTGTATTCGCACAGGCAGACATCTGTAATGACGAGCAAATCGAGCTTTGCTTTGCGGATCGCTTCAATGGAGCGCTGCACGGCGCCCGTGGGAGAGGCAGCTTCGGTGCCGGTCTCGTCCTTTTTCTCGGGCAGGCCGAAAAGAATCACGGCAGGAACGCCGACGCCGGCGACTTCGCGGCACTCCTCGACAATTTGATCCGGCGATTGTTGAAATACTCCCGGCATGGAGCTGACTTCGGTGCGAACCTTATTTCCCGGACACGCGAACATGGGATAGACGAGGCCGTTGGTCGCAAGGCGCGTCTCACGAACGAGTCCGCGCAGGGCTTCGGTACGGCGCAGGCGGCGGGGACGATGGACCGGAAACGTCACTGTTGCCTCGAATGGGTTGGATGCTCGTGGTAATACTTCACGATGGCGTCCGCAAGGCCTGCCGCCGACGCTTCTTCGGCTTCGATATGCACACGCACTCCCGCCTCGCGCATCGCTTTCGCGGTCGTCGGTCCGATGGCCGCGAACTGGACGCGTTCGGCAAGCTTCGCGAGTTCGCCGGAGCCAAGAAATCCATCCAAATTATGGAAGGCGGACGGGCTGGCGAAAACGGTTACGTCAACTTCAGCGCCGCGAATGCGGTCGAGAACGACCTGATCGGGTGCTTCGGGCGCTACCGTGCGATAGGCGACCACATCGGTAACCTGCGCGCCGCCTTCGCGCAGCGCGGTGGCGAGATGATTGCCGGCGCGATCGCTGCGAGGCAAAAATACTTTTTTGCCCGCGAGAGAATCTCGCAACTCTTGCGCGAGAGAGTGGGCATTGTGATTTGTCGCCACGTAATCCACGTGAAATCCTTGCAGCTTGGCAGCCTCCGCCGTCGACGGCCCCACGGCCGCTACCTGCCGAATCGTGGGCGGAAGGCCGATTTGCTCGAGCCGAAGCGCGACAAATCGTACCGCATTCTGGCTCGTGAATAGAACCCAATCAAACGAGCGGAGCGCCCCAAGCGCACGGTCGAGCGGCTGCGAGTCTTCCGGAGACTCAAAACCGACGGACGGCATCGGGACAATCTCCGCGCCCATGTGCTCGAGGATGTGAATCAATTCTCCCGCTTGCTCGGGCGCGCGCGTGACGACGATTCGCTTTCCTGCCAGGGGTTTCTCAGAGGCGTCAATCATAATTGGCCAACCGATCTGCCAGCGAGGCGCAATATCCTGCCGGCGCCCGCTTCGATAAGGATTTGCCCCAGGCGCTTCCCTGCCCCAGCGGGATCCGACCCGGGGCCGCGATGTTCGCGCCGGACAAATTCCCTCCCGTCGGCGGAAAAAACGCCGGCCTCGAGAGACAATTCACCTTCTACGAGACGCGCCCACGCTCCGAGGGGAACCTGGCAGCCGCCCTGAAGCTCGTGGAGTAGAGCCCGCTCAGCGGTGATGCACGCGCGCGAGTCCGGGTCGTCAAGAGCGCCAACAAACGCCGATGTGGCGGAGTCGCCCGCGCGCGTTTCAATTCCGAGCGCACCCTGGCCGACTGCCGGCAGCATGACATCCGCGTTCATGACCTGCGTGACTCGGGCAGTCGCGCCGAGCCGATTCACTCCGGCAACGGCCAGAACAATCGCGTCAAACTCGCCGGCGTCGAGTTTTTTCAGGCGTGTGTCCACGTTGCCGCGCAGATCAAGCGCCTCGATATCCGGGCGATTGAGCCGAAGCTGCGCCTGGCGGCGCAAGCTGCCGGTGCCGACGCGCGCGCCGGTCGGAAGTCCCTTCAGGCTGCGGCCGCTGCGAGAGATCAGGCAATCGCGCGGATCTTCGCGGCGGGTGATCGCCGGAAAAGCGAGGCCAGCGGGAATTTCCGTGGGAACGTCCTTCATGCTGTGGACCGCGAGGTCCACGGTGTTCGCGAGCAGGGCATCCTCGAGTTCCTTGATGAAAATACCTTTCATACCCGATTCCGCGCCAATCTGTTCGTTGATTTGAGCCACTGAAGCGGATTGCATGCGGTCGCCCGACGTGCGGATGCGAACGATTTCAGTTTCGATCCCATGGAGTTTCGCAAGGAGCTCCGCGATGTGATTAGCTTGCCAGAGCGCGAGCGTGCTGCCGCGCGTACCGATCCGCAGTCGGGTCACTCTCCGCCCCGGCCTTTTCCGCCCTTGTCGGAATCGCGATCGATGCCAAAAAGATGGCGGAGGGCTTCAATGGCGCCGAGCCGGCCGCGCATTTCGCGGGCGTTGCGGAGCCGCTCGGCCGGTTCATCGAGAACGCGCTCGATCAGCTCCTCGGTAATGCTCGCAAGGCGCTGGCGTTCCTCCGGCGACAAATCTTTCATTTCGCCGAGGCGTTCGCGCAGCAGCACCTCGCGGTGCTTGCGGAATCGTCCGCGAAGGTCTTCCACAATCGAGCCTGTCTCCAGAGCCGTGCGCCACGCTTCAAATTTTGCGACGTGTTCGGTGATGAGCGCTTCGGCGCGCGGGATTTCGGCTTCGCGGGCGCGCTTATTCTGTTCGACGATTTCGCCGAGGTCGTCAATATCGTAGAGATAGAGATTGTAGAGGCCGGAGGATTCCGCGGCTACATTGCGCGGGACGCCAAGATCAACGACAAAAACCGGCCGGCCGCTGCGTGCGGCTAGCGCGCGTTCGAGCATGTCCCGACTGAGCACGAGGCCTGCGTTGCCGACCGACGTGACGATAATATCGGGCGCGGCTAGAACCGTTTCGAGGGAATCCCAGGCCACGGCCTCGCCGCCCATCCGCTGGGCGAGATCGGCTGCGCGGTCGTGCGAACGATTGACAACCCGCAAGCTGCCGATATCGCGATTGCGAAGATGTTCCACAACCTGCTCGGCAACCGCCCCTGCGCCGACAATCAACGCCGCGCGGCCCCTGAGATTGCCGAAGACGCGCTCGGCCAGCTTGATGCCCGCAAGCGAGACGGACATCGGCCGCGCGCCGACTTCGGTTTCCGCGCGAACGCGCTTACCAACCTCGAGCGCGCCCTGAAAGGCGCGGTTGAGCACCGGACCGGTTGATCCGTGGTCGAGCGCCTGTCCGTACGCGGTGCGAAGCTGACCCAGGATTTCGGCTTCGCCGAGCAGCATCGAGTCAAGGCCTGCGGCAACGCGATAGAGATGGCGTACTGCGTCAGTACCCTCCCAGCGATACAGACGGCCATCCAGCTCAGTGCGCGAGATGCGGTGGAAGGAGGTGAGAAACTCCTCCATTTCGTCGGTGACTGCGGAGCCGGCAGCAGCGGGCACGCCATACAGCTCGCTGCGGTTGCATGTGGAGAGAACGACAGCTTCATCGAGGATGCCCCGTCGGCGAAGTTCGCCAGCGGCATCCAGCGCCTGTTCAGCCGTAAATGCGACGCGCTCCCGAAGTTCGACAGGGGCTGTGCGATGGTTGCAGCCAATCAGCGCGACCCGGATGCCGCCCGGGGTGCGGCCGGCGGCAGGGCTTTTCGACTTGGAGGCGGTAGCCATCAGAAGAAGCGGTGAAACCTCGTGAGATACAAATTGACCAGCGTGTAGCTAAAGAGCACGATCGCGAAATTCAGCGTGCAGACAAGCGCGGCGCGGGAGCCTCGCCATCCCGAGGTGCGCGAAAGCAGCAGGTACGCGGCGTAAACGCCGAGAATCAATAGCGTGACGATCACTTTTGGATCGGTCCAGGCGTACATGCCGGTCAGGCGATGCTCCCATACCAGGCCGCTCCCGACGCCGAACGCCAGGGCCGCAAGCCCCACGAAAACGCTGCCACGGGACATTCGATCGAGAACGCTGAGCGCCGGAAACCGCCAGAACGCCGCGCCGGGCCGGTGCGATCGCAGCACGCCGTCCTGAACGAGGTACACAACGCTCAGAACAAACGAGAGAGCGAAAGCCGCGTAGGCCCAGATGTTAAGCGTGATATGAAATGCAAAGAGCGGACCGCGGGCCTGCGGCGGTGACGGTATTTGGTGGGGCGCCAGCCAGTCAAGCACTACCATCCAGACAACGAGAAGAAGAGTTACGAAAGCGCCCACCGAACGCTGGCGGTGAAACAGCTCCAGTCCGAGATAGGTGATGCCCAAAAGCCACGCGAAGAGCGACATGGAGCCATAGAGGTCGTCATACGGGACGACATGCGCTCCCATCGAGCGGTCAAGCAAGGCGAAATAGTGGAGCGCAATTCCTCCCGCGAGAAGCAACGTGGCAAGGCGCCCGAGCCAGACGTTAGGGGCGTAGAGGAGCCGCGCGTAGCAGAGGAAGCTCGCGGCGTAGAGTGCGAGGCTCATGTAGCCCATGTAATTTGGCATGGAAAGCGCCCGTTTCGGTCGAATGATTATAACGCCAAACGGCGCGTAGCCTACTGTCCCCGCGGACAATGCGGCTCACAAGGGCGTTCTGCTATGATGATCGGGAATCGCCCATTCAGATGACGCAGACCGCCGAAAACACGAAAGAGTTGTTCCTGCGCGCATGCCGGTTCGAGCCGACTGAGCGCGTGCCGGTTTGGATCATGCGCCAGGCAGGGCGCTACCTCCCGGAGTACCAGGCGGTGCGCGCCCGGCATACGTTCCTCGAAATCTGCAAAACGCCGGAGCTCTCGGCTGAGGTGTCCATCCAGCCGCATCGTGTGCTGGGCGTGGACGCAATCATTATCTTTTCGGACATCTTGATCGTTGCCGAGGCGATGGGGCTGCCGCTCGACGTGCCCGATTCGGGGCCGGTGCTATCGAATCCGGTGCGCGACGCAGCGGCGGTGGCGCATCTTCGCGACTTCGATCCCGAACGCGAGACAAAGTTTGTTGGCGACGCCATACGCGCGATCTGCAAGCAGGCCGGGCCGACCGTCCCGGTAATCGGGTTTGCAGCGGCGCCCTGGACGCTGGCCTGCTATATGATCGAAGGGCGCACGCGCGGCGATATTTCTCGCGCGAAGCAGATGCTGCGCGAGGAACCGCACGTCGTGCGCCAATTGCTGGAACGAATTGCTCGCGGGACCGCAGGATACTTGAACGCGCAGATCGCCGCCGGCGCTGCGGCCGTGCAACTTTTCGACACTTGGGCTGGTGAACTTTCGACCGACGAGTACGACAACTTTGAGCTGCCCGCGACCCAGATGGTTTTGCAGGCGCTGAGAGCGGAGAGCGCACCGAAGATACTGTTCGCGAAAGGGTCGGCGCGGCATCTGGAGAGCATGGCAAAATCCGGCGCGGATGTACTGAGCGTGGACTGGAACACAGATCTCGCGGAGGCGCGCAGGAAGCTCGGTACGCGTGTGGCGCTGCAGGGAAACGTTGACCCGTCCATTCTGCTCGGCCCCGCGGAAGAAATTCGCAGGGCTGCGCGAGAGGCAATCGAAAAGACCGCGGGCAGCGGGCATATACTCAATCTTGGACACGGAATCTTACCCAATACGCCTGTCGAGAGCGCGCGGGCGTTCGTGCAAGCGGGAAAGACAGCGCTCGCGGCGGCGCGTCCATGAGCGACGTGAAAACAAAACACGGCGATAAGATCGAAATCGGCGCTGTCTCCGAGCACCTGCTCGAAAAGTACAACCTGCCGGGTCCGCGATACACCAGCTACCCGACCGCACCAGTCTGGAAGGACGACTTCGGTCCGGACGACCTCGAGGAATCCTACACCCGGGCAGAGGCGCTCGCGACGCCGCTGTCGCTCTACATGCACCTTCCCTTCTGCGAGAGCCTGTGCCTTTTTTGCGCGTGCAACGTTTCGATTCAGAAGGACAAGAGCGTCGCCATCCCATACCTCGCGGCGCTGAAGCACGAAATTGAACACGTGTCGGGTCTAGTTTCGAAGCAGCGGCCGGTCATCCAGTTCCACTGGGGAGGAGGTACGCCTACGTTTCTGACGCCAGCGCAGATGGAGGATCTTTTCGGCCACGCGCGCGAAAGGTTCGCGTTCGCGCCGGACGCCGAAATTGGTATTGAGGTGGACCCGCGCGTCACCAGCCGCGCGCACCTGGAATCGCTGCGGCGGCTCGGATTCAATCGCTTGAGCATGGGTATTCAGGATTTTCAGCCGAAGGTGCAGGAGACGATCCGCCGCGTCCAACCGTACGAAATGACACGCGATCTGATTCTCGCATCGCGCGAGCTGGGCTTCGAAAGTCTGAGCGTGGACCTGATCTACGGATTGCCGTATCAGAATGCGGCGACATTTCAAGCAACGATTGAACAGGTGCTGACGCTCACTCCCGACCGCGTGGCCATGTTCAGCTATGCGCACGTCCCCTGGTTGCGGAAGCAGCAGGGCGCATTTGCGACTCATCTGCCGGAAGGCCGGGAGAAATTTCAAATCTTTCGCGCAGGCCTCGAGGGATTTCTGGGCGCCGGATACGTTTACATCGGGATGGACCACTTCGCGCTGCCGGAGGACGAACTCGCCACCGCGCAGCAGGATCGCACCTTGCATCGAAATTTTATGGGTTACACGACGAAGGCTGGCGCGGACCTTTATGGGATGGGCGTGAGCGCGATCAGTTCCGTGGGCGATGCTTACGCGCAAAATCGCCGGGAAGTTCCAGCGTACCAGGCCGCCGTCGCCGAGCGCGGCATCGCGACTATGCGCGGTTACCGGCTCTCGGCGGACGCCCGGCTCCGCCGCAGCGTGATTGGCCGGCTGCTGTGCCATACGGTTATCGTCAAACGCGAGGTCGAGCAGGAATTCTCAATTTCGTTTGATGAATATTTCGCCTCGGAGCTCGCGCGGCTCGCGGAGCCATCCACCGACGGACTGGTGATCCTCGATCGAGACGAAGTCCGGGTTACCCCGCTTGGCCGCATCTTCATCCGCAACGTCGCCATGGTTTTTGACCGTTATATTGAGGAACAAAAAATGGACCAGAAGCCCCTGTTTTCAAAGACGCTGTGAGCGCCGCGATAATTCCATGAACCCACAAGTTGTCGTGATCGGCGGAGGAATTTCGGGTCTCGCGTGCGCGTACCGGCTTTGGCAGCTCGGCGTGCCGGTTACGCTGCTGGAAGCGGATGAACGCACCGGCGGCCTGATCGGTACCGTCGAACAGGACGGATTCCTGTTCGAGACTGGACCGCAGAGCTTTCAGGGTACGGATTCCGCGCTCGACCTCGTTCGAGAGCTCGGACTCGAATCCGATCTGTGCCAGGCGGACACGCGGGCGCCAAGGTACGTGATGCGCCACGGTCACCTCCAAGAGTTACCTATGTCTCCGCAAGCCGTGCTGAGGAGTTCCCTGCTGGGAATGGGAGCCCGGTGGAAACTCGCCTCCGAGGCGTTACGGAGAACTAGACCTCCAACGGAGGAAGAATCGGTCGCGCAATTTGTGCGCCGTAAATTTGGCCATGAGATTTTGGAATACCTGGTCGCACCCTTCGTTTCCGGGGTGTACGCCGGCGATCCGGAGAAACTGAGCCTGCGCGCCGCGTTTCCGCCGCTCGACGAATGGGAGCGAACGTACGGCAGCGTCCTGCGAGGCGCGATGAAATCCCGGCCTCCGAAGGGCGCGGGACAGGGACGCCCTCCGCTCTGCTCGTTTCATCACGGCATGGCCATGTTGACGCGAACCATGGCAGCCAAACTTGGCGAGAGCGCACGGCTGGGCGCGCGCGTGGACACCGTAAGCGGGAACGATCGGGCCGGGTCGGCGCGATATCAAATTAACTTCATACAAAACGGCCACGCGGAGACGATCGAAGCGAACGCCGTGGTGATTGCGACTCCGGCTTACACGGCGTCGCACCTGGTTTCCACTCTATCGGCGCCGCTCGCCCGCGCTCTGTCGGGAATCGCATATGCCGGGATGGCCGTTGTTTGTGCGGGATACCACGCTAATCAGATTGGAACAGTAATGCACGGATTCGGAGTACTGATTCCGCGGAGCGAGAAGTATCGCACCCTCGGCATCGTGTGGAATTCGTCGCTGTTTCCCGAACGAAGCGGCGACGGGCGGACCACGCTGACCGGTATGATTGGCGGCGCCACGGACCCGGAAATTGTCGAGAAGCGTGACGAAGAAATTCTCGCTGTCGTGCTGGAGGAAGCCTCCCGGATCTTGGCGATCACCGGACAGCCCATCGTTTCCAGAGTCTGGAAGCATCCGAAGGCGCTGCCCCAATATAACCTCGGCCATGGCCACACCGTGGAGATGATCCGCGAAAGCGAGCGCGGAATTCCGGGTCTATATTTCGCGGGAAATTATCTCGAGGGCCCGTCCATCGGAAAGTGCGTGGACCGAGGGTCGCAAGTCGCGGAGAGCGCGCGAGCCTACTTGCGCGACGCCATGGCGAAATCCGCCTGACCCAATCTACCGCGCCCTTCGTACTATGACCAACTCGACACTTGCGTTCGTCCACAGCATGGCTATAATGCTCTGGCTTACCCCATGGCTAATGCACAGAGGTCACGACGCGAGCTCCTCGAACAATTCGTCGCCCAGAAGCCAAGCGACGCCTTTGCCCGTTATGGACTGGCGCTCGAGTGCGTGAAGCTGGGGGATGATTCCGCCGCCGCTGGCCACTTTCACAAACTCCTCGAGTCCAATCCCGATTATTCCGCGGGATACTTCCAGTTCGGCCAACTGCTTTCGCGTCTCGGGCGGCTTGATGAGGCGCGGAAACTTCTTTCCGACGGTATCGTCGTCGCACAAAAAGCTGGAGACATGCACGCGCGGGACGAAATGCAGGCCGCACTCACTATGCTGCGTTAGCCCCGCATCGCGGCGAGACCGCAAAAGATGCAGAGACCAAACCGCATTCCGCTTTTTCCGCTTGATGTAGTGCTCATGCCGGGCGCCGAACTCCCTCTCCACATATTCGAACCGCGTTACAAGGTCATGATCGCGCGCTGTCTGGAGGAAAACCTCGAATTCGGAATGATTTTGGCGGCGAATCAAGCGGTAGCCGGCGTGGGCTGCACCGCTGAAATTGTCCGAAGGCTCAGGGACTATCCCGACGGGCGAATGGATATTCTCACTAAAGGACGGGCTGTCTTTCACCTCACGGACTTACTGGCGGAAAAAGAATATTACGAAGGCACAGTCGAATATGTGGCGGATACCGTTCCCGCGCACGATCTCGAACAGGAAGCACAGCTCGTTCAGATATTCGAGAGGTGCTATGCGCTTCTTTTCGCGAGGCCTTGGATGGACCCGGACAAACATGAACCCGGGACGCTGGCCTATCGAATGGCGGCGCTCCTGCCGATGGAACTCGAAAAGAGACAAGCACTGCTCGAAATGCGTTCGCAGCACGCGCGGCGGGAGTTTGTTCTTCGTTGGATCGAGAAATTTCTACCCAAATTGATCGCACAGCACCGCCTCCAGGGGCGCGCGGGCGGCAACGGTCAGACCCTAAACTAATTCCGCTGTCGTGGAGCCGGGCAACCGTCCTGCTTCCGCAATAATCCTAATTATGCCTGCGCGTTGCGTTCCACTATAATGGCGAGGTCGCACGAAATCGGATCGGGCTTTGCGCCCTCATGAGGAATTGGTGACTGAATGAGTCCACAACCGAAGAATTTGGGTGAGCTTCGCCGCAGTCCGTGGTCGGAAGAGAAGATTGCCTCGCGAACCGTCCGGCAGGAGCTTCGCGAAAATCTTTTGCAGAAGCTCGAGAAGGGCGAACCCATTTTTCCCGGCGTGCACGGCTACGACGACACGGTGATACCCCAGATCACCAATGCCGTGCTCTCGCGGCATCATTTCATTTTGCTCGGCTTGCGCGGGCAGGCAAAGTCGCGGATTCTGCGCGGCCTGGTGACTTTTCTCGATGCGCAGATTCCGGTCGTGACCGGCTGCGAGATTAACGACAATCCCTATCTTCCGATTTGCCGCGCCTGCCGGGAACGAATCGCGGCGGAAGGCGATGCCACGCCGATATCTTGGCTTGGCCGCGAGCAAAGATTCGTGGAAAAACTTGCCACGCCCGACGTGACGATTGCCGACATGATCGGCGACGTGGACCCCATCAAGGCCGCACGCAGCGGACGAAATCTTTCCGACGAGCTGACTATCCACTACGGACTGCTTCCGCGCGCCAACCGCGGAATATTTGCGATCAACGAGCTGCCCGATTTGGCCGGGAAAATTCAGGTCGGCCTGTTCAACATCATGCAGGAAGGCGACATTCAGATTAAGGGCTATCCCGTGCGGATGGCGCTGGACGTGTTGCTTGTCTTCACGGCAAATCCCGAAGACTACACTGCGCGGGGAAAAATCATTACTCCGCTAAAGGACCGCGTCGGCTCCGAGATTCGCACGCATTACCCGGCGACGGTTGCCGAGGGCATGGCCATCACCGCGCAAGAATCATGGACGAATCGCGAAGGCAAGCGGCGAGTCCAGGTTCCGGAGTACGTCCGCGAGATCGTCGAGGAAGTGGCGTTTCAAGCGCGCGAAGATAAGCGCGTGGACAAGCGGTCGGGTGTGAGCCAGCGCCTTCCGATCAGCACGCTTGAAAACGTGCTGAGCAGCGCGGAACAGCGCGCCGTGCGCAGCCGCGATTCCGCCGTGGTCGCGCGCGTCGCCGATGTGTATGCCGCGATCCCTTCGATGACCGGAAAGTTCGAGCTTGAATACGAGGGAGAGATGCGCGGCGCCGACAACATCGCGCGGGAACTGATTCGCGCGGCGGTCGGGAAAACGTTCACGAAATACTTCAAGGATGTGAACTTTCAGGCGGTTGTGCAATGGTTCGAAATCGGTGGCGAGCTCAAGGTGCCGGCGAACGCCGCGAGCGGCGAGCTATTGAGCCAGCTCAAGAAAATACAGGGGCTGTTCGAGCATCTGGAAACGCTGGGAGTCCGCTCGAAGGACGATGCGGCCATCCAGGCGAGCGCCGCGGAGTTCATTCTGGAGGGGCTCTGGGCGCACAAACGCGTGAACCGCAGCGAAGAACGCGGATTTTTCGCCGAGACGCGCAAGACTCCCGAGCCGCGCGAACCCCGCGAGCCCTCCGGACGCATGCCTCGGCGCCAGTTCAATTGATATGAAATACACGAAGTACTCAAAATACGCGCCCGGCGCCGCAGACGATCTGGATCTGCAGGAGCTGATGAACCGCCTTTCGGATTTCTTTCTGCAGAGCGGGTTCGAAGGGCAGTATGGGTTCCACGAGCTGGATATGGAGCGCTCGCGCGAGCAGCATTTGGAGGCACTGCGGCAGGCGATTTTGCGAGCGCTACAAGAGGGTGATCTGGTTCCGCCGGAATTGATGCAGAAGCTGATGGATAATCCGGACTTGTCGCAGAACCAGGAGTTGCGCGACCTGATTGACCAGATCATCGAGCGCATGGAAGAAGAAGGCCTGATCACCCAGCAGCAGTCGGCGCGGGTCACGCCTCCACCTTCCGAAACACCGGGAGGGCAGATCGGCCAGGACCAGCCGAATTTGGAGGCCCGCTTTGAGATTACGGACAAAGCGCTCGATTTTCTCGGCTTCAAGACGCTAAAAGACCTGCTGGCCTCGCTCGGCAAGAGCAGTTTTGGCCGGCACGACACGCGCGATATGGCGACTGGCGTGGAATCGGGCGGAAGCTCGAAGCCCTACGAATTCGGCGACACGCTGAATATGGACATCAGCGGCACGCTCTTCAACGCGGTGCAGCGCAACGGTACGACCCTTCCGATCGAGCTCGATTATCCGGACCTGATGGTCCACCAGTGCGAATACCAGAGCTCGTGCGCGACGGTGCTGATGCTCGATTGCAGCCACAGCATGATTCTCTACGGTGAAGACCGATTCACGCCAGCCAAGCGGGTGGCGCTCGCGCTTTCGCATTTGATCCGGACGCAGTATCCGGGCGATTCCCTGCATTGCGTGCTGTTCCACGACAGCGCCGAAGAGATTCCGATCGGCAAGCTAGCGCGCGTCCAGGTGGGGCCGTACTACACGAACACCCGGGAAGGCCTGCGGCTCGCGCAGCGAATTCTTTCCCGCCAGAAAAAAGACATGCGCCAGATCATCATGATCACGGACGGAAAACCGTCTGCGCTCACGCTGGAGGATGGCCGCATTTACAAGAACGCGTTTGGCCTTGACCCGCTGGTCGTGACGCAAACCATGGAAGAAGTCGCCAAGTGCAAGCGCGCCGGAATCTTGATCAATACGTTCATGCTGGCGAGCGACTACAGTCTGGTGCATTTTGTGCAGAAGGTCACGGAGCTCTGCCGCGGCAAAGCCTATTTCACCACGCCTTACACCCTCGGGCAGTATCTGCTGATGGATTACGTCGGACGGAAGACCCGCAACATCCACTAGGTTTCAGGAAGCTGGAATTAGTCCTCTACAGCTGGATCCACTAGCCGCTTCTTGTATTTCGGCGGCTTGTCGCGCTTGTTGGGAATCGTGCGCTCGGGCGGCGGCAGACCGGCTCCAAGACGAGCGCGGCGGCGCGCTTCCGTTGAAACTTTCCACTTCGATTTCTTTTTGCGTGCCATCGTCTCTTTGGGGGATTGTAATCCGAAAACGCGTTGAGGAGGAGGCCGTCAATTCTTCGGCGAAACGGCCGCAAATTTCCTGCGAGCCAGGTCCAGCAGCTTGGCGTCGGTGCAGACTTCATAGTACGGGCGCGTGCCCTGCGCGCCTATCTTTCCGCCGGGCAGCAGTTGGCGAACGAATCCCTTGCGCACCACAATCGGCTCAATTGATTCCCCAAGCGGGACTTCCCCGAAATAGAGCTGAGCGCGCTCCTTGCCCCAAGGCATCGGGAAATTCCCTCCCATGAGCGAAAGCGAAATCTCAGCGCTGAGCTTCTGGAATCCCTCTTCGTTCAGCACGATCCCGTTGAGGTTGTAACGGACGAGCAGCTCCTCGCTTTCATCGTCCGCGGCGTCGTCCATGAGCGTCTGGAGCAGAAAAATGTTGAACGGCGAGGCGTTCGTTTGAAACAAGCGTTTCGCCATTTTCGCGCAGCTCGAGAGGCGGTCGGAAAGATTGAGCGCGCGGGAAATCATGATCTTGGAATCGGCGTCTTCCCAGAGCGAGGGAGCGGAATCCTGGAACGCGACTCCCACGCCCAACTCCAGCGGCGGGAGGTCGGTAGTCCTGGCGCGGTTGTTGTACGCGGCCATGACGGCCAGAATCTCGCGCGCGAGGACGCAGGCCCGTGCGACTGCCCGCCGCGTCGCGCGGGTTGATTCGGTTTCGTAGATGGCCAGAATGATGGCGTCGCCCTCGATGAAGACCTTGGCGGCGCCGTAGCGCTCGAGCATCCGCTTCACGGGCTCGTGCAAGTTCATGCTGAAATGCGAAGCGGGATTCATGCCGCGCGAAAGCAAATCCTTGGTCATGCTGGTCGAGCCGCGGACATCCGCCTTGATCACGACGTGATTGATCACGGGGTCGTCGGCGGGCCGGTTTTCGTCTGGGTGAAGGAATTCGTAAAGACTCTTATTGGAGCGTGAAAGCTCCCGTGCGCGCTCGGAATGGACCAGATTGATGCGCTCCATCCACGCCGCTACCTGCTGGTAATTGCGGCGATCCCGGCGCAGGCGCATCAGGTCCTCGGCGAATTGCAGGCCCACGCTCAGCGTTTCCTCGGTCGTACGGCGGCGGATGGCGCGGGAAGCTTCCTCGAGCTTCTTCATCGAAACCTTGCGCGCGGGAAACTTTTCCAGTATCTGCGCCACGCGCTTCGTTTCTTCGCGCTGCACCAGCGCCTTCTTCAACTGCTGCAAGTGGACCGGCGGGCAATAGTCCGCGGAAATCTTGCGCATCTCGTAGCTGGCGAGCACGTGGAACAAGAGGTCGCGCTCTTCCAGGCGGTGTACCCACTCCTCCAGAAGTTTCGCGCGCGTTTCCGCCGCGGACTCCCCGTCCGCCGGGGAAACTTCGCCGGGCGCGGCGTGCGCGTCAAAAAGACGGTGCGCGTTCGCGGGCTGGTTCAGGTAATCGCCCAAACGGTTCTGCAGCTCTTCGGTCAGGAATTCCAGGCGCTGTTTCGCGGCCACAATCTGCGGGTCCAGGTCCTCGAGGTTCTTCTCCAGCGAGGCGGACTTCCGGCGAAGGTCATCCAGCTCGCCCTGCGCCCCGGCAGCGGTTGCAGTCTTGCGCTTGAAAAGCGAGGGGAACGAGCGGTCGCCGTCACCTGCGCGTGAGGCTATTTCCTCCTGCTCGGCTTCGACACGCGCATGCTCGGAGCGGAGCAAACGAGCTTGTTCGAGCAGGCGCTCGTGGACGTTGCGGGCCTTCGAAAGCTCCTCGGCGCTGTCGCCGGCCAGGACGTAGTCGCGGACGAAATCCAGCAGCAGCGCATCGAAGGTCTCGAAGCGGTCAGGATCGTTTACGAAATTACCAAGCAGGACGTAGTGTTCGAGGAAGAACTGATCGTCGTTGCCGCCCTCAACAAAGAGGAACCGGTTCTGAAGCAGCGGATAGGCCTCGGGAAAGTCATCGCCAAAAAGAGCGCGCCGCGTCTTCGAGATTGTGCCTTCCTCAACTTCGCGCCAAATGCGGCAGAGAGTCTCGCCCACCTGCCGGATCACGTTCTTGCGGTCCGCTTGAAGATCGGCGATCTTCGAACGCATCACGTGGGCTTGCTCGCTGTGCTCGAATAGTTCGCCGCGCCCGCGGATCCAATCCTTGCCCTCGACCAGGATGCTCGAAAACTGGTTGCCGGTCTCCTGACTGATGAATTTCAGCAGAGCCAGATGGTGGAGAACGTCCGTCTCGACCGACTGCTGGAATTTTGCGCGCGTTACCGATTCCTGCAGAATGTCCGTGAGCATCTTGCGAAATGCCCCATGTTCCGGCGAACCCGATTGCTTGCGGTCCTTGTCCTTACCGAAGGGCAGGTTGATGTTGACCGCCTGCCGGACGAGGTCCCCCAGATACTTGCGCGTAAATTCGACGAAGCGTGGGCTCAGGAAAACGTCATAATGAATGTTGTCTATGCCGAGCGTCAGGTTGGTTAGCCGGATTTCGGCGTTATAGGGCTCGAGCTTCATCCGCGCGGGATGAACTGAAGCATGCGCGATGTGTGTTTCCGGCATCGAGGACTTGATCAAAGCGAGCTTTTACTTTAGCTGAGCCGTGAACGCAGGCGCAATGGAACGGCGCGTAAGTGTTACTGTACCGGGCCGGGATTAGCGCGCCTCTGACAGACGTCGAGGTGGCACGAGATGGAAGCCGAAGACTCCGCAAAGGGCACATTCGACGAAACTTGGGGTGCGCCGAGCGGCAACGAAACGACGGGATCGCACACCCTGTCCCCACCGCTGGCCGTCGGCGACGCCGACCAAGGTCCGTGTCTTTATCTGGGGCCGAACGGGCAACGGTGCGACCGGCGCGCACTCGCGGGCGGGTATTGCGCCAGCCATCGCCCAGGGGCGATCAGCCTTCCCAAAGTCGCTCTTTCGAAACGCACACTCGCCGCCATCGTCGCGATCTCGGGAATTTTGTGGCCCTTCCTCGCCGACCTGGTGCGCGAGATCATACGCTGGATGCATTCGCACTGACGTACCGGCTCCTCGCAATGAAGATGAAGCTGAATTCAGCGTTTACGGGTAACATATTGAGTCATGTCGAAGCTACTTCAAGGCAAAACCGCAATCGTTCTCGGAGTGTGGAACAAATGGAGCATCGCGTACGCCATCGCGCATGCGTTCGCGCGCGAGGGAGCCAAGCTGCTCCTCACGTATCAAAATGAGCGCGCGAAGCCCGCGGTTGAGGAATTGGGACGCGAGCTTGGTGTCACCGGGTTTTTCCCCTGCGAGGTACAGGAGCAGTCGGATATTGACCGGCTGGCCGAGTCCCTGCAAGCCACGGGACACCGGCTCGATATCGTGGTTCACAGCCTCGCGGCCGCAAAACACGAAGAGCTAAACCAGCCGTTCCTGGAAACTTCGCGCGAGGGTTTTCAGCTCGCGCTCGACGTGAGCGCCTATTCCCTGATCGCGATCTCCAAGGCTCTTTCGCCGCTGATGACGAATGGCGGCGCAATCATGACTCTTACCTATCTGGGGTCCACGCGCGTGGTGACCAATTACAACGTCATGGGGGTCGCCAAAGCCGCGCTGGAAGCCGAGGTGAAATATCTGGCGAGCGAGCTAGGGCCGAGCAAAATCCGCGTCAACGCTATATCCGCCGGCGCGATCAAGACGATTTCCGCGCGCGGGGTGAAAGACCTCTCGAAGATGCTCGAAATTTCGGCCCAGCGTGCGCCGCTGCGGCGCAATACCGACATCGCGGAGGTCGCGGACGCTGCAGTGTTTCTGGGAAGCGACCTGGGGCGCGGCGTCACGGGAAACGTAATTTACGTGGACGCCGGATTCCAGATTATGGGTTTGTAAGAACCCCGGCTGGATCATCAATCGCGATGCGGCGAGTGTCTTCGGCCACGTGTTCGAGCCGAATGCGGACGATGGGCCAATGGGTTCGCAAGGTGAGTTTGTCGGGCCACTCGACGATGACCACCGCTCGTTCGGCGAACACATCCTCCAGACCCAGCGTCTCAAGATCGTGAAAGTCAGCGATGCGGTAAAGGTCCACGTGATAGACAGGGGCGCCGCGATCGTATTTGTGGACCAGAGTGAATGTCGGGCTCGTCACCTCGTCTTCGCTGGCTGCGCCCAGGCCGCTGGCGATCCCCTTCGTCAGCGTGGTCTTCCCCGCCCCAAGATCTCCCGATAGCAGCAACAGCACCGGCGCCTTCAGTCGCGCACCGATCTCGCGTCCCTGTTGGATGGTTTCTTCGGAGGAGTGTGTAACGACTTCGCTGCTAGACATTTCTCACGTAACCGTGGCCGCACTCGGAATAAAACCGTTGGTAAGCGCGGGGGATGGAGTCGATCAGATCCGACGCCATCAGCGGCGCTTCTCCGCTCTCCGCGTAGGCGATATCGGCCGCGAGGCCGTGCAGATATACGCCGAAGGCAAGCAGCCGGTGCCAATCGGCCGTGCCGAATTGTGCCGTCAACCCGGCGAGCATGCCCGTGAGGACGTCGCCTGTGCCTCCGGTAGCCATGCCGGGGTTACCGGTCGAATTGATGAACGCGATTCCGCCAGGAGCTGCGACTACGGTTCCGCTGCCCTTCAGAATCACGATGGCGTTCCAGTCGGCGGCGGCCTGGAGCGCGATTTCGACCCGACGGGCTTGCACATCTTTGACCGTGGAGCCGAGGAGGCGCGCCATTTCACCCGGATGTGGCGTCACGCAGAGCATTCGATCCGCGTGCTTCAACTCTGACGCTCGCCCCGCAAACGCATTCAGACCGTCCGCGTCGAGGATAATCGGCACGGATCGGTTGCCGAGCACCGTCCGAACGAATTGCTGCGTCTCGGCATTCGTCGAAAGTCCGGGGCCGATGGCGAGAGCGCGCTTTCCCTTCAGCAGCGATGCGAAAAGGCCGCCTTCGAGGCAGCGAGAGGAAATGGTGCCTGCGGTGGTCGTGGCGAGCGGTTCCGTCATAATCTCTGGCGTGTGTGCGGCGATGACGGGCAGCGCGGGCTCAGGCGTCGCTACGGTGACAAGTCCTGCCCCAACGCGCAGCGCCGCCCATGACGAAAGCACAGCCGCTCCGCTTTTGCCAACGGAGCCCGCTACGACCAGCGCGTGGCCGTAATCGCCCTTGTTCCCCGCGGCCTTGCGCGGAATCGCGAACGCGCCGAATTCGGCCGCCTCGCTCCAGCGAAGGTTTCCCTTCCCTGTTTTCTCGACCAACGCTGGCGGCGAACCGATTTGCCGAACGGAAAGCTGGCCGACGCTACGACCGCTTGCGCCGAGCACGAGGCCCGGCTTGGGCGCCGTGAAGGTGACCGTATAGTCCGCGACGATGGCTGCGCCCTGCACTTCGCCGGTATCCGCTTGCAAGCCTGACGGGATATCCACGGAAACGACGGAGCACCCCGCCTCGCAACTGTTGATACCGTTGATCACTTCACGCAGGCGCCCTTCGACCGGACCTCGCACTCCAGTCCCCAGCAGCGCGTCCACGACAATGTGATCCGAGGATAGCGGCATCCAGCCGCTCGCGCCGGTCTCTCCTCCTATAAGAAATTTGCCCAGTTTTTTCCAGCGCTTGAGGTTGGTAGCCGCGCCGCCCTTAACCTCGCGCGGATCGCCGATGAAATACACGCTCGGCTTAGCGCCCATTTTCAGCAGATGGCGCGCGACCACGAAGCCGTCGCCGCCGTTGTTTCCCTTCCCGCAGAGGACCACGATGCGCCGCCGTGTCAAATTCGAAAAGCGCGACTGGATAAACTCCGCGACGCTGCGCCCGGCGTTTTCCATAAGCGTCAGGCTCGGGACGCGATGGAGCGCGGTGGTGAGCTGATCCACTTCCTTCATTTCTGCTGCGGTAAGAATTTTCATGGCTGAAGAGTCGCGGCCGCGCCGCAAGTCCCACACGAGGCCAGTATAATGCCATTGCGAGGATAGTTGGACGGCGGCACTACCCCATGCGCGCGACGACAACGGTCATATCGTCCGCCTGCTCTGGCGTGCCGGACCACTGTTCGGCGGCCGCAATCAGATTCTCCGCAATGCGCGCGGCGCGCGCGTCACGCAAGCGAACCACCTCCGCATTCAGGCGTTCCATTCCAAATTCCTCGCCGTACACACTTTCAGGCTCGGTCAACCCGTCGCTGAACGCAACCAGCAGAGTTCCCGGACCGACCGGCAGCGTGCACTCCGTATATGTGGATTCTTCAAACATCCCGACCACGGTTCCCCCTTGGTCGAGCCCTCGCACCGATCCGCCTTCAATGAAGATCGGCGACAGGTGCCCTGCGTTCGTGTAGGTGAGCGTCTTGGCTTCCGCGTCGTAGACGGCGTAGAAAAGCGTCGCGTATCGGTCGTCGGACGTGTTCCTGAACAGGTGCTTGTTGAGCCGGGATACAATTTCGGCGGAGCCGGCGTACCCTTCCAAAGACGCGGTGCTCCGCAGCGCCGCCTGCAGACTTGCCATCAGCAGCGCGGCGAAGATTCCCTTGCCGCTGATGTCGGCGAGAGCAATTCCCACGCGGGACCCGTCGAGCCGGATGAAATCGTAGTAGTCTCCGCTCACGACGCGCGCCGGACGGCAGATGCCGGCAAGCTCAAGCCCCGGAAGCGATGGAATGGTATGCGGAAAGAGCTGCTGCTGCACTTCACGCGCGATCTCGACTTCGTTCTCCAATCGCTGGCGCTCGCGCTCGCCCACGATCAGCTCGGAAATCGAACTCGTCATTTCGTTGAAGGATTCGCCCAGCGATCCAAGCTGGTCGCGATTCGCCACGCGCACGCGGTGGCTGAAATCTCCCCGGCGGACGTGCAGCGTGGCATCGTAAAGATCGCCGACTGACCGCGTGATCGTGCGCGTCAGAACGGTGCCTGTCGCCAACGCCGCAACTTCCAGCACCACGAATATCAGGCCGGCCAAGCCCAGTATTGCAATGAGATAGGGCCCCAGCGCTCCCATGGAATTGAAAAGACCTTGATTCACCAACACCGGGCGCAACCAGAAAGATGCCAGGACCGGCGCCATCGGCGCGTCTTTCCCCTGCTCCTCGATATGGAACACGTCAAAGGTCGAACTTCCATGGAAGTGAGGGTCGAGCCAATCCCGGGAAGCGGGCAGGATGCGTTTCGAACTCGCGATCTGCTCGCCCGTGACGAAAGGCTTGCCATCGATCTCGATTGCGAAAACGCGCGCGGCTCCCGGCGCCAGGGGGCGCATCAGAATCATTTGAATCGGTCCTAATTCTTCGGGAAAGTCGTCGAGGATTTCTGAAGTCATGGGCGCGATAACCAGCACTGTAAAGGAACCGGCGGGAACCGCGCGCCGCTGCGCGGCCACGAACGAAAGCTGATCCTGATAGGCGACCAGGCGGGCGAATCGCCTGCCGTCGGTGGTGGCCAGAAGCGGCTGTCCGCGGTTCAGCGAAACCGTCAGCCCCGGCCATTCTGTTTGCTCGTCCGCAATCAAACCCGCGATGATCGGCTTGGAGAGCACATCCGACCCTACCGGAGCGCTCAAGTGAGAAGCCTCCCGTTCGATCGCGCCGGCAATGGTGTCCGCGTCGGTGTCAATAACGTTGGTACGCGCCTGCACGGCGTCGTTCAGCAAATGCGCGCCCAGTTGAAGATAGAAGAGATAGCTCGCGATGCCGATCATCGTCACCAGCAGGACGACGGGAACGATCGCCATGAACAGGTACGCGACGATTAGCCGATTTCGTAGGCTCCAAAGCAGCCGCGTGCGTACGAATGTAACCGTGCGAATAACCAAATAAACGACTGCCGCGACAGCCAAAAAGCCGACGAACGTCGAAAATCGCGGCCCAGCGCCCAGAGAGCGCGCGATTCGTCCTACGATGTACAGAATGAACACCGCGAAGGCAATGCGATCAAGCGGCGTGGTCCGCCGGATGAAGAGCCACAAACGTCGCGGAGAGATTTGGCTCATATTTTACGGATCAAATTATGTCACGAAATTCTATTGAGGAGGCGCGTTCCGAACCTTGCTGTGGGTCCGCCCATAGAACGCGTATACGAAGAGACCAATCAACAGCCAGATCAGCAATCTCCACCAGGTCTTCGAGGGGAGGCTGAGCATCGCGGCCAGCGAGGTCAAAATCCCGAGGATGGGAACAAGCGGTACGAGCGGGGTCTTGAACGGCCGCGGCAGATCCGGCCGCTTCCGGCGGAGAATCCACACGCCCGCGCAGACGATTACGAACGCCAGCAGGGTTCCGATGTTCACAAGCACCGCCAGATCACCGATGGGAATGAAAGAAGCGAAAATCGCCACGCAAATACCCACCACGATCGAGGAAATCCACGGAGTCCTGAACCGGGGATGAATCGCGCCAGCCCATTTCGGAAGCAGCCCGTCGCGCGACATTGAATAAAAGACGCGGGACTGACCCAGCATCATCACGAGCATCACGCTCCCAAGGCCTGCCACGGCGCCCGCCTTCACCAGTAGGCTGCCCCAGCGAACGCCCGTCGCGTCAATTGCGATGGCCACCGGCGCAGAAACATTCAAGTCCGTGTACGGTACCATCGCCGTTAAGAGACCCGACACTAGGATATAGAGAACTGTGCAGATGACGAGCGATCCGAGGATTCCGATCGGCATGTCCCTCTGCGGATTCTTGGCTTCCTGCGCGGCGGTCGAAACCGCGTCAAAGCCGATGTAGGCGAAGAAAATCACGGCCGCGCCGCGCGCCACGCCCGAAAAACCGAAATGGCCAAATTTCCCGGTATTGGGCGGGATAAAGGGATGCCAGTTGGCGGCCGCCAGCGACGGATGGTGCAGCACGAATTCTCCAGCAATGGCGATGAAGACCAATACGATGGCAACCTTGACGATTACAATCGCCGAATTGAAATTCGCCGACTCTTTGATTCCTACGACGAGGATGAACGTAACCACCGCGATCGCCAGGAATGCGACCAGATTGAACGAGCCGACTGCGTGGGGCAGCGTCGCCGGATCGATCCCCGCGGTTGCGAGACTTTGCTGCACGGAGTCAAGCGCGGCCCAGTGGCCTTTGTAAAAGACCATCTGTGTTCCAGGCGTAGAGATCCACCTGGGATTGATGTGCAGTCCGAAGTCGTCCAGAAAGCTGACGAAGTAGCCGCTCCAACCCGAGGCGACCGTGGCCGCGCCAAAGGCGTATTCGAGGATCAGGTCCCAGCCGATAATCCACGCGAAGATTTCACCCAGCGTCGCGTAGCCGTACGTATAGGCCGAGCCGGCGATGGGAATCAGCGAGGCGAATTCCGCGTAACACAGGCCCGCGAACGCACAGATGATCCCCGACAATATGAACGAGACAACGATGGCTGGACCCGCAGCCGTGGCTGCGGCCTGTCCGGTCAGCACGAAGATTCCGGCGCCGATGATCGCTCCGATGCCGAGCGTGATCAGATTCACCGGACCGAGGGCGCGGCGCAGGCAGAATTCTCCCGTATCCTCCGCCTCTGCCATGATTACGTTCAGCGGCTTCGTGGCGAACAACTGACTTGCCATGCATCGCCTCCCCAATTTGAACCGGGCCGACACTGAAATGATTCTTTCGGCGCCGAGAGCTGGCCTTACGTTCCCGCCGGGGCCTTCCCTGCCAGCTTCCACAGGCCGTATACCGGCAGCCCGAGCAGAACGATGATCAGGCCGGGCCAAGTGTACTGCGGTTTATATCGCAACAATTGGATTTCGAGAAATCCCGCCATCAGGATATAGAGCGCGGGCAGGACCGGATACCCGATCGCGCGATACGGACGCGGCATCTCGGGGCGCTTCCAGCGAAGAATAAATAGGCCGGCAAGCGTCAAAATATAGAAAAGCAATTGCGCGAAAATCAGAAAATCCAGCAATTGACCGTATGTTCCGGAAAGGCAGAGCGCCGAGGCCCAAATGCATTGCGCGACAAGAGCCACCGCGGGAACGTGATTGCGGTTCACCGTCCCCACCAATCGAAAGAAGAGGCCGTCCTTCGCCATGGCGTAATAGATGCGCGCGCCGGCCAGAATTAAACCATTGTTGCAGCCGAAAGTGGAAATCATGATCGCGATCGCCATCAAAATCGCGCCCACAGGACCAAAAATTACGCCTGTGACCGCGGTCGCAACCCGCCCGTCGGCCGCGAACTCGATCCCTCGCGCAATCGCCGTAGCGCCGTGAGGATCGCCCGAGAGCGGCAGCACTCGCAGATACGCCACGTTCGCCAGCGTGTAGAGCAAGATCACAATCCCGGTCCCGAATGCCAGGGACAGCGGCAGGTTGCGGCCCGGATTTTTCACCTCGGCCGCCGTGAACGTGACGCTGTTCCACGCGTCCATGGCGAAAAGCGAGCCAACCATCGCCACGCCCACCAAGGTCAGCGTGCCGATCATCCACGTTGCGTTGTCGGGCGGATAGGGATGCATCACGGACCAGCCAGCATTGCGCCAGAAACCTGAAAAGTTCGCGGCGCGCGCGACGACCGTTGAGAAGACCAGCCCGAGCAGGACCAATCCGGCGAGCGACAATATCTTGGTGACCGTGAAGACGTTCTGAACGATTTTCCCCAATCGCAAGCCGCGCGTATTGATCCACGTAAGGAAAATAATGGAAAGAATAGCCAGCATGTTCTGGCGATTGAGGCCCACATTGTAGGGACCCAACTCGCCGAACCACAATCGCCACGGCCCGAATGTGCCGTGCCCGCCAATCCATTGCGACGCCGAGAACCACGGCGCGATCACACTTGTAAATTTGGCGAAGGCAATGGCGACGGCTGCAATCGTAGCGGTCTGAATCACCAGCAGCATCGTCCAGCCGTAGAGAAAACCGAAAACCTGCCCGCAGGATTCGCGGAGGTAAACGTATTGGCCGCCTGCGTGGGGCATGGCCGCGGCGAGTTCGCCAAAGCTAAGCGCACCAATCAGGGTAATCAATCCGGAGGCAAGCCATACCACGAGCAAGAGACCCGGACTCTGAACCTGGTGCGCGATGTCCGCCGAAACAATGAATATTCCGGAGCCGATCATCGACCCGACGACGATCATCGTCGAATCGAACAGGCCGAGGCCTTTTACCAGATCGCCGGACGGCCGACCGGCTCCGAATCCGATGGGTTGTTGGGTGTCTGCCATTTGCACTGTTAACTGGTGTGGAGCCTAATCGTGCCGTGCTCGCTAGCGTTCCGAAATGGCTAGATATTCCTTCGCGCGCGACGCCGGATCGGGCGCGGCAAGAAGATCGCGAATAATCGCCACCGAATCCGCACCCGCGCCGAACACGTCCGCGGCTGACTCTATAGTGATGCCGCCTATGGCCACAAGCGGTTTCCGCGTTAGTTGACGCGCCGCGCGAAGAAATTCGATGCCGACCACCGGGTCGGGGTTCTCCTTCGTGCCCGTCGGAAAGATAGGCCCCACGGCAATATAGTCCACCGAAGTGAGGTTGGCCTCGCGCAATTGCTCCAGATTGTGTGTCGAAACGCCTACCCAGCGAGAGGCTCCGCAGATTCGCCGGGCTTCCTCCGGGGGAAGGTCTTCCTGACCCACGTGGACGCCGTCCGCTCCAATCATGGCGGCGATATCCGGCCGGTCGTTGACGATGAATCGCACTCCACGCGGCGACAGGAGCGCCTGCAGCTCCTTCGCTTGGGAGTAAATTCCCGCTGCGGAACCGCGCTTGTCGCGCAGCTGCATCAATTGCACGCCCGCATCAGCCAATGTGGCGGCCAGAACGGGCAGACGTGCCGGCGAAATATCAGGGTCGAGGATGGCGTAGAGCGCTGGGAACAATGATCGCCTCCGAAGGATGCAATCCAAGGATGAACCAGCTTTCGCGAGAGGATGCTACTTCTCTTTCGCCCCGGTCAGGTGGTCGAGAAAGTGAGTGTCAAATTTTCCGGCGATGAAATCGGGCTCGGCGAGAATGCGCTTGTGGAGCGGGATGGTGGTCTTGATCCCCTCGACGACGAACCCGTCGAGCGCGCCGTGCATTCGCGCAATGGCTTCCGCGCGATCGCGCCCATGAGCTACAAGCTTCGCCACCAGCGAATCGTAGTAGGGCGGCACAACGGCATCGGCGTACACGGCGGTATCCACGCGAATCCCCGGTCCACCGGGAACGCGGAACGCCGTGATGCGCCCAGGTGAAGGAACAAACGTTTCCGGATCCTCGGCATTGATGCGGCACTCGATGGCGTGGCCGCGGAACGTGAATGGGCCAACGGCGTCTTCGAGGCGCTGTCCCGCCGCGATGCGAATCTGCGCCTTCACCAGGTCCACCTGCGTGACCATCTCAGTCACTGGATGCTCCACCTGAATGCGCGCGTTCATTTCGATGAAATACAAATTCCCCGATGCATCCCGCAGGAATTCCACCGTGCCGGCGTTTGAGTAGCCGACCTTGCGCAGGGCCTCGACGACCTGTTTTCCGATGCGCTCGCGAGTCGCCGGATCGAGAGCGGTCGAGGGGGATTCCTCAAGGACCTTCTGATGGCGGCGCTGGAGCGAACATTCGCGCTCGCCCAGATGGATCACGCTGCCATGCTTGTCTCCCAGCACCTGAAACTCAATGTGCCGCGGGCGCTCAATCAATTTTTCCATGTACACGCTCGCGCTGCCGAAGGCCTGCAGCGCCTCGGTGCGCGCGGTTTGAAACGCGGGGATCAGCTCGCGTTTGGTTCGCACCATGCGCATCCCGCGCCCGCCGCCTCCTTCGACTGCCTTGATCATGAGCGGGAGCCCGATTTCGGCCGCGACTCTTTTAGCGGCGTCCTCGTCCGGAACGGCGCCCTCGCTTCCCGGAATGATCGGCAAGCCCGCGGCCGCCATCTCAACGCGCGCGCGGTCCTTTTCGCCCATCATTCGAATCAGCGCCGGCGATGGTCCGATGAACGTGATGTGCGAAGCTTCACATACCTCGGCAAAATTCGCGTTTTCCGAAAGGAATCCGTAGCCGGGGTGGATGGCGTCCACGTTCGCTATTTCAGCGGCGCTGATTACCTGCGGAATATTCAAGTAGCTATCGGCGCTGCGCGGCGGCCCGATGCAGATGGCTTCGTCGGCAAAGCGCACGTGAAGGGCGTGGCGATCCGCCTCCGAATAAACGGCGACCGTCCGAATGTCGAGTTCCTTGCAGGCGGAGAGGACGCGGAGTGCGATTTCGCCGCGATTGGCTACCAGAATTTTTCGAAACATGGCGTTTGGGGCTCGATCCGCATGCAGCAGGGGCAGCTGGAATTCAACTCGTTCGAACGGCCCGCATTGAAAAGCTATTTCTTGCCGCGCGCCCGGATGCCGAACAGCGGCTCGCCGTACTCCACGGGCTTGCCGTTCTCCACAAATATTTGCACGACCTCGCCGGCCACGTCCGACTCAATCTCATTCATCAGCTTCATGGCCTCGATGATGCAAAGCACCTGGCCAAGCTCCACTTTCGCTCCCACCGCGACGAATGCGTCCGCATTAGGACTCGGCGAGGCATAAAAGGTGCCGACGATGGGAGACTTGATCACGTGAACGTCGGTCGCCGGTGCCGCTGTTGTATGACTCGCTGGGCGCGGAATTTCCGGAGCGGGTCCGTGCTCTGGCGGAGGTGCGTCCCACGCTCTAGTTACCCGGGGAGCGTGCGCCGAAGGCTTTTTCAGGCGGATGTGCATTCCGCCTCGGGCATATTCAAACTCTTCCAGCCCGTGCTTCTCCATGAATGCAAGCAGCCGTTCGACTTCCACCAAGTCCACGCCACCGGCTTCCGTTCCGCCGGATGCTTTGGTCTTCGGTTTTTTCGCCATTTATAACTCGAGAAAGTCCCGGGGCGCGGTCGTCAGATCAACGGCGCCTTTTTCGGTGACAACCACGTCGTCCTCAATGCGGATGCCCCCAAGCCCTTCCAGATAAACGCCCGGTTCCACAGTGAGGACCATCCCCTGCTGGAGAGTCGTCTGATCGCCCTTGCCTAGCCGGGGCATTTCATGCACTTCCAGACCTAATCCGTGGCCCGTACTGTGGGTGAAATAACGGTCTAGCTTTGCCCGCTTCAGCGCGTTTCGTGCCGCCCGATCGACATCGCCGGCGGGCACTCCCGGGCGTATGGCTTGCTTGCCCGCTTCCTGCGCCTCCAGAACCGCGTTATAGAGGCTCCGAACCTTGCGCGACGCCTTCCCCAGGTGGACCGTGCGGGTCATGTCGCTGCAATAGCCGCGGAGTATAGCACCGTGGTCCAAGACGACCAATTCGTTTTTCCTGAGTGGTTTGGAGGTCGGTCGAGCATGCGCCCAGGCGGAGCGCGCTCCGGAAGCGACGATGGTCTCAAACGACGGTCCCGATCCTCCCCGGCGCTTGATGTCGTGCTCGATTTCGGCCGCGACCGCCAATTCCGTAACTCCCGGGCCAATTCCGCGAAGCGCTCGTCGAAACACCGCACTGATGATGTCCGCTGCCTCCTGAATCGCGCTCAGTTCGGCAGCGTCCTTGACTGCCCGAAGCTTTTCGACCGCGCCCCCGTCATTCGTCCACCGCACCCCGGTTCCCGATCCAGCTTCGAGCGCTTGTTTCTGGGCCACCGTGACCTGACCCGCGGAATAGCCGACCCGGGAGCGCCCTTTGCGGGCCCGCAGAGCCTCAGCCGCGGCACGGAGCAGCCCGTGCTTGCAGATCTGCACGCGTGCGCCAGACACCTCTTCCCGCGCCTGAAGTGTATACCGGCTGTCCGTGAAAAGTACCGCCGAGGACGAATCCACCAGTAGCATGCCGGCACTCCCGGTGAATCCACAAAGATACTGAATGTTAGGAAGATGCGTCACCAGAACGGCGTCCATTTCCAGGCTGGAAAAGGAAAGCCGGAGCCGGCCCAATCTTGCTGCGGGCCCGCTCCGGCTGAGGTTTCGCTTTCCCGACTCTGTCGCCACGTCTGCCAGACTACATGCTAGCTAGGCAGAATGCGAGGCGTCAGGAAGAACAATAGCTCCTGTGAGGTGGACTTGACGGTCGTGTGCTTGAACAGGTTGCCCAGGATCGGCACGCTGCCGACGAACGGCACCTGTTGGATGTCCGTCGTCTGCTGCGTAACGATGATGCCGCCGATCACCACGGTCGCACCGTCGTTCACCGTGACCTTGGTTTCGGCTGCCTGGGTATCGATGGCTGGAATTCCCTGAACTCGGGGGATCGAGCCGTCAATCTGGTCGTTTTCAACCGTCACGTCCATGTAGACCGTGCCGTCCGCAGTGATCTGCGGTGTCACGTCGAGCTCGAGGACGGCGTCCACGAACTGGACCGATACCGTGTTGTTGACGATCGTCTGAACGGGAATCTTGGTTCCCTGCTTCACGGTCGCCTTTTCGTTATTCTGCGTAATCACCTTAGGCTTCGAGAGCAGTTTGCCGACGCCGCGCTCCTCCGCCGCCGTGATGATCATATCCAGGGCGAAGTTTGCGGACGAGAAGGCGTACTCAATACCGCTGGTCGGCACAGTAGCTGGCAGGTTTGACACGAGCGGCATAGACGCTCCACTGGTGCTGCCGCTGCCGCTATTCACCACAATTGGCGGTTGGGGGAAAGGACTGCCGGGACGTGTGATCGGGCTGGTTCCGACGCTTCCGGTTCCTCCGATAACGTTGCTGCGGCTAGGATTAGCTCCCGCAAATCCGAACTGGGTGCCGATTTCGCGCGAGAACGACCGGTTCGCGGCCACCACACGGGCTTCGATTTCCACCTGTTGCGATTTCCGGTCAAGCTGCCGGATCAAATTGTCCATCACCGGAAGCGTGCTCGGAATGTCGCGGATGATCAGTGTGTTCGAGCGGTCGTCCGCGATGATGTCTCCGCGAGACGAGAGGAATTTCTTGAGCGTTGTCGCCAGGGCGGTTGCCTTTGCGTAGCTGAGGACGCGCGTTGTAGTTACGACTTCCGCCGACTCGGCCACAGCCTTTGCCAGGTCGCGATTCTCGTCCGCTTCCTTCCTAAGGGTTTCTTTCGTTGCCAGGCGGAGCACGTTTCCGTCGAGTTGCTTGTCGAGATCGTTGTTCTTCAGCACGATATCGAGCGCCTGATCCCACGGCACATCATCCAGCACGATCGTCAGATTGCCCTTCACGCCGGGATCCACGACGACGTTGAGGCCGCTGATTTCGTGGATCAGACGGAAGAAGTCGCGCAGGTCCACATCTTTCAGGTTCACCGAAATCGGCTCACCCGAATACTTTCCTGCCGGGGCTACAGATGATGTTCCAGGGGTCTGAGCCATCGGCGCAGACGCCGCCATGGCGGATTCCGCGGGCATCGGTGCCGGCGCGGCGACTGGACTCGAGGCGGGAACTGCCGCGGCATTCGAAGCGGTTTCAATCGCTGCTCGCGCCGGAGCCACGGTTTCCTGCTGAAGTGGCTGGACGGACACAGGAGTTGCCAAGGCAGATGAAGTTTGCGTCATAGCCGCTGGCAATACCGAAGCCGGCGCCGGAATTTCGGCGGGCTTCGTGGAAGCAGCGTCATCCGTGGCAACAGTCGAATCAGACTTGGTGGTTGCCGTCGAGGCGGAATCGGCGGACGACTCTGTGCCGGTTGCGGTCTTTCCCTCGAATGAAACCGTGACTGTGCTGCCTTCGCCCTTGATGCTGTAGCGGGCGGGTTCGCGAAGATCAATTACGACTCGCGAGACCTCTGGCGTGAATTGAGCCAGGCGGATTTCCCGCACTGGATCGAGGTTGCTGGCGATCTGCTTCTCGGTGGTCGTCAGATGCGAACCCGCGAAGTCCAGGACCAGCCGATCGGGATTCTGCAAATGAATGGAGTGATAGGTCAGCGGACCCGAGCCGGAAATGCTGACTTCGGTCGAGGTGCCGTTCTGTTCGAGATGCACCTGGCTAATTGCCTGATGCGTCGAGAGAGTCATGTCAGAGGCCTTGGCAGATGCGGGCACCAAAGTCGCCTTCGCAGGCGCCGGCGCGGAGCTGACAGCCGAGGCTCCGATGGCCGCACGCGAGACCAATAGCGTGAGGTCTTCGTTGCCCTGGCGCTCGAGCTTCGGCTCAAGGCCCTGGGCAAGCAGAATTTCCAGCCGGACTACTGGCTTGGCTCCCGAGGAATACGTGATCAAGCGATAGCTTTTCACCAGATCCGAGGCGACCACTCGCGCGCCCGCTGGATCTCCGGCGGATACGCCGGTCAGGTCGAGCACGTAGAGGCTCTCGCTGGGGCGATAGGTCGTGTATTCGAATGGCGCATTGGCATCCGCTTGCAAGCGGACAGCGCCGTCATTGACCTCCGCCTTCACGTGCACCACCGGCGCGTCACTCGCCCGGAGTGCTCCATTTGTCCAAATTAGACCGGCCGCCAGCAGCGCGCCCAGTCCCAACGCCCTCCATAGGATCCTCATTGCTGCTCTCCTGCACTCGCGTAGATTCGCTTCGTCACCATGCGCTCGACCGGTTTACCGAAGGCGTCCTTCGAATTCTCTTTGAACGTGACCCCGTCCAGACCAATCTTTTCCACATCTCCGTCATACAGGCGGTCGCCCTCCCGGATGAAGTAAACGCTCTGCTCCGGATTGGAAACCACCGCGATCATTGAGTTCCCCGAACGCACGGCGCCATCCACGCGCACCGTGGCGATTACCAAGCCAGCCTTGCCCGGAGGCAGGTGCTGGCCAGTATCTTTTTTGTCGTTAATCAGCGGAGCAAACGGATCGCGTTTGCCGGTCGCTTCGATCTTGCCGCCTGCAGGCGCTGCCGCAGCGTCCGCCCCACTGGCCGCCGCTTTTGCGGCTGCGGCGGATTTGGCGTGCTGCGTCCCCTTAGTAACCTTATGCGGCTTGGCAGGTTTGGGGCTCTGGGCTTTCATGGCCATGGCGGGCGCGGGAGCGGGCGCGTCCTGCGCCCACACGCCGGTCGCCAACGGAAGCGCCAGGGCCAGCACTGCGACCAGCTTTGCGGATGTGTTTGCCATTTTCATCGTCGTCGCCCTACTTTTTCGCCGGCGCTGCAGCCGAACCTGCGGCTGCATTCTGTTCCGCCGAATTCGTGAAGAAAGTGGTGATCGTGAACGTGCCGTTTACACTCGATCCAGCCGCCATATGGAACTTCGAGCCACTCGCGTTAAGCGACGACAGCTTCAGGTCGCCGACGTTGATGATCCGCGACAGCCGGCCGAGCCGCGAGAAGAAGTCGAGAACCGAGTAATAAGGTCCGTCGGCCTCGATTGCGAACGGCATTTCAAAATAGTAGGGCTTCTGCGCGATCGGGCTGGCCGTCAAGGAACGGATCGCCACGCCGGAGGTGATCGCGGCGCGTTGGACCATCAGGATAAACTGATCGGTCTCCTTCTCCTCGGGAACAATCGTTTGCAGAGTTGCAAGCTGCTTCTGCAGCGCATCCATTTCCGTCTGCAATTCGGCGCGTCGCTGTTTGTAAACTCGGAGATTCTGGACATCCGACTCGAGCGGCTTGACTTCGGCCTGCGCGGCCTCAAGCTGCGTCCGAACAGAAGTCAGCGGCAAGCCCGGCACATAAAATCCCAACAGAACCAGTACGATCGTCAATCCCACATAGAAGAGCGCCTGTAGGGGCCAGGGCCAATCTCGGAACGCGGTTGCCATGGCTAGCTCCTTCCCTTGGCCGCAGGTTGCGGGGATTGCGGGGTTCCAACAGCTTCAGCCTTCGCCGGACCGCCTGTCGGAGGAACCACGCTGACGGTCATCGTGAATCCGTAAGTCTCGACGCCCGGCAAAAGGTCGTTTTCCTTGGCGCTCTTGATTTCAACTTGGTCGAAATATCCCGACTTCTTCAGTTCGGTGATGAAATTAGCGACCGCGTTGATTGACCCAGCTTCGCCCTGCAGTTCGATCGAATCGCCCTTCTTATCCAGGGACGTGAGCCAGAGCGCGTCGATTCGGACCACGGTGTTCGCAACCATCTGGAGCATGTCCTGCGCACCACTGCGATTTCGCTGCAGAGTTTCAATCACGTCAATTCGCTGCTGCAGGACGCTCTTTTCGCTCTCGAACCGGTCCACGTCCAGCTTGATCTGCTGCAGGCTGGC
>PMUS01000010.1 GCA_003166795.1 Acidobacteriota bacterium | reverse complement strand
TTCTGCGAGCAGATGGTGAAGGAAACGAATCCGAGCGTGCTGGCGAAGGCTGAGACCAAGCTGTCACCGCACTCAAATCTTCATGGCTACCGGACGATCGCGGACATCATGCGGGCACTGAATCCGTTCACCGGAGCGTTCTACCGTGAGGCTCTGCAAGTGAGCCGGATGACCCGGGAAATGTTCTGCTTGATGGAAGGCCGGCACGTTCATCCTTCCACTCTCTATCCTGGTGGCGTGGGCACCGTTCCCACGATTCAGCTCTTCACGGATTATCTCGTCCGCCTCATGAAGTACGTGGAATTCATGAAGAAAGTTGTTCCGCTACACGATGACCTGTTCGATTTCTTTTATGAAGCGCTTCCTGGCTACGAAGAGGTTGGGCGGCGGCGAATTCTGCTGGCATGCTGGGGCTCTTTCAACAACCCTGCGGTGTGCGACTACACCTACAAGAACATGAGCAATTGGGGCAAGGGGATGTTTGTCACTCCGGGCGTAGTCGTTGACGGGAAACTCGTGACGAACGACTTGGTGGACATTAACCTCAACATTCGCATACTCCTGGGCAGTTCGTACTACGACGAGTGGAAAAATTCCGAGACATTCGTCAAGGCGGACCCGCTGGGGAATCCGGTTGACCAGAACCACCCCTGGAATCAAACGACGATCCCGCGGCCTCAGAAGCGCGATTTTGGCGGCAAATACACCTGGGTCATGTCGCCGCGCTGGCTCGATAAGCGCACCGGAGACCATTTGGCGCTCGATACCGGCGGCGGGCCGATCGCCCGTTTCTGGGCCACCGCACTGGCGGGTATCGTGGATATCGGCTACGTCAAGTCCACCGGCCACAGCGTCAAAATCTATCTGCCGAAAACCACCTCGCTCCCGGAAGTCGAATTCGAATGGAAGATTCCCAAGTGGAGCAACGCCATCGAGCGCGATCGTGCCCGCACTTACTTCCAGGCGTACGCGGCAGCTGCGGCGCTGCATTTCGTCGAAAAAGCACTCGAGGAATTGCACGCCGGGAGAACGAAGACATGGACGGATTTCAAAGTTCCCGAAAGCGCCATCGGTTGCGGTTTCCACGAGGCTGTCCGCGGCGTCCTCTCCCACCATGTAGTGATCAAGGATCACAAGATCGCCAACTATCACCCGTATCCGCCGACGCCCTGGAACGCAAATCCCAGGGATGTCTATGGAACCCCGGGACCGTACGAAGACGCGGTTCAAAATACGCCGATCTTCGAAGAGAATGGCCCCGACAAATTCAAAGGCATCGACATCATGCGTGCGGTCCGTAGTTTCGATCCCTGCCTGCCGTGCGGCGTGCACATGTATCTCGGCAACGGCAAGGTTCTGGAGACGCACCATTCGCCGATGTTTGGCGTTCAGCCTCAAAACAAGCCTTGAAGCACGCGCGTCGTCTGAACCCTCTATGGCGAGGGGCGCGCGGAATTTGTACTGTGTCTCCATCCGGCGACGCAAGGAGAGGTCTCCATGCCCGCATCGAATGAAATACAGAACCAGTTGAAATCGCTTGAGGCGCTGATTCTTCAAATTGACAACTCAAACAATCCCGCGCTGACGACGTCGGCGAAAAACCTCGTGCAGTTACTGATGGAATTTCATGGCGCGGGCCTCGAGCGAATACTTGAGATCGTCCACGATAGCGGTTCATCGGGAGCGTCCATCATCGCAGCCCTGGGGCGCGACAACTTAGTCCGAAGTCTGCTCCTTCTTTATGGTTTCCATCCGGATAGCCTTGAAGAACGCGTCATGCAGGCCCTTGAAAAAACGCGCCCGTATCTGAATTCTCACGGCGGGAATGTGGATCTTGTAGGGGTGGACGAATCCGGGACGGTGACGCTGCGTCTCGAGGGCAATTGTCACGGCTGTCCTTCGTCGTCGGCCACTCTCAAACTAGCCGTCGAGGAAGCCATCTACGAGGCGGCGCCGGATGTCACGGGGATCATCGTCGAAGGCTCGATTCAGGAAGCAGCGCCATCCGCCGCATTTGTGCCTCTTTCACAGCTTGGCGGCAACGGTCACCGGAGCGAGATATGAGCTCGCCATCGTCACCCACCGCGCAAAAGGATGGCGCGTTTGCGGCGCTGCGCCAGTTTGTCCGGAAGCGCCCGGCGGTGGAATGCTGCGAGATGTGCAGTTCGGAGCTGCCTTCCGAACATCAACACCTGATCGATCCTGCCGCTCGGAAATTAGTGTGCGCCTGCGACGCCTGCGCCGTCCTCTTCAGCAGTCAGAGCTCAGCGAAGTACAAGCGCGTGCCACGGCGCATTCGATTTCTTCCGCAATTCCGGATGACGGACGCGCAATGGGATGGTTTGATGATCCCCATTGAGATGTCTTTCTTCTTCAAGGGAGGCGCTTCGGGCAAGGTGGCCGCATTTTATCCGGGTCCCGCAGGCGCCACGGAGTCCCTGCTCTCGCTCGAGGCGTGGCGCGATATCGAACGAGAGAACCCGGCCCTGCTAGAAATGGAACCGGACGTAGAGGCTCTTTTGGCAAACCGCGTCGGCGCGGCGCGGGGCGTCACCGCGCAGTACTACGTAGTCCCCATCGACGAATGTTACAAGCTTGTTGGTCTAATCCGGCTCCACTGGCACGGCCTTTCCGGCGGGACCGAGGTCTGGCGCGAGGTGGCGACGTTTTTCTCCAGCCTGAAGGCCAGAGCGGAAACAGGCAGCGGAGACTCTCATGCCTGAATTGAATTTCCAGGTTGAAGAGGCGCAGGCTGTGCTGCATGGCGCGTCACCTTTGCTCTCATTCAAGCTTCGCGTAACGAATACAGGCCCCGAAGAAGCGATCCACACGGTCGTCCTCCGCGCGCAAATCCAAATCGAGGTGACGCGCCGCCACTATAGCCGCGAAGAGCAGTCTAGGCTTCTCGACCTGTTCGGAGAGCCGGATCGTTGGGGCCAGACGCTGCGCAATCTTCTATGGACGCACGCGATCGTCATAGTTCCGGCGTTCGCGAAAGAGACGGTGGTTGATTTACAGGTGCCATGCACGTTCGATTTCAACGTTGCGGCCACAAAATACTTCCACGGTTTGGCCGATGGGGACTTGCCGCTTAATTTCCTTTTCAGTGGCACCGTCTTTTATCGGGACCAGAAAGATCAGCTTCAGGTGGCGCCAATCTCCTGGGAGAAAGAGGCGAAATTCAAGCTGCCGCTGAGGGCCTGGAAGGATCTGATCGATCATTACTATCCCAATAGCGCGTGGCTTTATTTGCGGCGAGATGTGTTTGACCGCCTGTACCAATACAAAGTGCGCCACGGAATTCCCACCTGGGAACAGGTGATCGATCGCGTGCTGGCGGGGACCGAAGAGACGGTGCAGCTGTGAACGCGAAGCTTGTGGAAGATATCGCGAATGCCGTCCTTTATGAAGGCTACATGCTGTATCCCTATCGGCCGTCATCGGTAAAGAATCGCCAGCGATGGAATTTCGGCGT
>PMUS01000057.1 GCA_003166795.1 Acidobacteriota bacterium | reverse complement strand
GGTGGCGCGATCGGAACAGCCGCCGGTACGTGCGCGGCGCTTGGAGCGGCCGCTGTACTGCAGTAGTAGTTTCGGACACGCCGTCGTGGACGGGAGGAAGCCTCGCTGCCTTCTCCCGTCTGTAGTTTGAGTGAAGAAAAGCTGTAAGACGCGGATTTTAACTATGCTCTCATCGGGAAAAAATCGCGAACGCAGCCGTAAAAACCCGAGCGACAGAGGATTCTCGCTGATCGAACTTCTGGTCGTGGTAGGGATCATACTTATCATCGCTGCGATTGCCATTCCAAATTATCTGAGCGCCAAAATTGCCGCTAACCAGGCGTCAGCGGCAGAAGGTGTGCGAACGATCACATCGGCGAACGTGGTGTATTCAACGACGTATAGTAACGGTTATGCGCCCAGTCTGGCGGCGTTGGGGGGCTTGGCACCGCCAACGTGCAATGGCGCGGTACTGCTGGACCCTCTGGTCTCGGGCGCTCCCAATCAGAAAAGCGGCTACGTATATACCTACCTCCCGCAGGGGGCGACGGTCACTGGCCCCCCGGCAGGCTGCGTCGCAGGCTATTTGCAGTATCTCGTGACGGCCACGCCGCTCGGCGTAACAACCGGGACAGACAGTTACTGCAGCGACGAGCCCGCTACCATACACTATAGTTCGATAGGCGCAGCGATCGGCACGCCGGCTGCGTGCGAGGCCCTGCCGGTTTTGCAATAATCCTCGCGCTCGTCGGTATCCGCGGTTTACCTTTCCTTTGATCCGCCCGACGGCTAAACGTGTGGCCATTCGCTTGCTTCAAGAATCTGCCCGGCACGTCTACGCATCCGCATCTCTGCTAGACTCGGCGAATGATTCGCGGCGCACTCGCAACGATGTTACTTCTAGTGGCAGCGACTCCGGCCCGAGATGTCAACTCCGTCCGCCGGGCTTTGGAAGCGCGCTATCAGCACGCGCGCACGCTACGAGCGAGCTTCTTCGAAAGGTACACGGACGGAAACGGCGGCGCATTGGCGGAATCGGGAACGGTGTATTTCTCGCGCCCTGGCCGCATGCGCTGGGAATACGAGTCTCCGGAACAAAAGCTCTTCATCGTGGACGGCACTAACGTCTGGTTTTACATTCCCGCGGACCACACCGCAAGTCGCGCCAAGCTGAAGGATAGCTCGGACTGGAGAACACCGCTCGCGCTCCTCACAGGAAAGGCTGATCTGTCGAAGCTCTGCCGCTCGATTCAGCTCGTCGGCCCTGATGCGAGCAATGCCGCGGAAAAGGGAACCGAGCTTGAGGAACTGGCGGTGCCCCCTGGCAACTCGGTTTTGCTATGCCTGCCGCGAGACGTTTCGGGCACCGATGCGCCATTTCAGGTGTTATTTGAGACGGATCCGGATGCCCAGCTTGTTCGCGTGCTGATCCGCGAACCGGGCCACGTGGAAACGGAATTTCGGTTCGGTAATTGGGAAGAAAACGGATTGATCCCCGAGATAAAATTTCACTTCCAGCCTCCGCCGGGAGTGGCGATAGTTGATGAAGAATCGCTCGCGGGCGAAATTCGCTGATCGGTTTCCGCCAATCAATCCTTTAGAAACGCAGCGGTCTCGCGCAGGAACACGTCCAACTGATCGTGATGCACCCAGTGTCCGGCGCTCGGCACCGTGACGAGGCGAGCATTGCGAATGGCCGTTTTCCGCGGATCCGTTTCCGGAACTGGGAAAAAACTCTCGAGGCCCCAGAAGAACAACGCCGGACAGGTGATTCGGCTATAGAGCTCGACGCTGTCCTCGACGCGGTGCCCGTAAGGCGGGAATACGCGCGCGTAATTGTCGAACTTCCAGACCAGCGATCCATCGGCGTCCCAATTCGTGCCGTGCAGCGTCAGATGGCGCGCCACTTCGTCCGAGAGATGCGGGTTGGCCTCCTTCATCCGGGCGACGGCCGCGCTGAGATTGGGATACGTTTTCGTCTGGCGTTTTTCGACCTTGCGGACCGATTCGATCCAATATCGCATTTGCTCGGACACCGGCCCATGCACTTTGCTGCGTTCGGGCGCGCCCAGGCCTTCGATCGAGACGGCCTTGCGCACGCGCTCGGGGAACACTCCGGAATAATTCAAGACGATCATGCCGCCGAGCGAATGGCCGATAAGCCGGATGGGGAACTCATTGATGATGTCGAGCAGGGCCGACAGATCGAGAACGTGCTCGATGAGGCTGTACATTGCGCCGGGCGCCCAGGCGCTGTTCCCGTGGCCTCGCAGATCGAGCGCATATACGTGGTAATGTTCGCGCAGCGCGCGGGCGACCCAGTCCCAGTTGCGCGCGTGATCCAGGCCGCCGTGAACCAGCACGAGCGCCGGCTTTCCGTCCTGTCCGTAATCCCAGAATTGCAGCTTCAACCGGTCGGAGTAGAAGAAATGCGAAATTGGTTCCATCGGGTTCAAGCAACGCCTCGGCGATCACGTTCTGAATTCCAGGCGCGACTTTATCATAGCCGCTTGCCCGGCGGATTATCTTCGGCCGGGTGGGGCACAGCACACCTTTTCCGAGGTTGTCACATCTTAGTGAAGGGCTGTTTTCCCGGCTTCAGCCTCCGTTCAAAAAGGGTATGCTAAACTTTGCGTGAATCGCCCCCTGAGGGCGGCGCACCGATATACAAAAATGACCGATTTCGTATGCAAAGTCGGGGACGCCTCAGGCCGTGTTTTTCAACAGGTCGAGACGGCGCAGTCCGAGGTGGAAGCCAGGCAGAAGCTCGCCGATCGCGGCTTCTACGTTTTTTCGGTCCGCAATCAGTTCGATCTTCTGGCGCAGTTTGGCCAGGCCAGTCGTGACCGCAAAATACGCCCCGCCGATTTCCTGATCTTCAATCAACAATTCAACACGCTCGTTCGGGCCGGGCTGCCGATCCTGAGGGCTCTGGATCTGCTCGCGGAGCGGGCTGCCGCTATCCGCCTGCGCCCGATCCTGGGGGACGTCAGGCAGCGCGTGCGTGCAGGCGCCCTGCTGTCAGAGGCTATGGCGGCCCAGGGTTCGTTCCCGCCCGTATATATCACGGTGATCGCGGCGGGCGAACGCAGCGGCAACCTCACCGGCGTATTGGAGCAGTACATCTCCTACCTGCGGGTCACCACTGGTTTTCGCAGCCGTTTGATCACCGCGCTGATCTATCCAGCCGTCCTGGTAATGGTGGCGATAATTGTCGTCACCTACCTGGCCACCTATGCCCTGCCGCAGTTCGCGACCCTCTATCAACAGTTGAATGTGCCTCTGCCGACGAGCACCAGAATCCTGCTTTCGATTGCCTTACCGTTGCGCAATTATTTCGTGTTTCTGGTCGCCGCGATTGTCGCGGGGTCCGCCGGGCTCTTTCTTTGGACGCGGTCCGATCGGGGAGCGATCGCGATTGATCGAATCAAGCCTCGGATTCCGGTCTTCGGGGACATCTGGATCAAAGCGCAGATCGCCCAATTCGTGCGCACGCTTTCGACGCTGCTTGGCGGCGGCACTCCTCTGGTTCCGGCGCTGCGGACTTCGGCCGCGGCGATCGGCAGCCGGCTCATCGCAACCTCTGTGGAACGGGCGTCCGAGCGCGTCAAGGAAGGGCAGACGCTGCATTTGAGCCTGGCGGAGACGAAGCTGGTTCCCGGCCTGGCGCTGGAGATGATTGAGGTCGGCGAGGCCTCCGGCGCGCTGCCGGCAATGCTAACCAGCGTGGCTGAATTCTATGAGGAGGAAGTGGATACGCGCTTGCAGCGCACGCTCTCCTGGATACCCATCGCTATTTTGGTGGTTATGGCCGTTGTGATAGGCTTCATTTTGATCTCGCTGTATCTGCCCATGTTTTCCCTCCAGGTAGGTTCAGTAGGAGGATAGAACTCGATGGCTACACCCATAAACAATTCGGCAGTGGGCGACGCGCCCGACACCTCGGAACGGGATCAGGCCCGGCGCCTAGCGGAGCGCTACCGCTGCCCTTTTATTGACCTTGTGGAGCAGCGGATTGACCCGGAGCTCTTCCGCAGTATCCCGGCTGAGCTGATGTTCCGCTACAACTTTGTGCCGCTCGCGGCGCATGACTCGACGCTCGTGGTGGCCATGGTGGACCCGAGCCAGTTACAGCTCACCGACGAGCTGGCGGGTCTTCTCGGCAAGCGCCTGCAGATCAAAGTTGCCACCGCCTCGCAAATCGGAGACCTGCTGAAGCGTACCGAACAGTCGCAGCGCGTGCTGGACCAGGCCACCGAGGGATTCACGATTCAAGTGGTCAGCGAGGAAGAAGACAGCGACGAGAACATTTCGGGAGAGAAACTCACGCGGGACACGGGCGTGAGTCCCGTGGTTCGCCTCGTGGACACCGTGATCTTCACGGCTCTGGAGCGGCGAGCGAGCGACGTCCATATCGAGACGCGGAATTCCGAAGTGGTCGTGAAGTATCGAATTGACGGTGCATTGCAGTTTGCCATGCAGCCGCTCGCCAAGGAACACCACGCCACGATATTGTCGCGAATCAAGGTGATGAGCGAGCTGGATATCGCCGAACGGCGGGTCCCCCAGGACGGCCGTTTCCGCGTTCGCTACAAGGGACGCTTCGTGGATTTCCGTGTGTCTATCATGCCGTCGGTGCACGGCGAGGATGCGGTTCTCCGCGTCCTCGACAAAGAGACTCTCAGCGAAAAGTTCCGCAACCTCACGCTCGATGTGGTCGGATTCGACCATGACGAGGTCACGCGGTTCCGCCGCTACATTCACGAGCCCTACGGAATGGTCCTGGTCACCGGCCCCACGGGATCAGGAAAAACCACCACCTTGTACGCGGCCATCAACGAGATCAAGAACGATGAGGACAAGATCATCACCATCGAGGATCCCGTCGAATACCAGGTCCGCGGCATCACCCAGATTCCGGTGAATGAGAAAAAGGGACTGACTTTTGCCCGCGGTCTTCGCTCGATTTTGCGGCACGATCCGGACAAGATCATGGTCGGCGAAATTCGCGACCAGGAAACAGCGCAGATCGCCATCAATTCGGCGCTCACCGGCCACCTCGTCTTTACCACGGTTCACGCCAATAACGTCACCGACGTGATCGGCCGGTTTATCAACATGGGCGTCGAGCCGTATAACTTCGTCTCGGCTCTCAACTGCATCATGGCGCAGCGCCTGGTCCGCGTGGTCTGCGAGAGTTGCAAGAAAAAGGTATCCTACGATCCCTCGGTTCTCAGGGAATCCGGACTCGATCCGGCTGAATGGGGAGGTGTCGCGTTCTGCGAGGGGGTCGGTTGCCTGGAATGTTCGGGAAGTGGATACCGGGGCCGCACGGCCATCACCGAGCTTCTCGATCTTTCCGATCACATCCGCGAAATGATCATTGACCGCCGGCCGACATCGGAAATCAAGCGTGCGGCGAAGGATGCGGGCATGACGTTCCTGCGCGACTCCGGGCTGCGCAAAGTCCGCGCCGGACTCACAACCCTTCGCGAAATAAATAAGGTGACCTTCCTTGACTAGCTTGACCTCCACAGGCAGTGTCGCGAACCAGTTTTACCGTGTGGGACTGGTGGGGCGCATTGACCGCTGGTTGCACGCGATGCCTCATCCGTCGCTGGTGGTTGAGATCGCCGGCGAGCACGTAGCTGCGGCCCGCTGGGGCCAGCGTCGCGGGCATCTGGAAGGTGTAGCGGTCGAAGCGCTGCCGGTGGGCGCTGTGATGCCTTCGACGGTCGAAATCAACATCACGCAGCCCGACGCGGTTCGCTCGGCTCTGCGTCGCGTGCTCACACGGATTCCCGACCGGGGCGCGCCCATCGCGTTGCTGGTCCCGGATCTCGCGGTCCGCGTTTTCATATTGCCGTTCGATAACCTGCCGCGAAAAGCCCAGGACGCTTTGCCGCTGCTTCGCTGGCGGTTGAAAAAAAGCGTGCCGTTCGACGTGGACGAGACGGTCGTTTCGTGGAACCGGCAGGACGGCCGCGAGGGAAATCTGGAAGTTGTGATTGCCGTCGCGAGGCAGCAGATTGTGCGGGAATACGAGCAGATCGTGGAGTCGCTCGGCGCTCACGCCGGTGTGGTGCTGGGTTCGACGCTGGCCACGTTGCCCCTTTTGGAAGAGCGCGGGTCCACGCTGCTGGTGCGCCTCTGCGGAAAAATGCTGACCACGGTCATAACCCAGGGCTCGAACCTGTGCGTCTACCGCACGAGCGAGATGCCGTCCGAAGCAAAACTGCTCGAGCCGCAGGCCATGCTCGATGAAGTCTTTCCCGCCGTGGCCTACTATCAGGATACATGGGGCGCTACGATTGACCGCGCACGCCTCACTGGGTTTGGCCAGAAGGAAGCTCAATTCGGAGGCGCGCTTGCCGAGGAGCTGCAAATCAACTCTGGGCCAATGGGCGAGGCCGAAGGCGTGCAGAGCTTAGAGGCTTCCGCGAAAGACCTGGTGAGCCATGGCCTCGACGCCCTGGCAGGCTGGATGATGAACGGACGGCCCTAAGCGCCAGAACATTACGGCTACCGACCGATGAGACTACAGCTAAATCTCGCCACAGCTCCTCAAGAGAACAATCGGCCGTTCCTCGCCTATTCGGCGCTGGCCGGCACACTCGGCGTCCTGGCGCTTGCGGTGCTTTCTTTCGCGGCCTATCGGTCCTGGCACGCCAATCGAGAGCTGCATGCGGATATGGCTCGATGGCAAGACTCGATCCGGACGGATCAGGAGCGGCAGCGCGAACTGGCGGACGATTTCCGCCAGCCTTCGGCGCAGCAGGTGCTCGAACGCTCGGCCTTCCTGAATTCCCTGATTGACGAGCGCAGCTTTCCCTGGACGAAAATCTTCATGGATCTCGAGGATACGCTTCCTCCGGGCGTGCGCGTGGTGAGCATCTCTCCGCGTTTGGTCGAGGGGCGCGCGGAAGTGACGCTGGAAGTCGGCGCCACCGACGATCAAGGCAAAATCCAATTCCTGCAGGCGATCGAGAAATCGAAAATGTTTTCGGGCATGGTGGTCACCAGCGAGCGGCGTTCGGACCAGCCGGCTGCGCCAGATAAGATCGTACTGAACCTCACGGTGTGGTACTCGACGACATGACCGTGAAAACCACATGGCAAGCGTGGAAGGTGTGGGTTGGCATCCCGCTGGCTCTCGTCTTGACGCTGGACCTTGCCCTCGCCGGGTACCTGTGGCGCGCTTCTTACCAGCAACCGCAGGCCTTGCGCACCGAGCGCGACCGCCTGGCGCTCCAGGCTAAGAAACTGAAGGCCGATGTGGACCGCGGCAACAAGATCCGCGCCGACCTGCCGCAGGCCGGGAAAGATTGTGATGCTTTCTATCAGCAATCGTTCCTGGATTCTCCTACGGGCTATTCGCGGATCGAGGCCGACCTCGGCGAGATCGCCATGAAGTCGGGCGTGAAAATCTCGGGGTACACGTTCAAGCAGAAGGAGCTCAAAAATCGCGGCGTCACCGAAGTCCAGATCACCACGGGACTCGAGGCCGATTATCCAGCGGTCATTCAATTCATCAATGGTTTGGAGCGCTCGAAAAACTTTTATTTGCTGGATAGCCTGCATCTCAGTTCGGTGTCGACGGGCGGAATCCGGCTGGATCTGGATCTTCACACGTACTTCAGGACCTGAACGATGTCCCAACGCACGCAACTCTACGTTCTCGCGGGGCTGGTGGTCCTGCTTGTCGTCATCACGTATTTTTACTTCTTCCGAACTTCGGTTCCGGGCCTTTCCGGTGTGCTCGCCGCTGACTCCAAGTTCGAACCGCTCGACGTGCAGGAGCCGAGTCTCCGGCTCGACCAGCTCGACAGGCTGCGTAAGCTTGAATACTCGGGGTCGCACCGAAATATTTTTGTCGCTGGAGCGCCGCCACTTCCCAAGCCAGGGGGCGAGGCTGCGGCTGACGCGCGGCCTTTCATCGGACCGAAACTGCCACCGCCGCCTCCGCCATTGCAGATTCCCGCGGAGTTTTTTGGCTATGCATCGCAGCCCGCGTCGGGAAAGCGAGTGGCCTTCTTCACCAGTGGCGATGACGTTCTTGTGGTCGCCGAGGGCGATAAATTTCTGAACACGTTTCGCCTGATTCACATCGGCAACGAATCCGCAGACGTCGAGGAGATCTCGAGCGGGCGCCACGCGACGGTGCAGCTGGTCCAGCCACCGGACCAGGGTTCGGCGACTCCATGATCGCCACGCGCATCAATTCGACGCCGCGCGCCGCGGAATCCCGTGATGCAGCCACGGCCGGGCCTCGCCGCCGGTCGGAGGAATCCGGCTACGCGTTCTTGATGGTCATGTTTCTAGTTCTCGTGATGATTATCGGTTCGCAGGTGGCTCTGCGGAACCTGTATACGCAGGGGCGCCGCCTGCGCGAAGACGATATGATCTGGCGCGGTAATCAATATGCCCGCGCCATCCGACTCTACTTCCGGAAGACCGGCCACTACCCCCAATCACTCGATGATTTAAAGACCGGCCTCCCCGAACTCAATTTTCTGCGCTTCGCGGCCTATAAGGACCCGACGAACCAGTCCGGGGACGGAGCCTGGCGCTTGATCTACGTCAATGCCTCGGGGCAGATCATCGGCAGCGTCCGTTACGCCACGCTGCAACAGATGGCGCTGATGGATCTGAACGGCGGTAAGATACCCACCCTTCCAACGCCGGGATCCATCGGCGCGCCGGTTTCCAGCATGGGCCTGGGATTGGGAACGAGCGGCGCAAACAGTCCGAATGCGCCAACTACTCCGTCTGTCGGCAACACGTCGGGGCAGCCGCCTTCCGGTTCGACTCCGGACAACTCCACGGGTGCCGCGCAGGCTCCCGCTTCGGGGCAGGCTTCATCGTCATCGTTCGATCAGCCGGTCAACCCGCTCTCACTTTTGAAACCGACTGGCCCGGTTGATGGTCCCGTGCTGGGCGCCTTCCTGACCGGTGTCGGCGGCGGAACTCAATCCGATGCGCCTTCGATCAAGGTTTACAACTTCGGGAAGAAATATAAAGAGTGGGAATTTATTTGGAATCCTCTGGAGGATCAGGCGCGCGCTGCCCAACAGGCGCTTTCCGGAGCGGGAGGTCAGCCGGCAGGGCAACCGGGAAGCCCCCTAGGGATCGGAATCCCCAATCCCACTATACCTACCGGTTTTGGGGGCACGATCGTGCAGCCGCCCTCGTCGCAGGCCCAGCCGCAAAATTAGCAGGAGCTGTCTGTGTTCGACGATCCCAATCTTGGGCCTCCGCCGCGCAAGGGGATGAGCGTCTACCTCGTCGTGTCCCTGATTGTTTTTGGCTTGGCTGCGGCCTATGTGGGTGGTGTGTTCTATATGCGCTGGAATGGGGACCGCGTGATCCAGGAGCGGGCGGCCGCCGCGAAGCGCGAACAGGATCAAAGAGTTTTCGAAGGGATGGGCGGCGACCGGTTCGATATTCTGAAGTTCTTCCCGTACCCTGGCGAAATCACGCGCGGCGATTCCACGATGCTGTGCTACAGCGTATCGAACGCGAAGTCCGTAACCCTCCAGCCGCAATCAAATGCCGTCTGGCCTGCATTTGAGCGTTGCGTGAGCGTGTCGCCGAAGAAGACGACCATCTACACGCTTACAGCGACGGACGCCGCCGGCCACACGAAATCCGCCACAGTTACCGTGACAGTTGACTAGCGCGACGGCGTACTCGGACAATGCGGCGACCGAGCATCTTTACTGACCCTTTGGTTCCCACAATTCGATGCGATTGCCTTCCGGATCCATCACCCAGCCGAACCGGCCGTTGGACTCGTCATCAATTTTGTCGTCCACTTTCACGCCTTCTTGCCGAAGCTGCCCGAGTACCCGGTCGAGATTCGCCACGCGAAAATTCATCATGAACGAGCCTTTGCTCGGCTCGAAATATTTTGTATCGGCGGGGAAAATAGACCACACCGTCAAGCCCAGCCGGTCAGGATGGTCTTTTTCGCGCCACTCAAACATACTAAACTGCGGCGCGTTTTCTCCCTTTCCCGCAGGCGCCAGCACGATGTCCAGATGCACGCGATACCATTCCGCGAGCTTGGCTGGATTCTGCGCCTTGAAGAAAAATCCACCGATTCCTGTAACTCTGGGCTCGTCTTTTTCGCTGCGCGATCCTCTCGCGGATTGCACGACCATTCCCAGAGCAAAGCTGAGCGCAATCGCGCACGGTATCCATATCCGCGACCTCATGTCTCCTCCTTGGCGTCGCCCGCCGTCGGCACAACCTTATCTCACGGAATCCGATCGCGAAAGCCCAACTCGAACTTGCGCCAGTGTCGCAATTTGAGATGTTCATCGTCTCTCGATGCAGGGATTGAGACGATAGGGCCGGGCTAGAGCCCAACCACGGAGCTTGCCCGCCTAAGTAACATGCTTAATATCAATCATGTACGGGAATTGGTGCCGACCACTGCCCTCGAGTCGGCGCGCTGGCTTCGTGGCCCTGCACGTGCGTTTACAGGCGCGAGTTCTCTCATTGGGAAGGACACAGGGACATGAAGCGTAGGCTCGCGTTAGCAGGACTGGCAATCGCACTTGCTCTGGGTGGCTCCGCCGTTCTGCCGCTGAAAGCGTCCGCGCAGGACGCTGCTGCCGACTCCGGCAAGCGTAAGGTGCGAACGAAAACCAGGCCCATTTATCCCCCGATAGCCATGCAGATGAACATCTCCGGGCGGGTCAAGATCGAAGCGACGATCTCAGCCGAGGGTCGCGTGGTAAATACCAGAGTAGTTGGCGGCAGCCCGTTCCTCGTCAATGCCGCGCTTGATGCCATCAAAGACTGGCGATTCGAACCGGCCCCAAAGGAATCAACGGAGACCTTCGAGTTCGAATTCAGCCGATCCGGCGCCCAGAACGATTCCACGGGCCCTTAAATACCTCAAATATCCGGTCGGCCCGAGCGGGCATAATTCTTGCGAGTTCTTCCTCAAGAACTGACGCCTCGTCTGCTCCATTGCAAACCTCCGCGCCAAGGTGCAAAATGAAGCGTCAGGGAACTGCGCGACCCGCTCGTTCAGGAGCTGCTCTTAACCATGTCCGTTGAACTCGCGAAGGGCGTCACACTCGAAACACCGGGCCAGGACGAAAATTTCCTGAAGGACGAAGGCATTCTCTTCGCCTCGCTCGACAAGGTCGTCAACTGGGCGCGCCGCAGCTCGATTTGGCCGATGTCATTTGGCCTTGCGTGCTGCGCTATCGAAATGATGTCCATGGCCGCCTCGCGCTACGATATTTCGCGCTTTGGCGCCGAAGTTTTCCGCGGCTCGCCGCGCCAGTCCGACCTGATGATCATAGCTGGCCGCGTTTCGCAGAAAATGGCGCCGATCATCAAGCAGCTTTACGCGCAGATGCCCGAGCCGAAATGGGCAATTTCCATGGGCGCGTGCGCGACCTCCGGCGGCGTGTTCAACAATTACGCGATCGTGCAGGGCGTCAACCAGGTCATCCCCATTGACGTGTACGTGCCCGGCTGCCCGCCGCGTCCCGAAGCGCTTCTCTACGCGGTTTTCCAGCTTCAGAAGAAAATCGACACCGACCGAGGCAGCTTCCTCCGCTCGATGAATTTCACCAAGAGTTAGCATTTAATTGAGCTCACATCAGACGGGCTTGCCTTTCGGGCGAGCCAATCTAGATCAATTCACAGACCGTTAGAATAGCCAGGGAGAAAACGAAAATGTCGAATTACGGCGGTAAGGAAATGGCAGCTGCGTTCCGGACGGTGCGCAAGAATACGATTCAAGTCGCGGAAGATATTCCGGAGAGTAAATACGACTTCAAGGCGACGCCAGATACCAGGACCATCGGTCAAACCCTCGTACACATTGCCTATGGGCCCGAATTCATGCTTCACATTAACGCCAACAAGGTTTCCGACATGACGAAGGTAAATTTTCCGGAGCTCTTCCAGAAAATCACCGCCGAAGAATCCAAGCCCCGGAACAAGGCCGAAATCGTCGCCCTCCTGAAAGCAGAGGGCAATCGTTACGCGTCTTTTGTCGAGGGCCTGCCGGATTCGTTCCTGGACGAGGTTTTGACGATGCCGCCGGGCGGAAGCCCAGCGACGAGGACGCGCTTCGACATGCTGCTATCCACGAAAGAGCACGAAATGCACCACCGCGGCCAGCTGATGCTGCTCGAGCGCCTCGTGGGAGTGGTCCCGCACCTGACGCGCCAGAGGCAGGAACAACAGGCGGCGCGAGCCCAGGCAGCGCAATCGCAAAAGAAGTAATTCCTGCGATGAACCCGGAGCGCGTTCTCGGCGTTCCGTGTTTATCTCGGGAGCGTCAACTTCCCCCAACCTCCGCCGTCCCACCGTCGAACTCCACCACGCTACCCGGCGCAAAATGTTCGCGCCGAACGTAGCCCATGCCGATGGAAGGCTTCGCGTCCGGCGAAAATGCGGCGCTGGTCACGAAACCGACTTCCGCGCCGCCGGCGCGCAGCTTCGTGCCTGCAGCCGGAGGCGCAACGCTCGAAAACTTCAGCGCCACGCGCTTCCGATTGACGTGCCCGCGCGTCCGCACGCGCTCGACGATTTCCTGTCCGGTGTAGCAGCCTTTATTGAAGCTGATGTGCGTGTTTTCGAGCACCGCCTCGTGTGGAATCATCCCGTCGTTGAAATCGGCGGGGAACCAGGGAACGCCAGCCTCGAGACGCAGCGCGTTGAGCGCAACCATCCCAATCGGTTCGCCGCCGTGCGCGCGGACGCCCGCGAGCAGCTTCTCCCAGAGTGAAGATATGCAATCGCGCCCCGCAATGAACTCCGCGCCCAATTCGCCGAAATGCGAGCGCCGCACAAGCTGGCAGGCGATGCCCTCGACCGTCACGTCCCGGATGGACATCTCCGGCAGGTCGGCGAGCTTCACGCCGCAAGCCTGCTCGACAATTACCGTTGCGCGCGGCCCCTCGATAGCAAGGCTTCCCATTTGGTCAGTCAGATCCTCGATCTTCACCTGCGAGCCGATGACATACTTCTTGAGCAGCGCCACGGTTTGTTCCCGCAGCGAAGCGTGCGAAAGCACCAGCAGCATTTCCGGGAGCGCGTACACTTCGAGCTCGGCCTGTATGCGGCCCTGCGGATTCAGCAGCAGCGCGAGGGTCCCTTGACCGGACTCCAACGCTTGGATGTTGTTCGATGAAATCGCGTGGAGGTATTTCACGCGGTCGCGCCCCGTCAGCGCCAGAAACGCATGCCAGTTTGTATCGAATAGCGCGACGCTTTCCCGCGCGGCGACGTACTCGCGTTCCAGCTCCGCGTACGCCTCCGGCAGCGCGACGCCGGAATATTCGGCGATCCGTGCCCCAGCCGCCCGATGCGACTCAATCAGCGGTTTTTCCATGGTCAATGTTCTCTCTCCGGTACTATTTTATCAGATGCTCGGTGGGGCCGGTGGATTGAGCGAAATCGCCCGCGCTTGACCCGCAAGCGCCGGCCACGTATCGTTCTTTCGACGGAGTTGAGGTCGAAACTGGCGGACCGAACGAGTGGTTTACGGAGGCTTCGCAGATGAATTGCCTGAGCTGTGGCACCGAGATGACCACCAACACGGTCGTCACGAAAAAGGACCGCGTCTCGTACGACATGTGCGAGAAGTGCGGCAGCCTTTGGCTCGACGCCGGCGAGCTCGACAAGATGGCCTTTCAGGTTGAAGGAAGCATCGAATTTTGCGAGGAAGGCAAGGACGTTGAGCCCGAAAAACAACCCCTTACCTGCCCGCGGTGCAAGGTGTTTAAGCTCGTAAAGGTCAAGTTTCTGGAATCGGACGAAATTTTCCTCCACCATTGCACGGATTGCGGCGGCTTTTGGCTCGACGGTGGGGAATTGAATCTGATCGATGAAGACCTCGCGAAGACCATGCCCGTGGGGGGCAAAGGCTTCTCTGATTTCGTCAACGACGTTCACGTTCCGTACTGGTTCAAGCGCGTGAAGACGAGAAGCAGCGATGCGGAAGCTGACGTGGATTCACCGCCGATCAAGGGCGCCGAAGAAGTCCGCGCCACGACCGACATTTGCCCCGCGTGCGGAAACAGCCTGAATCTCTATTCCATTTCCGGCATGGAGTTCGAGGGCTGCCCGAAATGCAAAGGTCTCTGGCTGATCAAGGACGAGTTGCGAAAATTGAAAAACACGGTGGAAAACGGTTCGCTCCACTGGTTGAACGACGAAATTGACGACATGGAAAAGACGAGCGCTGTCGCGACCAACCGCCCGTGCGTAAAATGTAACACGACCAAAATGGTGTCCGTCCTATTCGGGCACTCGTCGGTTGTTATGGATTGGTGTCCTCAATGTCACGGCATGTGGCTCGATGGCGGTGAATTTGTAGCCATCTCCGATTATTTAATTCACGAATCCATGCACGCGCACACCAAGGACGTCGAAAAGCGGCTCGTCGAAGATGCGAAGCGCATCGTAACCGGGGGCCCTGAGAGCCGAATCGCAGAGGTTGGCGATGTCACGGCCGATCTCCACGCCCTGATCAATGCCACGATCTTCGAACACCCTGCTCTGTTGAAATTCGTGACTGGAATTCCCCGGTACATTTAAAGCGGCGCGTGGGGCTATCCCGGCGCCATCCGTGCCTTCTTCAGCCACCCGTGCTAAATTTCTAGATCTCAATGACGCTAGGGGCTTACATCCAGGTGCCGTTCTGCCAGACGCGATGCACCTACTGCAATTTTCACACCGGCGTGGTCTCCCGCGACCGCTACGAGCCGTACGCGGAGGCTATCTGCCGCGAGATCGCGACCTCCGACCTCGCCTCTGGGCCGAAGGTAGACACGGTGTACTTCGGCGGGGGCACGCCGAGCCTTCTCGACCCAGCTTTGCTCACGCGGATTCTCGACGCGCTCCGTCGCGCAAGTGGCGGGGAGCTTACAGAAGTCACCCTCGAAGCGGATCCGGAAACGATCACGCAGCAGAAGGCGTCCGCGTGGTTTGCGGCAGGCTTCAACCGCGTCAGCCTCGGCGCGCAATCTTTTAATGATCGCGAGCTTCAGGCTGCTGGCCGAATGCATCGCCGGGAGGACATCTATCGCGCCGCGGACTTCCTGCGCGCCGCCGGGTTTCGCAATATCAGCTTGGACCTCATCGCGGGGCTCGCGCACCAGACGCGCGAATCGTGGGAGGCATCAGTGGGTCGGGTTCTGCGCATCCTGCCCGAGCACGTTTCCGTTTACATGCTCGAAGTGGACGAAGACAGCCGCCTGGGGAAGGAAGTGCTGGCGGGCGGCAGCCGATACGGCGCGGCCGATATTCCCGACGACGACGCGATGGCCGACTTTTACGATTATGCGGGAGAGCGTTTCGCCGCGGCCGGCTACGAACACTACGAAATTTCCAACTGGGGTTTGCCCGGCCGCCATTCGAAGCACAATCTGAAGTACTGGCGCCGCGAGCCCTATCTCGGCCTCGGCGCGGGCGCCCACTCGTTTGACGGCCTCTCGCGCTGGGCCAACGTCCACGACCCGGCTCGCTACGTCACGCTGATCGAGCGCGGCGCCTCCGCGCGCGAGCAGATCGAAACCGTGGTGCCCCCGCAGGCGCTGCAAGAAGAGTTTTACCTCGGCCTGCGCCAGCTTGAGGGCATAGACTTCGCCAGGATCGAACGCGACTACGAACCGCAGCTCAGCGACCGGCTCATCACGCTGCGAGAGCGCATTGACCAGCTGCGGTCGAATGGCTTCATCGAAGTGGACGGCCCGCGCCTACGCATCGCGCCCGACCGCCTGACCGTGTCGAACGAAATCTTCGTTCAATTGCTGGGCTGAGGGCTTAAGGAATTAAGTGCAGCGCCGTGCCGTGCTTTAACACGGCACGTGCGCGCAGGCGCAAAACGGGGCTAATTCTCTAAACCCAGTCCGCGGATTTTGGTAAGAAGGGTCTTGTAAGACACGCCGAGCTTCTCGGCGGCGCGCGTCTTGTTCCACTTCGATTCGCGCAGCGCGTTCTGAATCTTGAACCGCTCAACGTGAGCGACGGCGCGCTGCGACACCTCGTCGAGGGGTCCTTCCCATAGAAATCTTTCTTCGAGCATGCCGTCCGGCAATTCCTCCGGCGTGGGCCTCGCGGCAGGCAACTGCAGCGCCTCCGAATCGATTGCAGGACCGTTCGCGAGAATCGCGGCGCGTTCGATGGCGTTCTGCAATTCGCGGACGTTTCCAGGCCACGGATACGTGCGCAGCCGCGCGCGCGCGTCAGTGGTTAATTTCAGCGCGGGTTTGCGGAATTCCCGCTTGAAGCGTTCGAGAAAATGTTCCGCCAGCAGCAGCACATCGTCTCCGCGATCGCGCAGCGGCGGAATCGTGATCGGCACGGCCGCGATGCGGAAGTAGAGGTCTTCGCGGAAAGTTTTGTCCGCGACAGCCGCGCGCAAATCCTTGTTCGTCGCCGTGACGATACGGACGTTCGCTTCGATTTCCTGTGTTCCCCCGACGCGTTCGAATCGCCGCTCCTCGAGCACGCGCAGCAGCTTGCTCTGAATCGCCAGCGGCAGCTCGCCGATTTCATCGAGAAACAGCGTGCCGCGGTGCGCAAGTTCGAGCTTGCCCATTTTCCTCGCACCCGCGCCCGTGTAGGCGCCCCGCTCGTGCCCGAAAAGCTCGTTTTCGACCAGCCCTTCGGGAATCGCCGCGCAGTTCAGAGCCACAAACGGCTGCTCGGCCCGCGGGCTCAGATGATGCACGGCGCGCGCGAAAAGCTCCTTGCCCGTGCCGCTTTCGCCCAGCAGCAGGACAGTCGAATCGGTTGCGGCCACGCGCTGCGTCATGTTGCTCGCATCTTTCATCGTGGGGTGTTCGCCGACGATGCGCGGAAACCCGTATCGCGCGGCGTATTCCTCGCGCAGCAGCAAATTCTCGCGCAGCAATTCCTGCTGTCGCGCCGCCCGCTCGAGCAGCAGCTTTAAATGATCCAGGTCCACCGGCTTCTGAATGAAGTCGAACGCGCCTTCCTTCATCGCGGTCACGGCTTCCTCAACCGAGCCGTACGCCGTCATGATAATCACGGGAAGCGTAGGTTCCACGCGACGTGCTTCGCGCAGCACGTCAATTCCGGAATTGCCGGGAAGTTTTAGATCGGTGAGAACCATCAGGTAGCGACGCGAGCGGACCTTGTCAATGGCGGCGTTTCCATCGGGCGCTTCTTCGACGGTGTAGCCCGCTCGTTCGAGGGCCTTGCGCAACATCGCGCGCAGCTCGGCTTTATCCTCGACCAGTAGGACGGGCTCCATGGATTGAAATCTCTAGCGCGCCCAGCCTGAATCACCGCCGGCTTTGCGCAGGGCGTCTTCGGCGTCGTCAATGGCTTGCTGATCGGCTTTGATCGCCTGCGTTTTTGCGTCAATGTCAGCAGTCTTCTTGTTAATGTCGTCGCGGGTCAATTCCTGCTGCATCGCCTTTACGGGATCGCTGTAATTCTGCAAGTTCAGCACGCCCAGCTCGCGCTGCATCACGCTGAGGTCTTCCTGATCTCGCGCCAGCTTCGCCCGCAACACCGAGAACTTGGCGCGCCATGCCTTTTCGGTGTTAGCGTCGTCTGCCTTCGCGTCCGTCGCGGCTGTGTCGCCGTCCTTGGTGGCCGCTTCCTTTCCGACAGTCGAAATCCCGCCATCCGTCGGGAGATTCTCGTTCGTGAATACCTTTGGCGGCTTCGTCGCGTCTTTCTTCGCTTCGCGCGCTTTCCGCGCCGCTTCGGCCAATGACTCCTGCTGCGGGGCAGCGGGCTGCGTCGTGGCCGTACTTGCCGCGCCACTTGAGGGCGTCGCATTCGATTGCCCAGACGTCTGCGACTGGCTCTCCTGCGAAGGCTTAGGATCAGCTGATTGGCACCATCCGCTCGCCGGAATCGCGAAAATCGCCGCTGCTGCGGCCCACGGTAAGATCCTGCGCATGGCTACGCCTCCCGGAGCGCGTTCACAGCCGCGCCCATTACCAGTTTAGATGCGTGCTGCCTGTGAGGGGAATAGAGACGGTGCGTTCTCCTGCCGCAAAGGTAACCACAGCAGGAACTCAGCCCCACCTTGGGACGGGTTGCGCGCCTCGATGCTCCCGCCGTGCTGTAGTGCCACTTTCTGCACCACGGCCAGACCCAACCCAGTGCCTTCGGATTTCGTCGTATAGAACGGCAAAAATATCTTTTGCAGCTCCTGCTCCGGGATGCCCGGCCCGTTGTCCGCCACGCAGATGCGCTGCCATTTCCGGCCGCCCAGCTCTTCGAGCGTTCCCGAAATCGTCACGCGGGGCGATTTTCCTCCCGCGCTCGAGGCCTCCGCTCCGTTGCGCGCCAGGTTCAGCATCGCCTGGCGCAGCAGCGCCTCGTCTCCGGGCAGCTCGAGGAACTGTCCCTCGTGGGCGAACTCGCACCTGGGCAGGGACTCTTGCAGCTCTTCAACCAGGCGCTCGACCAGCGGCGCCATGGCAACCGTCTCGTAGCAGATTTCCAGCGGCTTCGCGAACTTCAGGAACTCCGTCACCACGTGCGTGAGCGCCCGCGTCTGATCGAGTATTTTCTCCGCCGAGTCGCGCGTGTCGCCGGGCTGGGACTCGCCGCGAATCATCTGCGCGTATCCGGAAATCGTCGCCAGGGAATTCTTGAATTCGTGTGCGATGCCCGCGGACATTTCGCCCAGCGCCGCTAGATTTTCCTTCCAGCGAATCTGTTTTTGCAGCGCGGTCAGCTCGGTGAGGTCGCTCATCAGACACAGCGCGCCGCTCACCTTCATCTCAGGCATCCGCGGCGGGTCTGACACATGCCGCCGCACGGCCACTCGCGCGTGGCGGTAGATCGGTGAAATCGTCACGCCGAGCCGCCGCACTTCTCCGTCCGTCGTCAAATGCTCCACTTCGCCGCGTTGAAACGTTTTGCCGTCCCGCAGGCACGCCGTCAGCATCTGCGAGAGACCCGAATCGTCGCCCAGAATTTCCTTGTACGACCTGTAGCGCATTGGCCGCAGCCCCAGCGCCTCTTCCGCCGCGGGATTGGACGAGCTGATCGCGCCCGTCGCGCTCACCAGCAGCAATCCAGTGGGCATGTTGCGCGTTACTTCCTCCGTCATGCGTTCAGATTCCTGCGCGCGTTCCTGCGCCAGCACGTGCAGCCGCGCCAGCTCCTTTTCCTGCGTGCGGAGTTTTTCGATCACGCCCTGCATGGACGCGGCCATGAACACCGACGCATTCTCCGAGTCGGGTTTCGGATTCTGCCAATCGGTTTGGGACGCTGCAGATTCGCTGCGGACGAATTTCCGCACCACCAGCACGAGCGCCAGCAACGCCCCAAGCAATAGCACCAGCATCACGATCGCATCCACCAAGCCGATCGGCGGGACGGCCGGATGAATGGCCGGCGGCAGCGTCATCGCCCGGCCTCTGTTTGACGAAATTGCATTTGCGCGCCCTTCATCGCACCATCATCAGCGACAGATACCAATTCACCACAGGCGTGCCGAAAAAGATCACCAGCACAGCCGCCATGCCCAGAAAACTTCCGAACGGTAGCTCGTAATCAGATTCCTTACGTCGCGCCAGCATGAACGCCAGCCCCAGCACGCTTCCGAGAACCGATCCCACCAGGACCGTCAGCAGGGTCCTTTTCAGCCCGAGAAACGCTCCGGCCATCAGCATCATCTTCACGTCGCCGAAACCCATCCCTTCGCGCCCGCGCAGCCGGAAGTACGCCTCGGCCACCAGCCACAGCAACCCGCTCCCGAACGCTGCGCCCAGCAAAGCGTCCGCCAGCGAAAGCACCGGAGTCGGGGGCGGGAAGTCGAACATGCGATTCGCGAGCCACAGCGCGGTCCCGTCCGAAGGCTTGGTCACCAGACTGAGCAGCAATCCCGCCACGAACCCGGAGTAGTTCACCACGTCCGGAAGGATTCTCTCGCGCAGGTCCGTACACACCAGCACGATCATCAGCGCCGAAAAAATCGCCCACTTCAGCGCCTCGGTGGTCAGACCGAACGCGTGGTAACAGGCCCAGAAAAGAACCGCCGTCAGCACCTCGACCGCCGGATACATCGCCGAAATCTTCGTTTTGCACGCGCGGCATTTCCCGCCGAGCAGAACCCAGCTCACTACCGGTATGTTGTCCCACGGTCGAATCGCCGCGCCGCATTTTGGGCAAGCCGACGCGGGCATCACAATGGACTTTCGCCCCGGTATGCGCACGATGCAAACGTTCAGAAAGCTCCCAATGATCAACCCAAAAAGGGCCGCGAATATGCCGATTAATGTAGAGGGAGCCACAATTGAATTTTGCCACATCGCCCGGCGCCCCACGCAGCGCCCCGCCGCAGTCGTGCCCGACTGCTAACGTTTTCCGCCGCGCCTCGGCCCCGTCCGTCGCCTTTGCCTTCGTAGGGGCGTAGCCCTACTACCCCCGGGCGAACGCGCTTGGCGTGAAGTTTCCTGCCAGCTTCGGCCATCACGCGAATGGGTTCGCACCTTTTGGGAGATGCTCGCATCAACTATAGTGGGTACAAGTGCATAGATCACGCGAGCCTGATGCGGCGGCGTCCGATCCGAACCATCAAAGGGAGTCATACTCATGCCAAAGTTGGAAGGAAAAGTAGCGGTCGTAACGGGAGGCAACGGTGGCATCGGCCTCGCCACGGCCCAGCGTTTCGTCGGGGAAGGCGCGCATGTTTTTATCACCGGCCGGCGTCAAGCGGAGCTTGATGCAGCCGTGAAACTGATCGGCAAGAACGTCACCGGAGTCCAAGGCGACGTTTCAAAACTCGGCGATCTCGACCGATTGTACGCAACGGTGAAGCAGCAGAAGGGTCACCTCGATATCGTCTTCGCGAATGCGGGCGGCGGCGAATTTGCCCCTTTGGGCGCGATCACCGAGGAGCAATTCGACAAGACATTCAACGCGAACGTAAAGGGGCTCCTCTTCACGGTGCAAAAGGCTCTTCCGTTGCTCGTGGACGGCGGCTCGATCATCCTGAACGCCTCGATCGTTTCAATCAAAGGAATGGCAGCATTCAGCGTTTACAGCGCAACCAAGGCGGCCGTGCGGTCGTTCGCGCGCTCATGGACCGTTGATTTGAAGCAGCGCAAGATTCGCGTTAACGCGCTGAGTCCCGGCCCAATTGACACGCCAGGCGTCAGGGGGCTGGCGCAGAGCGAGGAGCAGCTTCAGCAGATCCAGGCTGGCCTGGTCGCCTCTGTGCCGATGGGCCGCATGGGGACACCCGACGAAATCGCGAAAGCGGCGGTATTCCTCGCGTCGGATGACAGCAGCTTCGTCACCGGCATCGAACTCTTCGTTGACGGCGGCATGGCGCAAATTTAGCTTACGTCGGCGGTGGCTGTCTCACGGCGCCCGCCCGGTTCCAAGATTGAGCTGCTCGCGCTTTCGATTTTGTAACACGACATCCTGCGCAAGCGCCGCCTGGTTCACGTCGTTAAACTTGGTATCCAATAGGGGCGGCCCTCCGCCCGTATTCAACCAGGAACAAGTGGCTCCTCTGTGGTGAGCCAACATCTCGCGATCTGAAGCGGAGCCCCGGGTTTCGAACCGCAGCGCCGTAAGGTATATTCATTTCCTCGCCCAATGCCATCCTGGTACGAAAAAAGAGTCCGCAGCTACGAGCAGATGCGCTTCGATCAAGAGCCGAAGCGCCGCACGCTTCCATTCGCATGGGGCGTCGAACACATCGGCGGCGATCCGGCGGATGCAAATCCGCGCGCCTTCTTCGACCGCTACATCGCGGACGCCATCGCCCACAGCGATGATTGGTATTCCATCGCGCCCGCGAACGACTACGCGCTCGCGGACGGCGTCCTCACGTTCACGAGCGCCATCGTCTCGCCCTGGGCCGCGAATAACCGCGTCCATGCCCAATTCTTCCCCGCGCAGAAAAAGGGGCCAGCCGTCGTCGTTCTCGCGCAGTGGAACGCGCGCTGGGAGGAGCAGCAAAATGTCTGCCTCTGGCTGAACAAGCTCGGCCTCACGGCGGTCAAGATGAGCTTGCCGTATCACGACCGCCGCTCGATTCCCGGACATCCGCGCGCCGATCACCTCGTGGGCCCGAATATTGGCCTCACGATGCAGGCCGGTCACCAAGCGGTGCTCGACGTTCGCCGCACGCTGCGCTGGCTGGAACAGGAGGGCTACGGCCCGCTTGGCATCCTGGGCACGAGCATCGGCTCCGCGATCGGATTTATCACCATGTGCCACGAGCCGGCGGTTGCGGCCGCCGCGTTCCTGCACGCCTCCACTTATTTCGGAGACGTAGTCGCCACCGGCCTCACGACGAAAACCGTTTGGGAGCCGGTCGCCGCCGCAGGCGTCTCGCACGACGATCTCCGGCACCTCTGGTCGCCGATCAGTCCGTTTCCTTATGTAACTCGGCTGACGGAAGCAAAGAAAAAACTTCTGCTCATCACCGCGCGATACGACCCGACCTTTTGGCCTGAATACACGGAGGCGCTTCTCGCGAAGCTCCGCGCCGAGCGCGTTCCTTTTGAGGCGATGTCCCTTCCGTGCGGGCACTACTCGCTGGGTGTGAAACCCTTCAGCTACATCGCCGGCCATCGCTTCGGCAAATTTCTTCAGCGCTCGCTCAAGAAGTGAAAACGGGATACCGCAGAATTGCGGCGAACGAGCCCTTCGCCACTTCGCGGGCGACGGCTTCGATATCCGGCGCGAGCGAACGGTCGGCGTCCATTGCCGGCGAAAGCGCCCGCACGACATCGTAAGCCTTGCGGGTTTCCGGCCCCGGCCGAAGGGGCGACAGCAGATCAATCCCCTGGCATGCCGCGAGCAATTCGATCGCGAGAATATTTCGCAAATTGGAGAGCATTGATTCGAGCCGCCGCGCGCCGCCCATTCCCATCGAGACATAATCTTCCTGATTCGCGGACGTGGGAATCGAATCCACCGAATGCGGAGCGGCGAGCGGCTTCAATTCGCTGGCGAGCGCCGCGGCTGTGACCTGCAGGATCATGAAGCCTGAATTCAATCCCGCGTGGCGCACCAGAAACGCGGGCAACTGGCTGGTCTGCGGGTTGGTCATTTGTTCGATGCGCCGTTCGGAGATTCCGCCGAGCGTCGCGAGCGCCACGGCCATCTGATCGGCAGCCATCGCCAGCGGTTGGCCGTGAAAATTGCCGCCGCTGATCACTTCACCGGAATCCTCCCCGGAATCGCTTTTCGAAACGAAAACGAGCGGATTGTCCGTGGCGCTGTTGAGCTCAATCGTAAGCGTCGCGCGAATCTGGGCCAGCGCATCGCGCACCGCTCCGTGGACTTGCGGGGCGCAGCGCAGACTGTATGGATCCTGCACGCGCGGGTCTTTGTCAGGTGAGCGGTGTGACTCGCGGATTTCACTTCCGCGGTTCAGCCGCTCGATATTGCGCGCGGTGACGGCGTGGCCAGGGTGCGGACGCACTCGTGCAATGCGCGCATCGAATGCGGCGGGGCTGCCGCGCAGCGCGTCAAGCGAAAGAGCCGCTGCGACGTCGGCAGTATCCACGGCGATTTCCGCTTCGCGCAGCGCGATCGCCGCGAGCGCGAGCATCGCCTGCGTGCCGTTGAGCAGCGCGAGGCCTTCTTTCGCTTCGAGTATCAGAGGCGCGACTCCTGCGGCACGCATGGCCTCCGCGCCGGACATTGTGTGGTCCTGGAAGTTCGCGCGGCCCTCGCCGATCGCAACCTGCGCCAGATGCGCCAGCGGCGCGAGATCACCCGATGCGCCGACGGAGCCTTGCGATGGAATCACCGGATGAACGCCGCGATTTAGCATCGCGACGAGCGTCTCGGCTACGATGGGTCTGACACCGGAAAAGCCTTTGGCAATCGCGTTGGCGCGGAGCGCAAGCATTGCGCGCGTGGCAGGCTCGCTGAGCGACACTCCAACGCCGCACGCGTGGCTGCGCACGAGGTTGAGCTGCAGCTGGCGGATTTCGACGCGCGAGATGCGCGTCGAGGCCATCTTGCCAAAGCCGGTGTTCACGCCGTAGACGGCAGTGTCGGCCTCTACCAGGCGCTCGATCACGGCCCGCGAGGCGTTCATGCGTTTCCGCGCCTCGGGGGAAATTTCCGCCGCGGCACCATCGAAGACAACGCTGTAAAGATGTTCCAGCGTCAGGCGCTCGCCGTCTATCGCAACGCGCGTCACGTTTGCGCGCCCGTGCCGATCACAATTTCGAGAGGCATCGTCAAGACCTTGCCATCGGAGAGCTTTCGCAGGCCGGCGAAAATCTCGGCCTCCGCTTTCGCGCGCGTCTCCGGCGTGAGCTTTGCGATCAGCGGACGAAACGGCGCAGCGACCTCCGTAAACTGCTGCCAGTAATCTTCCGGCGACCCCTCCCAGCGGCCAGTTATGATTCGCACTTCTTCACGCACGTCAGAGAACCCGGCAGCTTTGAGCCGGTTTTCGAGCAGCCCGCGTTCGCCGAACATGAAGGCGTGCGGCGCATCCGGGTCGGGCGTTGGCGCCTCGACATACTTCATCAATACGCCGATCGTCGCGGTAAGGAACAGCTGCTCGCGCTTGCCCCAGACGACGAAGGCGACGCGGCCGCCGGGCTTCAGGACTCTGCGGCATTCGCGAAACGCCTTTACCTGCGCCGGGAAGAACATTACGCCGAAGCGGCAGGTTACGACATCGAAGGCGCGGTCCGGGAAGGGAAGCGACTCGGCGTCCGCAACGCGAAAATCGATGTTTCGAAGACCCTTCGATTTTGCGAGCTCTTCTGCGTAAGCGATCATCCCGGGTCCAAGATCGGTTGCCGTAACATGACCGGTCGGCCCGACGGCCTCTGCAATCGAAAGCGCAGGATTTCCCACACCGCTCGCCAAGTCGAGCACGCGCATTCCCGGACGAAGCTGCGCGGCCTCGAGAACGGCCTCCGTGGCCTCGCGACTGAACACCGAAAGCTGAGTGTTCCACTTGCGCCAGGCGGCGACGGTTTCTTCGTCGGTCCACTCCTGAAGCAGTTTTTCGCGGAAGCGTTCGATCTTGGCCGGATCGGGTGAGTTCATCGGTGAACTTTCGAAGCAAAAGTGGATTTCGCGTCTGCATGCGCGGAGCCATCGGAGTGGCCGGGTGAAAAATATTTTCGATACTTTTCCGGCAGCGATTTCGGACGCCCCTGATGGTCGCAAATCACGTGCGTCGTTTCGCCGGTCGCGAGCAATTCGTCAGATGGCTGCCGCAGAACCTCGTAAGCGAACCGCAGGGTACGCTTATCGAAACGCGTCACTCGCGTGCGAACAACTAGAATGTCGTCGAATCGCGCGGGGCGCTTGTAGCGGCAGGATGCTTCCGCGACCACGATCAACGTATCGTCCTCGCTTTCCATCTGCTTGTACTCGAATCCGAGATGGCGGCAAAGCTCGACCCGTCCGACTTCAAACCAGGTGAAATAGTTGCCGTGATACACCATGCCCATTTGGTCCGTCTCGGCGTAGCGCACTCGTACCGTGGCGTCAGCGAAATCCTTCATGAGCGTTTACTGGCTGCTCCATTTTGGCGGGCGCTTTTCGAGGAAAGCGGAAACGCCCTCGCGAAAGTCAGCAGTCATGCGGATGTCGGAGTTCGCCTCGATCGCCACTTCGAGCTCGGCGCGGATCGCAACGCGGTCGAAATTCAAGAGGAGCTTCTTTGTCTGCGCGATGGCCGTGGGGCTCGCTGCGAGCAAAAGGCCGGCGATTTCCCGGGCGCGATCCATCAGCGTTTCCTGCAGAACAATCTCCGTGATCAGGCCCATGCGAAGGGCCTCGGAGGCGTCAATAATTCTGCCGGTGAGCAGCAAGTCGCGCACCTGCCTGTCGCCGATGCGGCGACGGAGAAAAACAGAAACGAGAGCCGGGATGAATCCGAGTTTGACCTCGGTGTATCCAAATTTGGCTTCGGGAACGGCGAGAGTGAAATCGGCCAGCGTCGCGATCCCGCAACCGCCGGCGATGGCCGCGCCATTCACAGCCGCAATGATGGGTTTGGGAAAGCTGTGCAGGCGATAGAGCATTTTTGTGACACGGCGCGCATCTTCGAGGTTTTTCTGCTGCGTTTGCCGTGCGAGGTGCTGCAATTCGTCCAGGTCCATTCCAGCACAGAAGGATTTTCCCGAGCCGGTGATGATGACGACGCGCGCGGGACCCTCTTCCGCCTGCTGGAGTGCGCCGAGGAGGTCCGTGATCATTTGCGCGGAGATGGCGTTGCGCTTTTCCGGCACGGTTAGCGCGATCGTCGCGATTCCGTCTTCGGATTGATACGTCAGCGTTGGATAGCCCATCGATTAAGCCTCTGACAGCCACAACAGATAAACACTGATGGGGAGAAAAATCAAAGGCATCTGCGGCTAACTCGGTTTCGATGCCGCGGGCAGGTGCGCGTATTTTTCGCGCAGCTCGCCGGTGATTGCGCAGGCGATGGCGAGCGACTTTGCATCAATGCCGGTTGATACACCGCGAGCAGCGAGCGTCGCCAGCACTGTCTCGGTGGGGATGTTGCCAACGAGCTGATCGCCGGCAAACGGGCAGCCGCCAAGGCCGGTGAGCGCGCCATCGAACCGCCGACAGCCGGATTCGTATGCGGCAAGGACTTTGGCGGCGGCTCCGTCGGGGCGGCTGTGCAAGTGCACGCCGATCTCCAGACCGGCCACGCAATTCTTCACTGCACGGTACAGGTGTGCAACATCTTCAGGCGATGCGGTACCCACCGTGTCCGCGAGCGATACGGTGCGCACGCCGACGTCCTTGAGCCACACGAGCGCGTCTTCGACGATCTCCTCGCCCCAAGGTTCGTCGTACGGGTTGCCGAACGCCATGGAAATGTATACGACGAGTTTTCTACCGGCAGTTTTCGTCTGGCGCTGGATGGTTCCGACGAGATTGCGCGATTCCAGTTTCGACATATTCGCGTTGGCGCGACGGAAGTAAGCGGAGATGGAGTACGGATAGCCGATCGTGGTCACGCCAGGCGCCGCGAGAGCGCGCTCCAGGCCCTGTTCGTTGACGACGATACCAATAATCTCCGGCGCCTCGCCCGACGCAAGCTTGACCTGGCTTAGGTGCTGCATCACGGCTTCGCTGTCTGCCATCTGTGGTACGTGCTTGGGCGAGACGAAGCTCACGGCGTCAATGTGGCTGAAGCCCAGCGAGACGAGGCGAGTCAGATATTTGATTTTTTCTTCGGTGGGGATGTTTTGAGGCAGCCCCTGCCACGCATCGCGCGGGCATTCGACGATGGTCACGGTGTCCGTCATCAGGTTTGCAGGACTCCCGTTTTAAATTCGGCGACATGCGGATTCAGCGATGCGGATTCGAGCGCCTCGATCAGCGCTTCGCGCGTGTGGGCGGGGTCAATGATGGCGTCCACCCAGAGGCGCGCTGCCGCATAGCGCGCGTCGGTCTGGCGCTCGTAGGTCGAACGGATGGACTCGTACAACTCCTTTTTGTCCTTTTCGGTGAGCTTTTTCCCTTCGCGCTCGAGTTGCTTGACCTTGAGCTCGACGAGAGTGCCGGCGGCGGATTCGCCGCTCATCACGGCGTAGCGCGCCAGTGGCCAAGCGAAAATGAATCGCGGGTCATAGGCCTTACCACACATCGCGTAATGGCCCGCGCCAAACGTGCCGCCGCAGATCACGACGATTTTCGGCACCACACTATTGGCCACCGCGTTGACCATTTTCGCGCCGGCGCGGATGATTCCGCTCCATTCGGCTTCCTTTCCGACCATGAATCCGTTCACGTCATGGAGGAAAATCAGCGGGACGAGGTTTTGGTTGCAGTCGAGGATAAAGCGCGCGGCTTTGTCCGCGGACTCGGTGTAGATCACGCCGCCGAATTCGATGCGTTTGTCGCCCGTGCCGGGGACGATCACGTTGACGCTCTTTTTCTGATTCGCGACGATACCCACCGCCCAGCCACCGATGCGCGCGTATCCGCAGAGAACGGTTTGGCCGCGCTCGGCGCGATATTCCTCAAATTCGCTCGCGTCCACGATGCGCGCGATGACTTCACGCATGTCGTACTGCTTCGAGGAATCGCCAGCAACGATGCCGTACATGTCTTCGGCAGGATAGGCCGGCTGCCTGGATGGTTTGTGATCGAACGGCGCGCCGGGTTGATGGCCCATCTTGTCAACGAGCGCGCGAATACGATGGATGCACGCGTCGTCGTCCGGCTCGCGAAAATCCACCGTGCCGCTGGTCTGCGCATGCATCTTGGCGCCGCCGAGATCTTCGAGAGAAGTTTTCTGGCCGATGGCCGTTTGCACCAGAGCTGGGCCCGCGAGAAAAAGCCCGCTGCCTTCGGTCATCAGAATGTGGTCGCACATCACCGGCAGATACGCGCCGCCCGCGACGCAAAGGCCCATGATCGCGGCAATCTGAGGGATGCCGAGCGCGCTCATGACCGCGTTGTTTCGAAAAACGCGGCCGAAGTCGTCCGTGTCCGGGAAGACGTCCTCTTGCAGCGGCAGAAAAACGCCGCCCGAATCCACCAGATAGATCGTCGGAATGCGATTTTCGATGGCGATATTCTGGGCGCGGATGACTTTCTTGGCAGTCAGGGGAAAGAATGCGCCGGCTTTCACTGTGGCGTCGTTGGCGATAATCATCACGCGGCGACCCTCGACGAGGCCGAGGCCGGTAATCGTGCCTGCAGCGGGCGCGCCGCCCCATTCCTGGTACATCTCGTGCGCCGCATAAATGCCCAGTTCGAAGAATTCGGTCTTTGGGTCTATTAGTCTGGCGACACGTTCGCGGGCCGTGAGGCGGTTTTTCTTATGCTGGCCTTCAACGGCCTTCGCGCCGCCGCCCTGCCGTATCTTTTCCTCTTCGTTCTTGATCTGTGTAAGGCGATCCACCATCGCGCGGCTGTTCTGTTGGAACGTCGCGGACTTGCGATCCAGGTGAGTTTCGATGATCGATTCCTTCACTCGACGTTCCTCTTGGCGCGGCTGCTTGGGTGCCAGGCTCAAAATGCGTCAAGCGCCTGGATGTGCAGCTGCCACGCGCTGGCGGATGAAGTCTACAATGGCTTGGGTTGTGGTCCCCGGAAGAAAAATTTCGGCAATGCCAGACTTTTTTAGATCAGCGATATCGGCCTCGGGGATGATGCCACCGATCAGGACCGTAACGTCGGTCATGCCCTTGGCGCGGAGTAAATCCATTAGGCGGGCGCAAATGGTGTTGTGCGCGCCGGAAAGAATCGAAAGGCCGATTACGTCAACGTCTTCTTGAATCGCGGCGGAGGCGATCATCTCGGGCGTCTGGCGCAGGCCCGTGTAGATCACTTCCATTCCGGCATCCCGGAGGGCGCGCGCGATCACTTTTGCGCCGCGATCGTGGCCATCGAGGCCGGGCTTGGCGATCAGGACGCGTATCTTCTTCTCGGGCATACAGATGCAAGGATACTTCAAAATCGCAGGAAATGTGTCTCGTCAGCTGACGCTTGGGGCCTTTTCCCGCAACTAGGTGATGGCGACTTCCTGATAGACGCCGAACGGCTGGCGGAGGGCGTCGCAGATTTCGCCGAGCGTAGCGTAGGCTTTGACGGCTTCGAAGAGGTGAGGCATCAGATTGTCGTCCCCCACAGCCGCGTGACGCAGCGAGTTCAGGCGGCGCTCGACTTCGGCGTTCGAGCGATCGGCGCGCAGTTTTCGCAGGCGGTCGCCCTGGCGGCCCGCGAGCGTATCGTCGATGTGCAGAGTTTCGATTGGTTTTTCGTTCACGACGTAATCGTTTACGCCGACGACAATCTTTTCCTTGCGATCGACGGCGACCTGATAGCGGTAGGCCGCGTCGGCAATTTCGCGCTGCGGGAAGCCGCGCTCGATGGCCGCGACCATTCCGCCGAGGGCATCAATTTTCTCGATGTAATCGCGGGCGCCGCGTTCGACTTCGTTTGTCAGCGTTTCGACGAAATACGATCCGCCGAACGGGTCCGCGGTGTTCGTGACGCCGCTTTCGTACGCGATGATCTGCTGTGTGCGCAAAGCAATGGTGGCAGCGGATTCGGTGGGCAGCGCCCAGGCTTCGTCGAGGGAGTTGGTGTGCAGGGATTGCGTGCCGCCCAGGACGGCCGCGAGCGCCTGCACGGCCGTGCGCACGACGTTGTTGTAAGGCTGCTGGGCGGTGAGCGAGCACCCGGCCGTCTGCGAATGAAAGCGCAGGGCCCAGGACCGGGGATTCTTCGCGCCGAAACGCTCGCGCATCACGTTCTGCCAGATGCGGCGCGCCGCCCGGTATTTGGCGAGTTCCTCGAAGAAATCGTTATGGGCATTGAAGAAAAATGAAAGCCGCGGCGCGAAATCGTCCACCTGCATGCCGCGGCGCAGGCAGTGTTCAACGTACTCGATGCCGTCGCGGAGCGTGAAGGCCAGCTCCTGAATGGCGGTCGAACCGGCTTCGCGGATGTGGTAGCCGCTGATCGAAATTGGGTTGAACTTCGGCGTGTGCTTGGCGCCGAACTCGATCGTGTCGGTGACGATGCGCAACGAAGGCTCGGGTGGGTAGATGTATTCCTTCTGCGCGATATATTCCTTCAGGATGTCGTTTTGGAGCGTGCCGGAGATCTTGCGCCAGTCGGCCCCCTGTTTTTCGGCGACCGCGAGATACATCGCCCAGATCGGCGCGGCGGGCGAGTTGATTGTCATCGAAGTGGTGACGTCCGCGAGCGGGATCTGATCGAAGAGAGCTTCCATGTCCGCGAGCGAGCTGATGGCGACGCCGCACTTGCCGACTTCGCCCTCGGCGAGCGGGTGATCGGAGTCGTAGCCCATCAGCGTAGGCAGATCGAAGGCGACGGAGAGGCCAGTCTGGCCCTGAGAGAGCAGATAGCGAAAGCGGCGGTTGGTGTCCTCCGCGGAGCCGAAACCCGCGAACTGGCGCATGGTCCACAGCCGGTCGCGATACATCGCCGGATGTATTCCGCGCGTGTAGGGCGGCTCGCCGGGCGCGCCTAGGTCACGTTCCGGATTCGAGTCCGCGAGGTCAGCTTCTGTATAGAGACGTTGGATCGGATAGCTCGAGACGGTGGTGAAATCGGCGGCGCGGTCGGGAGATTTTGCGAGCGTGGGCTTCAGCGTGTTTTCTTCCCACGCGCGCTCGGCGGGCGACGGTTTTCGCGGAGACTCGAAAGCCGGAGCGGACGCAACCTTCCGCGCTTTCTCGTCCGTCACACGTCACCTCGCTGTGCTACAGAAAGCTGTCACCGATGTCCGGCTTGAGCGCCGGCGTCCGGAGTGCCGGGAATATTGGGAACGCTGGAGATGGAACCCTTGAGAGCGTCGGCCACGGTGATGTTGTGCACATCGAGCGTGCGGCCCATCGCCTGGTTGAAGTTCAACTCGGCCTCGATCAGGTTGACCCGATCGCGCAGCTCGATTCCTTCGGCGGCAGTCAGCAGTTGCTGTTTCTGGATGACCGTGAAGGCGGTGGAAGTGCCGAGCTGGAGTTTCTTTACTTCGTCGTCGTAGCTTTGCTGCGCAAAGACGCGGGCTTCCTCGGCGGCGGTGATTGCAGCGCGGTCTTGCACCAGCGTGATCAAGGCCTGGCGCACATTGAGTACGATCGTGTTTTGGGTCTGCAAATACTGAACTTCCTGCTCCCGCTCGTTGAGCTGCGCGGTCGCGTTGTTCGCCTGCGCCGCGCGGTTGCGGATCGGCAGGGTCAGATTGAATCCGCCCTCGAAAGTCGGATACTTCCCGCGAATCATTGCGTCCAAATCGTCGCTCAACCCGCCGCGGATGGGGGCTCCTGGCGTGGTAAGCGGCTCGCCGGAAATGCCGATAGGCACGCTCCCCACCGGAATCGTGCCGTCGGGAAGGACATCGCCGGGAACGAAAATCGGAGATTCGGCGAAGAATGCTCCTGTGGGTGTGGCCGGCGTGATGACTCCGCCCAGCCCAGCGGCCTGGTATTCACCGAAAAGATTGAGCTGCGGCAACATCGAGTTCCGGGTAGCTTTCACTTCGACACCGGCGTTTTTCAGGTTCAGCGCGGCCTGCTGGATCTCAGGCCTTTTCTGCCATGCTTCTTTGACCGCGTCCTCCAGCGAAATGTTCTCGATGTTGGGACTGAAAATGTGCGTCGTGGGAATGATTTCAACGCCATTCAGCGTGCCCGAAAGGGGATCCTTCGTAATCGCGACGAGCAGCGTGGTTTCGTCGAGCAACTGCGTCGTCTGCGCCTGGACGAGAGCTTGCTGATCGGTGGCGAGCTGCGATTGCGCGGTGATGACGTCCAGAGGAGCCATCGTACCGATCTCGAGCTGCTTTTTGTTGTTGTTGTAAAGCTGTTGATCGGCGGCGACAGCCACTTGCTCGACCTTGACGTTCTCGCGAGCGAACACCAGCTCCCAGTAATCGGTAGCGACTTGGGTGACCGTGGTAATCACCTGCTGCGCGAACAGGGACTCCCCGACTTTTACGGTGTTTTTCGCTTCGATAATGTACCGCGTGTTGGCGATGCGCCCGAAACCGTTCAAGAGCGGCTGGGTTAGCTCAACTGTAAGCGTGGATTGCTCGTACGGATTGAAAAGGTCGAATCCGCCAAAGTTGGTTGACTCGCGCGAGTTATTGAAAGTTACTTGCGCTTGGGTGCCAGTGGCGAACCCCTGCGTGTAGCCAAAGTTTGCGGTGGTTACGTGGTTCTCAAGCGCCACGGGAGAAGTGATCTGCGTTGTGATGCCGGCGAAAATCGGATTGTTGATAGGCGTGTCATTTTGCTCAAGCGCCAGGGTGCTGGTAACGGTGGGGTCGAACTGGATCCTCCCATTGGCTCCCGACTTGGCGTACAGCAGGCTGGCCTCGTCCAGCCATGGGACGTACCGCTCGACGGCAATGCTCAGATTGTTTTCCAGGCCGAGCGAGACGGCATCCTCGAGACTCAGCATAAGCTTGCCTTCCTGAATCAACTGGTTGATACGGGGGGAATTGGTGAGCTCGGGCTTGGATACTTTGATGGGAGTGTAAGGTGCAATCAGGTTCGGGAACCACGAGTTGGGTTTCGAATAGTTCTTGCTGGTGCCAAGTCCCAAGTTTCGAGTCGGGGCCGGCGGAGGGCCCTGGTCCGTCGGAGGAGGCTGATATTGGGGAGGGGGAGGCAGCACGCCGGGCGTCTGGTCCGTTTGCGCGGCTGGTGCCGCCGCCTGTTGGTCCTGAGCGTAGACAGGCGAGACCATCAGCGAGGCCGCCGTCGCGATCACCATGACTGCATGCGTAAACCTTCCACTCATCGTGTTTATCCTCTCGAATGAATCAGCGATTCAGAGACGTGCGCACAACCACAATGTATTGAAACGTGCGGAGAGCGCAATTTGTTTCATAAACAATCTTTCCCGGTGATCGGGCGGCCAAGCATATCCCCAGATATTCGACGTTCGGGCGGGAATTCGGGCGTCCTCAGATTGTTATTCCGGGAAACTTCCGTGCGCGTTCGTACACGCAGACGCATGAGTGTAGCATCGGGCTTGCGGCGTGACAATTGCGGTTGGGGCGAGTTTTGACGGCAAACGGAGCAGAAAGAAGGCCTCGAAAGTTACAACAGAGGCCACTGAGAAGGCACCGAGGGCTCAGACTAGGCTTAAGACTCGCCGCGGGGCCTTCGCCAAGGCGTCCTTCGATATACTCTTTGCCGCGGCCGCGTAGCACAAGAGAGGACAGCGAAGGCTCAGGACTCATCGCAGAGACGCAGCGAACCGAGAGTTAGGCGATTCAGGGGCGGGAAGCCGGCAAGATGCCAGCGCTACAAAATCTAAAGGCGGGTTCACCGCGTTGACACCTGATGCCGCGCGCTCTACCATGGCCGAGTCCCTTGAAGTCGCTCATGCCCACCCACTCTTCGCCAAGACAAATTAGCGTTTCGATGCGCGCGGCCGTTTGGGCGGCGTTTTTCGCCCTTCTTGTGTGTGTCGGAGGTGAGAGCGCCGGCGCGCAAACGGTTGACCAGGTTGCGACGCAGGTCAAGGCTACTGGGTACGTAACCGATCTAGCGGGCGTGCTGAGCCAGTCGGGACGCGAGCAGCTGACGGCGCTGTGCACTGAGGTCAGCCAAAAGGCGGATGCGGAAATTGCGGTCGTCACGATTAAATCGCTCGGTGGCCGATCAGTCGTGGACTACTCGTTCGACCTTGCCGGGCTTCTGGGAATTGGGCCGAAGGGCAAGGGGCGCGGTGTCTTGATTCTCTTCGCGATTGACGACCACCAATATTGGACCCAGGTCGGCTATGACCTCGAGGGTATTCTACCGGACGGCAAGGTAGGCGGTTTCGGTCGCGAGGCCGTGCCCTACTTCCGCAACAACAACTACGACGCCGGCGTCCTGCTAATGACGCGCCGAGTTGCCGACGTTATAGCGGCTGATCACGGCGTCACACTGACAGGTTTGTCCCCCGCTGCTCCTGGGGACGAACGAGGATCTCCCCGGATCCCGCCGTTCGTCATACCCTTGATCATTTTCCTCGTTTTTTTCCTGCTCAGAAGCGTCGGGCGCGGCGGCAGGGGCGGTGGTGGCGGCTGGTGGATA
>PMUS01000028.1 GCA_003166795.1 Acidobacteriota bacterium | reverse complement strand
CGATATAGCCATGAACTCCGCCTTTTCCCGTGGAATGTCCGCTGCGAAGTCGGCCGCGAAATGCGCCTCGTCTATCCACCAGTTACCGTTGCTGTCCGGCGTGAAGGCCTTGGACGCTTGCGGCAAGCCCTGTTCGATCGACGCGCAGCTCTCACCTTCATCAAGAGCAAATGCGGCAATATAAACAAGCGCCGCAACGTTGGGATGATTGCCGGCCTCGGTGATGATGGACCCGCCGTAGCTGTGGCCGACCAGAACCACCGGCCCGCCGACGGCATCGATTGCAGCCTTCGTGTACTTTTGGTCCTCGGCGTACGAAGTCTCGGGAGGCTGCGCCACCGACACCCTGTACCCATCATTCTTGAGAATCTTAGCGACGGCTTTCCAGCCGGAGCCGTCGGCGAAAGCTCCATGCACCAGAACTACGTTCTTGATCGTCATTGTTGTTCTCCTTTTTTTACTTTCAGTTCCTTTCACATGCATCAGCTCTTGTAAGCCGACATCGTTCGTGCGACATAAGGCCGGTTACAACGCTTCCGGATGGTCTTTCGGTCGGCTTCTCTCCTGCAGCATCCATTCCCTGATGTATGGCGAACAGTCCAGGATCGAAACCCCTGCCAATTCACACGCGTTGAGAAATCGAACACCTTCGAGATCCACCAGATCGAGTTCCTCCAGATCCAGCGAGACGGGTGGTCCGTCACGCTCGACCTCAGACCTCAGCTGGTCAAGGTGCTCAGATCGAAGCTGCCCGCTCAAGAAAATGCGTATCTCGCGCTCGCCGGCAACTCGTCTGATCTTCAGCGTCATGGCCCTCTGCTCTGAAGAACATTCGAACGAATGCAATACCCAAGCCATTCGCAATTGCTTGCAAGAATAGAGGTTACGGTTCTGTAGAGTCCTGATTTTTCAGGAATTCCCGTCTGAAGAGGAAAACACGATACGCTTTCTAGGTCTCCAACGGATCAGTCAGCCTGCGGGGCCTTGAATCGATATTTGTTAATTCTTAAACGCTTGATCTTCGAGTCGAGGGTTTGTGCTGGAAGCCCGAGTTTAGCTGCCGCACCTTCGGGACCTGAAATTCGGCCGTGGCTTTCTGCCAAGGCGGCTTCAATCATTTCCTTCTCCTGCCTTACGAGGGCGCGATCCAGCGTATGGCGCCGCTCCGGATTTTGTGCCGGCTCCCGCTTCAACCATGTCTCGTCGACGGCCAAGGTGTCATCCTCGCTGAGGATCACGGCGCGCTCGATTACATTTTGTAGTTCACGGACGTTGCCTGGCCATTCATATGTCTGAAACGCGTTTAGGAATTTCTTGTCGATGGTTCTGAACTTCTTTCCTGCTCTTTTTCCAAAGCGATCGATGAAGTACTCAACCAGCAAGGGAATATCAGCTGCTCGCTCGCGCAATGGCGGCATCTGAATAGGCACGACATTCAGCCTGTACAGCAGATCCTGGCGGAACTTACCTGCGGCGACAAGCGCGTTCAAATCGCGATGCGTGGCTGCAACCACTCTCACGTCGATCGGAATTGGCCGGCTGCTGCCAACGCGTTCGATTTCACGTTCTTGTAGAACTCGCAACAGTGCAATCTGGATTTCCGCGGGTAAGTCACCGACTTCGTCGAGAAAAATCGTACCGCCGTTGGCCGATTCAAAGCGCCCCATGCGAAGTTGCGTCGCACCCGTAAAAGCGCCTTTTTCGTGACCAAAGAGTTCCGACGCAATCAAAGACGGTGGGATGGCGGCGCAATTGACGCCGATGAATGCACGGTCAGCGCGCTTTGATCGCTTGTGGATTGCACGAGCAATCAATTCTTTTCCAGTTCCTGTTTCTCCCAGAATCAACACGGTGGAATCGGACGCTGCCACCTTGGCGACTGGGCGAAGCAGCTTTCGCAGCGCTTCCGAAGAACCCACGATGTCCTCGAACATCGAGTCGCGATCGATTTGTTCTCGCAACGCAAGATTTTCGTTCCGCGTCCTCTCTTCGGTTCGGACACGGTCATCGATATCGGTGCCCGTCGCGTACCATCGAGTCACCTGTCCGCGCTCGTTTCGAAAAGGATTGTATTGAATCAGGAACCAACGGTATTGACCGTCCTTTCCGAGCGCCCGATGCTCGAATTCGAACGGAAGACCCCGCGCGAGAGCAGCCCTTCGCTCGTTTCGAAATCTTTCCACGTCCTCAGGATGAAAGATCCTTTCCCGAAAATTTGGCGCAGTCACGTCGTCAGCGGTAAGACCCGTATAGTCGAGAGTCGCCCGGTTGGCGTGGATCGGTAGGCCGAACGGGTCTTGGACAACTATTGTCTGCGGTATTGCGTCCGTAATCTGGCGTAGCTCGCGTTCGTCCTGCCGAAGCTTCCCTTCCGTTTGCTTAAGAGTTTCGATATCAGTGCTTACTCCGTACCACATGACGATCCTCCCGGTTTCGTCGCGGTATGGTTCGAAGCGAATGAGAAACCAACGAAAGACCCCGTCATGGCGGCGCATGCGCGCCTCAACGTCGCCAGCTTCTCCGGAAATCAATAGTCCCCGCCATTTCTGCATTAATGACGGCAAATCCTCCGGATGGATGGCAACCTGCCAGCCCCATCCTTGTGATTCTTCTAAAGAAAGACCTGCGTATTCGCGCCATCGCTGATTTACGAACTCCACCGAGCCGTCCGGATGAGCTGACCATGTAAATGCAGGAATTCTGTCAACAACGAGGCGAATGTCCAACGACTGTTCAGATCGTGAGGAACCATCCCCTGGTAAGGGCATCGGCAGATTATATTCCGGAACACTCTCCTGCTATCTGGAAACCAGTGACTTAACCCTTTCGGTTCAATCGTGCCAATTTGTACAGGGTGCCGGCTCTTGTACTTTTCTTACCCGTTCGACCAGGCGCGCCAAGAACTTCCTTCTGCTAATCTGCCAGGGAAGTTGGAATCCGTGCATGAACGCGATACGCGAGGATGGAAGTCGCCCGCGCTCTTGACGAGGGCCGGATGCTCTTTGACATTTGAATATTGAACGAACAGATCGAGCGGTGCGTTCACCGTTGCACTGACTTTATCGCAGCATGTGCGTATCTTGCATCTACTGCGGCGGCCTTCCGATCCTTCCGCCCGTTGGTTTTCCGGCCTCAGGGGGTCGGAGCTTCAGCTCCGACATAAAACGACCGTGCGGGACGCTTACCTTTGCGCTGACTTTATCGCAGCATGTGTGTATTTTGCATCCGCCGTGGCAGGCACTCGCCCTTTCCGTGGTTCACGGGTGCGGAATTACCCGACACTGCGTGCCGAGTAGAATTCGAGCTAACTCGTTCAAAACAAAGGACCGACGTACATGCTACCCGACACTGATCGAGGGGGTCCCGCAGCACCGTTTCCGACACCTGAAACCTGACACCTCACACCTGAAGCCTGCCCCTAAGTTTTCCAAAATCGCGCAACGGCGGAAAAATCCGGATCATCCTTCGAGGAATCCAACACCGCGGAGTAAGTGGCATAGGCCGCCGCTCCGCAGGGAAGCGTGACTCCCTTGTCGCGCGCGAGTTCAAGCGCCAGGCGCACGTCCTTGTGCATCAGCCGCAGCGGAAAGCTGGCGGGAAATTCGCCTTTCACCATCATCGGCGCTTTCACGTCGAGCACGCCCGAGCGGGCCATGCTCGATTGCATCACCTCCATCAGTTTTTCGGCGGGCACGCCCGACGCAGTGACCAGCGCCAGAGCTTCGGCAAATGCGTCCACCTGCAACGCGAGCAGCAGGTTCATCCCGAGCTTCACCGTTTGACCCGCGCCATTCGGCCCGAGCAACAATGATTTTTTCCCGACTGCTTCGAGCACTGGCTTCACGCGTTCCAAAACTTCGGCCTTGCCGCCAACCATGAAAACCAATTCAGCTTTTTTCGCGCCCCACGTGCCGCCGGTAACGGGCGCGTCGAGAAAATCCACCCCGCGTTCCGCGCAAGCCGCCGCGATTCGGCGCGCAAGGTCGGGAGAAACCGTGCTCGAATCAATCAGCGTGCTTCCCGCGCGCAGCGCCTCCACAGCGCCTCGCGCGCCAAAGAGCACTTCTTCGAGAGCAGCCGGGTCGCTGACGATCGTGATCAGCACGTCCGCTTGCGCCGCAACTTCGCGCGGATCGGCGCCGAGCTTCGCTCCTTCGCGAACCAGTTCGTCCGCTTTCGACTTCGTGCGGTTCCAGACGACGAGTGGAAATCCCGCGCGCAGCAGATTCTGCCCCATTGGCCCGCCCATCAGTCCCAATCCAATCAGCCCAACCGTTGGCTTCATTCGCAGCTCCCTCAATTCGATCAATGAGTCAAATCAGCGAAAATTCCACGCGATGCCGGAAAGGATCAATCCGCTCGGCGCGCACTTGCACGCGATCGCCCAGCCTGAAAATTCGTTTTGCGGACGATCCGCCGCGCGTGCCGCGATGCGGCTCCGTAACAATCGTATGGTCGCGCTCGCGAAACACGCACCGCTGCCCGGTTGACTCTTCCAGCCGGTCAATGCTGACGAGCCCTTCGACGAAAATCTCGCTCAGCTCGACGAAGAATCCGAACTTCTGGATCGAGACGATCAGCGCGTCGTACTCCTCGCCCAGATGGCCCTCCATGAACTGCGCCGTCTTCCATTCCATCAGCTCGCGCTCGGCGGCTTCGGCGCGGCGCTCCGCTTCGGAGCTTTCGGACGCGATGCCCTCCAGCTCCACGCGGCGATACGGGCCCAGCGCGGCGACGGATTCTTCCTTCCCTGGACGCGCATTCGGATTCGGCACGCGCACCGGCGCCACCGCGGGATTTTCGAGCGCCCATTTCAGCGCGCGATGAACGATCAGGTCCGGGTAGCGGCGAATGGGCGAAGTGAAATGCGTGTACTCCTTCGCGGCGAGCGCGAAATGCCCGAGCAGGTCCGCGGCGTAGCGAGCCTGCTTGAGCGAACGCAGCATCAAGTAGGACAAAATTCGCTCCTCCGGTTTTCCCGCGATCTTTTCCGTCAACCGCTGATAGTGCTGCGGGCGAATGTCCACTTCGTCCGCGGCGGGCAGCGTGACGCTCATGGGACGCATGCGCCCGCGGCTGGGTCCACCGCCTCGCGCCTGAGGACGTACCAATCCATGCCTCACGGAAATTTTTCGCTCAGCCAAATCGTCCACGCCCAGCGAATAGCCGAACGCCTGCGCGAGTTCCTCGAACTCCAGCACTCGTTTCGGATCGGGTTTCTCGTGGACGCGGTGAAGCGATGCGATGCCGCGCTTGTCGAGATACTGCGCGACAGCTTCGTTGGCCGCGAGCATGAATTCCTCGATCAGCCGGTGGGCGATATTGCGCTCGCTGCGAACGATGCTTTGCATGCGCCCCGATTCGTCGAATTCAATCACCGCTTCGGGAAGGTCGAAATCAATCGATCCGCGATCGTGGCGCCGGCGGTTGAGCAGCAGCGCCAGCTCCTTCATCCTGCGGAATTCGTCCGCCAGCGGCGCGTAGCGCTCGCTCATCTCCGGATCGCCCTCGAGCACCTTGTTGACGTTGGTGTAGGTCATGCGCTCCGCGGAGCGAATGACTCCGGAGGCAAAATCGGAGCCGACCATTTTTCCGGTCGCGTCCATTTCCATGATCGCGCTCATCACCAGGCGGTCAACTTTCGGATTCAGCGAGCAGATTCCGTTCGACAGTTCCTCCGGCAGCATCGGCACCGCGCGGTTCGGGAAATAGACGGAAGTGCCGCGCAAGCGCGCTTCGCGATCGAGCGCCGAATCGCGTTGAACGTAGTGCGCGACGTCCGCGATGTGGACCTGCAGCTCGAAATGCCCATTCGGCAGCGGGCGGACCAAAACCGCATCGTCGAAATCGCGCGCGGTTTCGCCGTCAATCGTCACGATGGGCAAATCGCGGAAATCGCGGCGCCCGCGCAGGTCCGCCTCGGCTACCTGTTGCTGCGTTGCGCGCGCCTGCGCGAGCACTTCGGCGTCGAAAACATGCGGCAGGTGGTGCTTGCGAATGATGATTTCAACGTCCACGCCGATTTCGCCCGGCCGGCCGAGGATTTCCACGACGCGTCCGGTGGGCGCAAGGCCGCCCCTCGGATAACGCGTGATTTCGACGTTGACCACGGCGCCATCGAGTTCAGGCAGGCGCGCGCGGCCGGTCGTCACCGGTGCGCCTTTGGTATTCGCGCCCAGCTTCTGCCGCAATTCGGGCGTCAGCTCATCGCCCGGCGGGATCGCGACTTCGTGCGGAATGCGCGTGTCGTAGGGCAGCACATTGTTTCCGTGAGGACCATAACGGAACAGGCCGACGATCGTCTGGTGTTCGCGCTCGACGACTTGCACGACGCGACCTTCAGCGCGGCCATCGGCGCGCCGGCGCTCGATGCGCGCGAGAACGTGATCGCCATTCATCGCGTCGCCCAGATTGTCGCGGCCGATGAAAAGATCGCCGTCAACTCTGGGGATCGGATGGTCCGGAACGAGGAATCCGTAGCCATCGCGATGCGCGACGATGCGCCCGGCGATCAGATTTGGATCGCGGGCCCGCCGGGGCGCCGCCGCGGATGCGGGCGCCGGTGCCGGAGCGTCGGCAAATGCGGCTGTATTTTCGACCGCGCTTGCGGTGCGGCGCGAGGCGGGAGTTGGCGCGCTCTTCGGTTCGGCGAGGCGAAAACGTCCGCCGTAGATTTCTTCGATATCGCCGCGGCGCTTAAGCTGCTGGAGGACGCGCGGGAGGAAACGCCGGCCGCGATGATTCAGCTCCATACCGTGGGCGATCCGGCGGATGCTCGTGGGCTGGGACAGGGTCGCGAGATAAGCGACCACCTCTGCGCCGGTGACATTCGGTTCGTGCGGTTCTTTTTTCTCGGTTGTGTGCTGTCGTCTCATGGGTGCGCTAATTCGAACATGAATAGGCTAACGGAATTGCGGGCGCGTAGCAAAGCTCCACGGCAGAGCATGCCGCGCCGGGGACTGCAGCCTATTCAGGCGGCGGCTCCACGGTGTCAAAATCGAGCACTTCAATTTTTCCATCCGGCTGGCGCTCCAGCACCGGCGCGTAATTTCCGAGCAGCTCGCGCCGCCACCAGGTTCCTTGCTCGCGCTTCGTCTTCTCATCAGTGAACCAATACTGATAGACGACCGCGCGCACCTGCTTCGGAGGCGCGCCTGCAAATGGATTCGCGGCAAACAGCTCGAGGACGTCGGGCTCGCTCGTGAGGAGGCGCTCTTCGGTCCAGAGCACGAAGCGATATTGCCGCCACTGCCCCAGCGACGCGAACCACAAATTCCATTCGAATCGCGGCTGGTACGGCGCGTAAATTCCGGGCGCTTTGCGAACGTCCTGCGGCTTGTAACGGAACGCGTAGGGCGTCCAGTTGATTCCGTCGGACGAGCCCTGAAATTCGATTTCATAGCGCGCGTGGGTCATCACGGCAAACAAGCCGTAGCGATTCGCGATGCGGAATGGCTCGAGCATCTGCACAGGCTTTTGCGGAAGCGGGACCGTCGGCGCGAGCTGCCAGATGAGCCACGCCGAGGTCGCGTAGAAAATCAGCCCGAGGCACACTCCTGCGATGGACATACGGACCGGCGCGAGCCGAATGCGCCAGCGGGCGCGCGAACCCCCCGGCGGCGGTTCGACGGCCGAGGCCGGCGCGGGCGGGCGATCAATGAACGCTCGCAGGCGGGGCCGGAGAATCCATTCGATCACGCGATCATCGAGCAGCAGGAAACCCAGCGCGAGAACGATGTAATTCAGGAACGCGTAGTTCGCCGTGAGAATAATTCCGATCTCGAACGGCGTGACGATGCAAAAGCACGCGATGCGGAACGGTCGCGGAAGAAACAGCGTCCAGACGAGCACAAGCTCGATCGCGAGAGTGAGAAATACAGCGAAGGCCTGGAACCGGTGCGGAAAGTGCTGCACGTACCAGCCGATCCACGTGGGCAGCGGGCCGTTCTGGTAATAGTCGTCCATCGCGCTGAAGTTTCGCCACGAAAGATCGCCGCTGGCCATCTTCGCCACGCCGGATTCGAAATAGATGCGGAACCACTCCCAGCGCAGCAGAAACAGGCTGGCGCGAGACGGCGCGTGCGCGCGAGCGAGGCCCGGCCAGAATCCAGGCGGCGCAAAGAAGAGGCCGATGAAGCCGGCTTCGAGCAACATGCCGTCGGATTGATAGCTGGAAAAATCCTGCGCGGCGCTGATGAACGAAAGAAAGCAGACGAAGCTGACGGCGAGAGAAGCGCGCGGCCAGACGTTGGCCACCAGCAGCAGCGACGCGATCGCGCCCACCCAGCAAACGAACATGAGCGCGCGGTCGCCGGCACCGAACCAGAAAAGCGTGGGCGCATACCAAAACCGAAACGAATGAAGCGCCGCCGAAACCGCCTGCAGGTAGTCTCTGGCGGGAAGAATTCCGTTGGGGCCGATGAGGCCCTTGATCTGAAACAGAAGCGAATAGAACGCGGAGAAGTAGAAGATTCCGAGGGCGCGAATAAAAATCCAGCGCGGCCAGAGATGCCCGGGATGCTTCTCGGTCGCGACCTCAGGGCCGAGCAGCCACTTGACCGCCCTCTCGATTCGCTCTTCCATCGCACGCGATTATACAGAGGGAATGCGGGGCGCACGGCGTGATTCGAGATGAGGCGGAGTTGATGGGGACGATTGTGGTTTGTTGAGGCATGCTCGGTTGGTGACGCCGAAGAGAGATTCTTCGACTGCGCGTCCCGACCGGGAGATCTGAAATCGATCTCCCGGAAAAGAAAAGGCGTCGGGTCGCTCCGCTCAGAATGACGGCGCGCTGAGGGGCGCCGGGGCTCAGCTTCCTTCCTGCGTCAGGGCACATTAGGCGGACGTGGCAACCCGATTGCAAGCAGGCAGAATGACGATTCGCGCGAGAGGTAGCCAGACAGCCGCAGAAACGCAAAACGCTAAGCGGATTCCGTGATGGAGGAATGCGGCGGCCGAAATTTGAGGAAGCTGGGCACGGGCGGAACGGAATCGAGATTCTGGCGGCCTTCGGTGAACTCAATGAGGAACTCCTGCACGTTGAAGCGATGCCCATTCCGGAGGTGAGCGAGGCGCCGAGCTCCATGGAGCCGTACGTATTCGCCATCCGGCATCAGCACGCGCGTCTTCAATGTGTCGGCAAGGTAGGGCGCGACCACTTCGGTGAAAATCTGATCGCAGAGCACGGGGTCGCGCAAACGGAAGATCACCTCGACGCGCTCGTAGATATTGCGCTGCATCCAATCGGCGCTGCCGAGAAACACTTCCGTCTTGCCGGCGTTGCCGAAAATGAAGATGCGGCTGTGCTCGAGAAAGCGCCCGATGACGCTGCGCACGCGGATCCTGCTGCTGAGCCCGCGAACGCCGGGGCGCAACGTGCACGCGCCTCGCACGATCAATTCGATCCGCACACCGGCCTGCGAAGCGCGATAGAGCGCCTGAATGATTTTTTCGTCGAGGAGGGAATTGAATTTCGCAAAGATGAACGCCGGGCGCCCGGCCCGCGCATGAGCCGTTTCGCGCTCGATCAAGGCGAGGAAATTCCTGCCCAGGTTCAGCGGCGCAACAAAAAGCGGCGAGTATTGCGAACGCTCGGAATGGGCCGTCAGGTAGTTGAACACGTGGTGCACGGCGGAAGTGAGGTGCGTGTCGCTGGTGAGCAGGCTCAAATCGGTATAGAAACGCGCCGTCGAGGGATTGTAGTTGCCGGTGCCGAGATGAGCGTAGCGGCGAATCTGGCCGTCGGGTTCGCGCCGCGCGACGAGCGCCAGCTTGCAATGCGTTTTCAACCCGACCACACCGTGGAAAACCTGCACTCCTGCGTCCTGCAGGTTCCGCGCCCAACGAATGTTCGAGGCTTCGTCGAAGCGAGCCTTCAGCTCGACCACCACCGCGACTTCTTTCTTGGCTGCCGCTTCGATCAGCGCGCGCACAATGGGCGAATTCTCGCTGGTGCGATAGAGCGTCTGCTTGATCGAGAGGACATCGGGATCATGCGCCGCGCTTTCGATGAAGCGCACAACCGTCGCGTATGAGTCGTACGGGTGATGCAGAAGAATATTGCGTTTCCGGACCAATTCAAACAGCGATGAGGAACCGGGCTTGAGATTCAATTCGCGCGGCGCGAACGGGCGATATTTCAGATCCGGCCGCGCGGTCTGTTCGTACAGATTGAAGAGGCGCGAGAGGTTGATGGGGCCGTTGACGCGGAAAACCTGTTCGGGCGACAGGCGGAAATTCGCCTCGAGCCGCTCAACGATTTCCTGGTTCGCTCCCGCCTCAATTTCCAGGCGCACCGCCGAACCCTTCCTGCGGCGATGAATCTGCAGGTCCACGGATTCAAGGATGCTGCGGGATTCCTCCTCTTCGAGGTACAGGTTGCTGTTGCGCGTCACGCGGAAGGCGGCCGCCGAAAGGATTTCGTATCCGTGATACAGCCGCTCGGCGAAAGCGTGAACCACGTCGTGCAAGAACACATACTCGACCTTGTCCTTGGGCGATGGCAGGCGCACCAGGCGCAGCAACGCACGTGGCACCGTGACGACTCCCAGATAAATCTGGGAAGCGCGCCGCTTGCGTTTGAGCAAGAACGCGAGACAAAGCGCTTTGTTCAAAACGTGAGGAAACGGATGCGCGGGGTCCACGGTGACGGGCGTAAGAATCGGCTCGACAGTCTTGGTATAGAAATTTTCGATGTAGTCGCGGGCTTCCGGGCGCAGGTCGCCGCGTCCGAGGACGCGTACCGATTCATCCTCGAGCGCCGGAACGAGCTCGTCGCGCCAGCACTCGTATTGCTCGTACACGAAGCTGCTGATTTTGGAGGTAAGCTCCGCGAGCACTTGTTCCGGTATTCGTCCATCTGCGCTTGGCTCGCGGTTACCGTGCTCGACTTGCTGCATCAGCCCGGCAAGGCGCACTTCGACGAACTCGTCCAGATTGCTCGCGGTGATGCCCAGAAATTTCACTCGCTCCAGGAGCGGATTGCCCGGGTCGCGCGCCTCTTCGAGAACCCGCTGGTTGAATTGCATCCAGGATAGATGACGGTTGAAGAATCGTTCGGAGTCCGGAATGGTGATGCGAGGCATGCTTACCTTTGAGGCGGCAAGGTTAGCCTTTGAGTGTTACTGCCGCGTTACAACTGGCGCCGCCGGCCGGGTTCCGGGGCGACCTATCACTGGGGGTAGGCGCTCGACAAAGAACGAAGGTACGCGATGATGGCTTGCGCATCCGCGTGATTCATATGGTAGATGTGCATCGGCTGGCGAATGTTCTCACCGTTCGGCCCCACGCCCTTTTCCAGAACATCCGAGCCCTGATCGTCCGAATACCCGCCAAAACCCGCCAATGCGGGCGCGTTGTTGGCCCAATTCGGATTGGCGTGAACGGGCACGATCCAGATCTGCGCGCCCTGCAGCCTGCGGGATTCGTCGAGATTGCCGCTCGAGTCGCGAGGCGTGTGGCATTCCTCGCACATGGCGACATTTTCAACCAAGTAACGGCCGCGCTCGACCGAACTTTGCGGAGCGGCGGCGGGCGCTGCATTCTTCTGCGGCGCGCCGGGCGCGCTCTCCCGCGATGACAGGCGCGAAGCGCCGAAACCAGCGGCCAGCAAAACGACCGCGCAAAAAGCCACTTGATGAGTTGCTTTCATAGACTGTCAATCCTGGGTTTTCTTTAGGATGCGGCTCTCTCCCGGAAGGAAGGCCGTTCACCACTGGAACGAGAAAGTATCGCAAAAAGCGCGTTTCGATGTCTATTGGGTTTTTCAGTTTGTTTCACCGGCAGCCGGCAGATTTTCCGCACCGGCGGGACGTGCGGCGGTTCCCATCGGGGAAAGTCGGGCGAGCGCCCATCGAGCGTGGCCGGAAACGAGCGAGTCCTCGGAAGATGCGAGGCGATCGAGCAATCGAAGGACGCGCGGATAGGCGTCTCGATCCGGCGTAATTCCGGAATTTCCCAGGGCCACGCAGGCGTTGCGAACCAAACCGCGCCATTTCGCGCGCTTGGCCGCGCTCCCGCGGAAAATTGCGCTGAACTCCTGCTGCGAGAGCGAGGCGAGCCACTCAAGCTCGGGTGAGACGAGCGAGTTTCCATTTTCGAGCGCGCTCCGCGGCTGAAACGCCGCCATGGACGTGAATGGCGCCTTGCGATTCCATGGGCACACGTCCTGGCAGATATCGCAGCCGATTACTGCGCCGCCCATCTGGGGACGAAGCTCTTCCGGAATTTCTCCGCGAAGCTCGATCGTGAGATAGGAGATGCAGCGGCGCGCGTCGAGGACGTACGGCTCCGGGAAGGCTTGGGTGGGGCAGGCGTCAAGGCAGCGCGTGCACGTCCCACAGAGATCCGCAGGAGGCGGTTCGCCGGGCGCGACGGTTGGCTCGAGAGCAAGCGTCGTCACAATAACACCCAGGAAAAGCCACGAGCCAAGCTGCGAATTGATCAGGCAGGTGTTTTTCGCGAGCCAGCCGAGGCCGGCATGTTTCGCCGCCACGCGTTCGATGATCGGACCCGTGTCGGTGTAGGCGCGCGCGGCGAACGGCTCGGCGAATTCCGCGCGCATGTCGGAGATCAGCGCCCGCAGCTTCTGCTGGATCACGTCGTGATAATCGTCGCCCCAGGCGTAGCGGGAAATCCATCCGCGCGGCGAGTCGGTATCGGCATCTTCGGGGGAAGCGGCGGAGCGCGGCGGCGAGTTGTAATTGAGCGCGACAACGATCAGGCTGCGAGCGCCTTCGAGTACCCGCCGCGGATCGGCGCGGCGCGGATCGTGAAGATAATTCATCTCGCCGCCATAGCCGCGAGCAAGCCATTCGGGCAGGTGATGGAGTTCCGGGAACGATGCGGCCGAAGCGGAGTCCGACCCATCCGTGGAAGCAGAATTCTCCGGCGCCGCGGGCGCGACACCGCAGAGATCGAAACCGGAAGCGCGCGCCCGCTCGCCGATCCAGCGTGTTTGCTCTGCTGGCGTCATGCGTCCATGATGCATCAAGCGGAGCGCACGAGCGAAGACTTTGCGGCCGTTGGCTCCGCCGCGGATCGCGTGTTTTGCTTGTCACCACAGCGCGGGATTGCATACAATCGCGGACGGTTTGAACGGGAATGGAGAGATTGATGAGCCAGCGGATCGCCGCGAAAATCACGGGAGTGGCCGGGTACGTGCCGCCGCGCGTCGTAACCAACGCGGACATGGAAAAGATCGTGGACACCACCGACGAGTGGATCCGCACCCGCACGGGCATCCGCGAGCGGCACTTTGCGGCCCCCGGCGTCGCGTCTTCGCATCTGGGAACTGAAGCCGCCAAAAAACTGCTGGCGATGAAGGGCGTTCGCCCGGAAGAAATTGACATGATCGTGGTGGCCACGGTCACGCCGGATATGCTGTTCCCCGCCACGGCCTGCCTGATCCAGGACCGCCTGGGCGCGACGAAGGCCTGGGGCTTCGATCTTTCCGCCGCGTGCTCGGGCTTTGCCTACGCGCTGACGGTGGGCGCGCAGTTCGTGGGCACGGGAGCGCACAAGAAAGTTCTCGTGATCGGCGCCGACGTGATGACCTCCATCCTGGATTTTCGGGACCGCGCCACCTGCGTGCTGTTCGGCGACGGCGCGGGCGCCGTGCTGCTGGAACCCGCTGCGTCGGAGGCGGAAGGAATCATTGATTTCGTGCACGATGTGGACGGCTCGGGCGGCTGCAACCTCTACATGCCCGGGGGAGGCTCGCTGCATCCACCGTCGCACGAAACCGTGGACAAGCGCATGCACTACGTCCATCAGGAGGGCCAGCAGGTGTTCAAGTACGCGGTGCGGCGAATGAGCGAGCTTGCCTGCCAGGTTTTGGAGCGCAACGGGCTAACGAGCAAGGATCTGGCGCTTGTGGTTCCTCATCAGGCGAACATGCGCATCATCCGCGCGATGCAGGAGCGGCTGGGCGTGGATGATTCGAAGGTGCTGGTAAATATTGATCGCTACGGAAATACCACGGGCGCGACGATCCCGCTGGGATTGGTGGATGCTGTCGAACAAAAGCGCTTGCGCAAGGGCGACCTGGTCCTGCTGATAGCCGTTGGCGCGGGCTATACCACCGGCGCGGTGCTGATGCGCTGGGCTTACTGAAGTTCTGCGCGAATCCTAGTTCTCTCCGAAGTCGTCCGCCTGATCTCCCACTATCGTCAGGACCGGATTCGTGTCGCCGGCGGTCGTCGTGATCATCACGGTCTTCGTCGGCGAAACGATGAAGAACGCCCCGTTGAACGCGGGCGGAGGGGGGCTTTGAGTCAGGCTAAGCGTGCCGCTGCCATCGGTCGCGCCGGTCGTGGTGAGCACGTAAGTGCCCGACACCGGCAGGTCCGGGGTATTAGCGCTGGTGGTGCTCAGATCCTCGGCGCCCACCACCGAGCCGGAAGTAAAGATGAGCACGCCGGAATAATTCTGGAGCGGGGCCGCGGCCGGCTGCGACGTGCCATCCGGCAGGGTTCCGGTAATCGTGCTCGTGGAAAACGGGCCTGTGGATTGCGGCTCAAAAATCCCGAGCACTGGCGCGCTGATGTTTTCGAGAATACAGAAAGCCTCATTGCTGTTGATGACGTAAAAGACGGGTGCAACCGGTTGAATCAGATCCGTATCCACGCGACCGAACGAGTCGCCGGTGCCGAAACTTGCGGCGTAAGCGCTCGCACCCAGCGCGGTTCCCACTGACCCGGCCACATTTTCCACCAACGACAGTGTGAATCCGCTTCCTCCGTTGGCCTGCAACTGGGCGACAGCCGCAAACGGCACGTAGGCGGGCCCGCCGCTCGGAATCACGGAGCCCGATAATCCGCCGACGCTCGCTGCAGAGAACGACTGAATCGCTTCCGTGAACGGATATCCTGTCTGATGGACCAGTTTTCCAACGCTAACGAAAGGCGTGGCCTGGCTCACCGTGTCTGTTTCCACGATGAAAGCTTCGGTCAGCAGCCCGCTTGTCGTTGTGATCGGATAGACGCTGAAGGTCATGTCTCCGAGCGTTTGCGACACGCTCATCACGCAGCGCGCGGCTTGCGACGACGTTTGGAAGGTGCCCGAAAAAGTCGTGTCCGGCAGGATCGTCTGCACGCCTGGAGAGCTGGAATCCACTTCGCCGTTATCAATATTACCCGGCGTGGAGGAGCTCGCCGGAACTTCGGCGGTGAACCGGCCCGCAAGGACAAAGGGTCCCGGTGTCGTGCCGCTAAAGTTCCCTTCCGCGCCGCTCAACCCGATGACAAAGTCCGCGCCCAGCGGTCCCGCGCCTGACATCGTCTGCGAGCCGCAGGTCGCCGTGTTCTGCTGCACAATCTCGCCCGAGCCGCGCACCCCGGTTGAATCCATTTCAACCATGCGGCCGTGGAGCCCCGTTGAATCCATGGAGAAATCGTACGTGGGAGTGCCCGGCAAGCTCGAGAAAATCAGCTGGCCGCGATTGTTTTGGAGCGTGAAAGTGCCTGTGAAAGTCTGATTCGTGTGGGGACCTGAAATGGAATTCACATCTTCCACGCCGCCGGAGATTGCGCTCACTCCATCGGAGGTGAAGCTGCCCGCGACGACAACCGGGCCGCCGGAATTGAATCCGCTGAATTCGAAGGCGTAATTGCCGCTCAATTGGTTTGTGATCGTGATGCTGAGCTGCCCTGCCGTGGTCGTGGCGGTCGCCGGCGTCATCTCACTATCGGCGACCTGGACTGTGAAAGTGTTGAAGATTCCGGTCGCGGTGGGCGTGCCGGTAATGGCGCCGCTCGTGGCCAACGTCAATCCCGGGGGCAGGACCGTCCCGTTCGTAAGCGTCCAGGTATAGGGTGCAACGCCGCCGGTGGCCTGCAACTGCGTCCCCGAGGGGTAGACGGTGCCGAGAACGCCGTTCGGCAGCGTGGTCGTGGTGATCAGCAACGGCGCCGTCGGCTCGACGGTGATGGTTATGGACTGCGTCTCGGTGGGAAACGCAATTGACGTGGCCTGGATGCTGACGGTGAACTCAGTGGCGATCGCGGTCGTCGGAGCCGTATAAACACCGACCGTGACGCTCGTCGCCGTGAATGTGCCCGGGGGGACTGGAGCGCCCGCGCCCGGCGTGAATACCCAGGTTACGCCCGCGCCCGTTGTGTCCCTCGGGACGCTCGCGGTGATGGTAACCGTTCCTCCCGCGGCGATTTTCGACGCCGTGGCATGGAGTACGACGGAATTGTAATCCGAAGGAATGCCGGAGCAGCTCGTGCAGCTGTTGCTTTGAAGAAAGACCATCAAAACAAGACAGAAAATGGATGGGAATCCTTTACTCTTCGCCATTGCCACTCCTTGAATGGACGTTCCCCAAAGCGTATGCGAGTTGCCCACATTATTTAGAACACAAAACGGCATACCGGGGCTTGAAAATGACCGAAGGCAATAGCGTATGAGGCAACCGAGGAGGCAAAACCCAGGCGAAAATGGCGGGCTGACATCCATGCAGGGCCTTCGAGACCCTGCGGCCGGGACCGACGATAACTAGATTGCGCCGGGCGCGGATTGCGTGGGTTTTTCCTACGTACGTTTTCAGGGATAATGGAGGCGGACTCTGCGGCACCAAATCTGGCGGGAAAGGATCTCCCTTGCGCGCTGTCATCACGGGCGGAGCGGGTTTTCTTGGATCACATCTTTGCGATTACTTCATCGAAAAGGGCTGGGACGTCCTTTGCATGGACAACCTCGTCACCGGCGCTGATTCGAATATTGCGCACCTGCTTTCGAATCCCCGATTTAGTTTCGCCCAACAGGACGTTTCGAAATACATCGAGGTCTCCGGGCCCGTGGATGCGGTGCTGCATTTTGCTTCGCCTGCCAGCCCGCCGGACTACCTGAAGTTCCCCATTCAAACGCTGAAGGTGGGAGCGCTCGGAACCCACAACGCGCTGGGGCTGGCGATGGCCAAGAAAGCCAAATTTCTTCAGGCCTCCACCTCGGAGTGCTACGGCGATCCTGAAGTGAGCCCGCAGCCGGAGAGCTACTGGGGACATGTGAACCCAATCGGCCCGCGCGGGGTCTACGACGAGGCCAAGAGATTCGCGGAAGCCATCACCATGGCGTATTACCGCTACCATCACGTGGACACGCGCATCGTCCGGATTTTCAACACCTACGGACCTCGCATGCGGCTGAACGACGGGCGGGCGCTGCCGAATTTCCTTTATCAGGCGCTTGTGGGCGAGCCCATCACGGTGTACGGCGACGGCAAACAGACTCGAAGCTTCTGCTACGTGGCGGACTTGATTGACGGAATCTACCGGCTGCTGGAATCGCACGAGCACGAGCCCGTGAATATCGGCAACCCCGCGGAAATCACGATCCTGGAATTCGCGGAGCGCGTGCGCGCGCTGGTGGGAACCACGGCCCCCATCGTGCACCACCCGCTGCCGGAGGACGATCCCAAGCAGCGCTGCCCCGACATCACAAAGGCGCGGCGAATTCTCAAATGGGAGCCGAAGGTAAATCTGGAGCAGGGTCTAAAGATTACCTACGATTTCTTCAAGCAACAGGTGGCGACCGCGAAACACAAGGCCTGAACCTTACGCGAGCTTCACACGAACTTCGCGCCCGTTTTTCGCGGCCGTCTTTCTCGCGCGGAGATTAATCCGGCCGGCCAAACGAACGATATTCGAAGCCCCGGTCCTTCATTTCGCGCGGCGAAAGCAGATTCCTTCCGTCCACGATCAGCGGGCGCGCCATGGCACCTCGAATGCGATCCCAATCGAGTTTTCGGAATTCGTCCCATTCCGTGGCGATCAGCAGGGCTTCGGCATCCTTGGCGGCATCGTAGGCCGTTTTCGCATACTCGATTTGCGGAAGTATGGCGCGGGCTCGTTCCATGGCTTCCGGATCGTACGCCCGGATGACAGCGCCTTCGCCCAGCAGGTGATTCACAAGGTCAATGGCGGGCGCGAAACGGACGTCGTCCGTATTGGGCTTGAATGCAAGTCCGAGGACGCCGATCTTTTTCCCGCGGACGACCCAGAGAGCGCTGCGCAACTTTTCGTAGAAGTGGTCGATTCGTTTCTTGTTGATCTTCTCCACTTCCCTCAGCATCGTGAAATCCACGCCCGAACGTTCGGCGAGATGGACGAAGGCCTGCAGATCCTTCGGCAAACAGAAGCCGCCAAAACCCAAACCGGCGGAAAGGAAACTGGGCCCGATGCGGGGATCCATGCCCATCGCGCGCACCACTTCTCCAATGTCGGCGCCCAGGCGCTCGGCCAGGTCCGACACCATGTTGGCGTACGAAATCTTCAACGCGAGGAAAGAGTTCGACGCATGCTTGATCAGCTCGGCGCTGTTGATCGTGGTGACGAGCCAGGCGGGCGGCGGAACGTTCGGGCACTCGGGTGAATGGACCGGGCACTTGAATTTCCGCTCCAGCACCGGTTTGTAGATTTCCTTGAGTTGCCGCTCCGTTGCCTCGTCCTCCACGCCCACGACAATCCGGTCCGGGTGAAGGAAGTCGGCGACGGCGGTGCCTTCACGCAGGAATTCAGGGTTGGAAGCTACGCTGAACTTGACGTTCGATTTGCGCCCATAGACCGAAAGGGCGCGCTTGAGCTCCTGCCCGGTGCGAGCCGGCACGGTGCTCTTCTCAATCACCAGCTTGGGAGACTTGGCTTCGGTGGCGATCACGCGCGCCACATGGTCAATGGCGCTAAGATCCGCGTCGCCATTCGGCAATGGCGGCGTGCCCACGCAGATGAAAAATGCGTCGCCGAAAGCCACCGCGTCGGATGGGTTGGCGCAAAACTTAAGCCGGCCGTCCTTGCGGGCCTTGGGAATCACCTTCTCGAGCCCGGGTTCGTAGATGGGCATACCGCCGGACTCGAGCGTCTGAATCTTGCTTGCGTCGTTGTCCGTGCACATCACTTCGTGCCCAATTTCCGCAAGGCAGGCTCCCGTCACCAAGCCGACGTATCCAGTGCCGATCACCGATATCTTCAAGGGAATCTCCCGGTTGCAAAGAGTGAAATTTCGCGGCCAAATACGAACCTCTATTTTGAGGCGACCCACGCAATGCGGCAAGACAATTGTCGAATGGTGTTATCCCGGGCAAACCTACGGGGCGAAGGGAGGCGCAAATCGTTTTTCAACAGGCGGTTAGCCCTGTGGTACAGGATACTCTTTCCTAACATCCGCCAACCGATTCGCATCCAGACCATGCCTTCTCGCCTATCCTAAAGCTGTAGAACCATGGCTCAACCCACAAATCCGAACCCTGGATTTCCGCCCGCTGGCGATGAGCGCCGCCGCGTGGAGCATCAGGAAACACTGCTCCTGACCGACGTTCCGGAGGCTGCGGCCATGATTCCGGAAAAACCCGGTCCGGTTGAAGCCAACACGAATCTCAACCCGGCAACACTCGCGGCCCTCTCGCAGCGGTACGACATCCTGGCCGACGCAGGGCACGGGAGCATGGGTAACGTCTACAAAGCGCGAGATCGCGAGACTGGCGAGGTCGTCGCTCTGAAGCTTTTGAAGCCGGAGATTGCTTCGGATCAGACCATGATGGAGCGCTTCAAAAATGAGCTCCTCTTTGCCCGCAAAATCACACACAAGAATGTATGCCGCGTCCATGAGTTCAATCGCATCGGCGGAATCGCATATACCTCGATGGAGTTTGTGGAGGGCGAAAGCCTGCGGTCCGTCCTGAACCGCTTCGGCGGCCTCCCGCCGCGCAAAGCGATCGATCTGGTGGCCCAAATTTGCTCTGGCCTAAAGGAAGCGCATGCCCAGGGAATCGTGCACCGCGATTTGAAGCCCGAGAACGTCATGATTGATGGTCAGGGCAACGTGAAAATCATGGACTTCGGAATCGCGCGCTCGATGGAAGCGGTCACACGGCTTACGGGCTCGATGGTCGGNNACGCCGGCCTACATGGCGCCGGAGCAAGTGGCCGGGAAACCCGTGGACTACCGCACGGATATCTACTCGCTCGGCCTGATCATGTACGAAGTTTTCACCGGCGCTCAGGCATTCCAGGCGGACAACGCTGTTGCAGTCGCGCTGAAGCAGATGCGGGAAGCGCCTGTGCCGCCTCATGAGATCGAGCCGGCGGTCCCGGTTGGGGTCGAACGCGCCATCCTAAAGTGCCTGGAAAAGGAACCGCCGAAACGATTCCAGTCAATCGGCGAGCTCGAGTCCGCGATGCGCGCTTCGGGGGGAGCGGCCGCGACGCAGGCTGCAGTTGCCGTCGCACCGAACTATTTGAACCGCACGCCTCTGCATTCTCAGGTGCTGTATCCGCCTGCGGCCGAGCCGAAGGGCACGTCACCGGTAACGTGGGTTCTGCTGGGCGCGCTGCTCGTTGTCGGCGCCTTTGCGGGATGGCACTGGATGCAGGTGGTGCAATCGGCTGAGAATCTTCCGCCGCCCGCTGCATTGCCAGCGCCGGCGCCGCCAGATTTCGCGCTCGATTTTGCCGCCACAAAACCAGCCGCCCCACAACCCGCGGCCGCGGAACCGGCAAGTCCAGAACCAGCGCCGGCGGAAGCTGCTGATGCAAAGGCCGACGCGGACAAACCGGCTGAAGCGAATCCCGAAACGCCGGCTCCGGTGAAGCACGCGCCGGCGGAAGCAGTTACAGCGCGCGAAACGGCGCCAGCGAAAAATCAAACTTCCGATTCGAATGCAACGCCTCGGAATGCGCAGCGGAGCGCGGACAAGGCTTTCGGCGAGAACGAGCCGGTCGCAGCGCCTCCCGTAAACGACCACACGCCGAGCTATTTGTGGATCGGCCGCTTCGAGCACGAGGACAAAGCGCAGGGCACGGCAAAGAAGATCGAGGATCTCGGGCTCCCCGTCGTGGTCGTACCACGACATGGCTTGACGGGTGAGTTCTACGTGGTTCTGACCGGCCCGTATGGCCCCGAGCGCATCGAGAGCGCGATGGATTGGCTGAAAACCCAGGGATTCGCTGACGTTCGTCTTGTGAAGAACCCTCTGGGAAATCCGCGACAGACTCCCAACTAAAATTCGGAGGCGCGAGGCAGGAATGGCGATGGAAATGGAATTCGGTGCACAGAGCGATACGGGATGCGTCCGCCAAAATAATGAGGACAGCTATGGCGTCGCGGCGGAAATGAACCTTTTCATCCTCTCTGACGGGATGGGCGGATTGGAGGCGGGGGAAGTAGCGAGCCGCCTGGCCGTGGACACCGTGCTCGCGCGCTGCCGGGAGGCGGAGAAGAATCCGTCGCTGCCGCTCGCAGGTGAACCCATTGAGGGAGTTTCGGGCGCGTCGAATCAGCTGGCGAGCGCGATTCGATCGGCAAATGAGGCGGTTTACCGCACCGCGCAACAGAGTGCAGGCGAGCGGGGCATGGGCGCCACAATCGTTGCGGTGTGGTGCGCCGATGAACGCATGAGCGTAGCGCACGTCGGAGACAGCCGCATCTATCGCCTGCGCGGCGGCGAGCTCGAACAGCTCACGCAGGACCACTCTTTTGTCGCCGAGCAGGTCCGCCACGGAAAAATGACGGAGGAGGAAGCCGCCAGCAGCACGATGCAGAACGTTCTCGTCCGCGCGCTCGGCATAGACCCGACGGTCGAGGTGGACGTGAGCGAAGAGCTGCTGATGGAAAGTGACACGGTGCTGCTCTGCTCCGACGGGCTGACGCGCGAACTTTCCGATGCGCAAATCGCCGCGGTGCTCGGCAAATTCGACGACCCCCAGGCCGCCGCCAGACAGTTGGTGGACATGGCGAAGCAGGCGGGCGGTGGGGACAACGTGACCGTGATCGTGCTGCGCCGCGCCGCGAAACCCGGGGGCGCTATTGCGCGCATCGGCAGCTGGTTCAAGAAATCGGCGTAAGACGAAGAATTCTGGATCGCGATTTTAGCTTTCTTGGGAGGATTGAAATGGCCAAGCTCGTACTGAAGTTCGAAAATTCGGTGCTGAAGGAAATGCCGGTCGGAACGAAGGAAGTGAGCATCGGCCGTTCCCCGGAAAACGGCCTGGTGATAGACAACCCGGCCGTCTCGCACTACCACGCCCGAGTGTTCAGCGAGGAAGGGCGGTTGATGCTCGAGGATTTTGGCAGCATGAACGGCACGTTTGTCAACGGCCAGCGCGTGAAGATGGTGACGCTCAAACCGGGAGATTCGGTCGGCATCGGCAAGCACACGATCGTGGTCTCCGAATCTCGCGAGCTGGACGGCCATGCGGCCGGAAACGGGGCAGTGAGGCTCGCGGCGCCCAAAATCAATGAGACCGTGATGCTCGACACGAAGGAGCGGCGCGAGTTTCTGCAGAAAGTCGCAGCGGTCGGCGAAAGCTCGCAGGTTGCGCCGTCGCGCTTGAAAGTGGCGACGCTGATCGTGCGAAAGGGCAGGACCGACCGGAGCGAATATGCGTTGAACGACAAGCTCACCGTGGTGGGGAAGTCGGTCATGGCAACCGTGAGACTCAAGGGCTGGTTCGCGCCCAGGGCCGCCGCGCAGATTACGCGCCGCGAGGATCAGTCGTATTACATTGGGGCGGCCGACAAAATGCCGAGCCTCAACGGCCAGCCGGTCCTGCGCCCGACCATACTTTCGTCGGGCGACATCATCACGGTTGCGGGAATCGAGATGGAATTCGTTTACCGCGATTGACGATCCCGCGAGGATCGTCAATCGCGCGTCAACAGGTCACTCGTTGCATCGCGATCTTTGCCATCACTTTTCTTCCGTGGGAATTGCCTGACTCCGCGCCACAGCATCGGCGTTTCGAGCCGAATTTCGAAGCCCTCGCGCCTTTCACGAACTGGTATCATTCAGTCGCGCGGCTTTACACGGGGTGACGACATGTCGGAACCAACCAAGGAAGAGTTGCTGGCACGCATCGCAGAACTCGAGAAGCAGTCCGGATCGAGACCGAAAGGCACCCTCGAATTCCGGGTCGGCGAAAAGGGCGGCGTCAGCGTTTACGGTCTGGGGCGTTTCCCGGTGACGCTCTATTACGAGCAGTGGGTTCGCCTGCTCGACAAGTCGAGTGACCTTCGCGCTTTCCTCGAAGAAAACAAGCACAGGCTGAAGCTGAAGAACGCGGAGTAACGCTCCCGCCGTACGCGGGCGGCGGGGTCAGCTCTTGGTCTTTTCAAGTTCTTCGATCATGGCGGGCACGATTTCGAAGAGATCGCCGACGATGCCGTAATCGGCCACTTCGAAAATCGGCGCGTTGGCGTCCTTGTTGATCGCGGCGATCGTACGCGAGCCCTTCATTCCCACAACGTGTTGAATCGCTCCGCTGATTCCAAGCGCCAGATAAAGTTTCGGCACCACCGTCTGGCCCGAGCTGCCGATTTGCCGGTCCATCGGGAGCCAGCCCTCATCGCAGATCGGCCGCGACGCGGAAATTTCCCCGCCCATCAGTTTCGCCAGCTTTTCAGCCATGGGAATGTTTTCGGGCGCCTTGATGCCGCGCCCCACCGAAACGAGAATCGGGGCCTGCGTCAGGTCCACGGCTTGTTTCGCCTCGCGGAAAAGCTCCAACGGCTTCGTGCGAATCTGCTCCGGCTTCAATTCGACGCTGAATGGCTTCACCGGCGCCTTGCCACCGGCGTGTTTCGCGGCCAGGTCCGCGCGAAATGCGCCGGCCTGGAATGACGCGATCCATGGCGGTTCGCCTGTAAACACAACGTCCGCCGCGGTGCGGCCCTGAAACATCTGGCGGACGAAAATGAACTTCCCATTTTCATGGCGGTAGGCGATGCAGTCGCCGATCATTCCTTTTTGCATGGACGCGGCAAGCTTCGGCGCGAAATCACGCACCTGATACGTGTGCGGCAGCAGCACGAGATCCGGTTTCGCGCTTTCGATCACCTGCCGCAGCGCGAGCGAGTATGCGTCAGGCGTGTATTGCGCGAGCAGATCGTGTTCGACCAGAAGAACTTCGTCGAGCTGGTAGCCGGCAAGCTCGTCGCAGAGCGCGGCAATGCCCTTGCCGATGACGACGCCGGAGAGCGTGGCTTTTGCTTGCCCGGCGATTTGTTGCGCGGCGGCAAGCGTCTCAAAGCTGACTTTGTTCCACTTAGCGTCGCGCTGCTCGGTGATCAGGAGAATTTTCATCGCTGATTCGCCCTGCGGCACCAGACGCCAGCATGGAAGCTGAAGAGAGATTCCTCGCTTCGCTCGGAATGACAGATGCTCCGCTCACGCTTCGTAGTGAGCATCATAGGACGCGCGCTTCGTGCCGCAGTTTTTCGATGAGTTTGGCCGCGGCCTCTTTCGGCGAACCCGTGATGAATTCCGTCTTTTTCGTTTTCTGCGGGACGTAGATGCGTTCGATGTGCTGCGTCCGCGCGTCCGCGACGCCCAGCGACGCGCGCTCAACAGTCGCGATCTCTTTCTTCTTCGCCGCCATGATGCCCTTCAGCGTGGCGTAGCGCGGCTTGTTGATTCCCGATTGAATCGTAATCACGGCCGGCAGCGGCAGCTCGACCCACTGGAACCATCCAGCCTCGAGCTCGCGTTTCAATTTAATGCGCCCATCGCCGACTTCAATCGCCATGATAATCGTCGCGTGCGGCCTGCCGAGCAATTCGGCAAGCAGCACGCCAGTCTGGCCAAAACCCTGGTCTTCGCTTTGAAGCCCGGTCAGGATGAGGTCGAAATTCTCGCTCTGAATGGCCGCCGCAAGCGAGCGCGCCGAGGTGAGCGGATCGAGCTTGAAGAATTGAGGATCGGCAATATAGATGCCGCGCTCGGCGCCCTTGGCGAGAGCTTCCTTGATGGCTTGCTTGGCGCGCTCCGGCCCCATCGAGATAGCCACGACCTCGCCGCCATGCTTTTCCTTGAGGCGCAGCGCTTCTTCAAGAGCGAAGCCATCTGGCTCGTTCGTTTCAAATCCGATGTCGGCTTCGCGAATCCATGCGCCGCCATCGGCGATGGCCAGGGGCGCGTCCTTCGCGGGAACCTGCTTGACGCAAACGCCGATTTTCAAAATTGTCTCCCGAGGAAGAACAAAGATGCCGCGCTGAAGGCCGCGACGCTACATTTAATTCCCAAGACCCGAGCTAAAGCCTATTTCCCGTCCCATCGCTTGAAAAGGAGCGAGGCGTTGGTCCCGCCGAAGCCGAAGGAGTTCGAGAGGGCATACACCACCTCGGCCTTTCGCGCCTGATTGGGAATATAGTCGAGATCGCAAGCCGGATCGGGATTCTCGTAATTGATCGTGGGCGGAAGAATCTGGTCGCGCAGCGCCAGCACGCTGATGCCCGCTTCCAACCCGCCCGCTCCACCGAGCAGATGCCCGGTCATGGATTTCGTCGAGCTGATGGGAACTTTCTTCGCGCGGTCGCCGAAGACGCGCTTGAGCGCGGCCGTTTCGATCGCGTCACCCATGGGTGTCGAGGTGCCGTGCGCGTTGACGTAGCCGACGTCATCCGGAGAAATCCTGGCATCTTTCACGGCAGCCAGCGCGACGCGATATCCGCCGTCGCCGCCCTCGGCCGGCTGCGTGATGTGGTACGCGTCGCCGGACATTCCATAGCCCACGAGTTCGGCGAGAATGTTCGCGCCGCGGCGCTCCGCAAATTCAAGCGCTTCCAGAATCAGCATGCCGGAACCTTCGCCGACCACAAATCCGTCGCGCGTCGCGTCAAAGGGCCGGCTGGCGCGTTCAGGCTCGTCGTTACGCGTGGAAAGCGCGCGCATCGCCGCGAATCCGCCTATTCCCATCGGCGTAATCGCCGCTTCCGATCCGCCCGCGAGCATCACTTCCGCATCGCAGCGCTGGATGATCTTGAAGGCGTCGCCCAGGGCGTGCGCCGAAGCCGAGCACGCCGTCGCGGTAGCCGAATTCGGGCCCTTGGCCCCGTAGCGGATGGAGACGTTGCCCGACGCAAGGTTCACAATCGCCGAGGGGATGAAGAAAGGAGAGATTTTGCCGGGGCCGCCCTGCAGATATTTCGAGTGTTCCCGTTCGATTACGTCGAACCCGCCGATACCCGATCCAATGTAGACGCCGACGCTGTCAGCGATCTCGGGCGTGATCTCCAGCCCGGCCATGGTCATCGCAAAATCGGAAGCAGCCATGGCGAGCTGAATAAAACGCCCCATCTTCTTCAGCTCTTTTTTCTCGACCCAATTCAGCGGATCGAAGCCGCGAACTTCGCCGGCAATGCGGCAATCAAACCCCGTCGCGTCAAAATGCGTTACGGGACCAATGCCGCTTTTTCCGGCCAGCAGATTGCGCCAGACCTCGTCGGTTCCGATACCGCAGCCGCATACGAGTCCAACGCCCGTCACTACAACTCGGCGGTTCAAAGAAAACTTCTCCTGTTCGGGATAGGACGACCCGGCGGGACTGGCTACTTCCCCTTGGAATGTTTTTCGATATATTCGGTCGCGTCCTTCACCGTGGCAATCTTCTCGGCATCCTCATCCGGAATTTCGATACCGAACGCCTCCTCGAAAGCCATCACCAGCTCGACAGTATCGAGCGAGTCGGCGCCAAGGTCGTCCACAAACGAAGCGCTGGGAGTCACTTCGCCTTCATCCACACCGAGCTGCTCGACAATNNGGCTGCACGCAGGAGAGTTGCGCCCGAATTTGCCTTGCCCATTCTATGCGGGGCCTATCGCCGGGTCAACCTTACCCGCGAGCATGATCGAAAGCAACAACGGCCCGAAATCGCGCTCAGACTAACCCGCGTGCAGGCCGCCGTTGACGCCGAGAACCTGCCCGGTGATGTAACCCGCCTCGTCGCTCGCCAGAAACACGATGGCAGCGGCAATCTCCTGATCCCGGCCGAATCTGCCCAGCGGGATCATCGCTTTCATTTTGTCTTTCAATTCCTGCGAGAGCGGTTCGGTCATCGGCGTCTCGATGAAACCAGGCGCGACGGCATTGACCGTGATGTTGCGCGACGCGACTTCGATGGCAATCGCGCGTGTGAGCCCGATCAAGCCGGCCTTGGACGCCACGTAGTTGGCTTGCCCCGCATTTCCGGTTTCCGCCACCACAGAAGAGAGATTGATGATGCGCCCGGAGCGCTGCTTGAGCATGGCGCCGAGCGCCTGCTGAATGCACAAATGCGCGCCGGTGAGATTCGTCCGCAACACAGCGTCCCAATCCTCGAGCTTCATGCGCAGCGCGAGCGTGTCGCGGGTGATCGCGGCGTTGTTCACCAGGATGTCGAGCTTGCCGAACTTCGCGAGCGTTTGCTGGAAGCCGGCTTTCACCTGAGCGGCGTCCGCTACGTCCATCGGCACGGCGAGCGCTTCGCCGCCCGCTGCCTCGATTTCGGCGACGAGCGACGCGAGCTTATCCGCGGTGCGCGCGGCCACGGCAACCTTGGCGCCGGCCCCCGCAAGCGCGACCGAAGTGGCGCGGCCGATTCCCTGCGATGCGCCGGTGACGAGCGCGACTTTGCCCTTGAGCGAGAACATCCAGCTAGCTTTCCGGCGCTTCGGCGCGCGCCTGTGTGATCTTGTCGAGCGTGGCTTGCAGACTTGAGGCGTCCTCGACATTGAAGCAGCGCACCGACCGGTCAATCTGCCGCAACAGCCCGGAGAGGACCTTGCCGGGTCCGACTTCGACGAAAATGTTGACGCCCTGCTCGATCATCTCGCGCACCGACTCCAGCCAGCGGACCGGCATCGTCACCTGGCGGAGCAGCGATTCGCGCGCCTCGTCGCCCGAAGTAATCGCCTCGGCGTCCACGTTGGTGATGATCGGAAAACGCGGCGTGCTGAACTTCACCGCGCGCAGGTCCGCCTCCAGGCGCTTCTGCGCCGGCGCCAGCAGCGAACAATGAAAAGGCGCCGAGACGGCCAAAATCACGGCGCGCTTGGCGCCGGCTTGCGACGCGATTTCCACGGCGCGTTTCACCGCCGTGGCATCGCCGGCGATCACGGTCTGTTCCGGCGAATTCAGATTCGCGGGCGAAACCACGTCGCCACCGGCCGCTTTCTTGCAGACTTCGGCTACATCGGCCGGAGAAAGCCCCAAAATCGCGGCCATTGCTCCTTCGCCTGCGGGAACCGCTTCCTGCATGTAGCGCCCGCGCTGGCGGACCAGCTTCACGGCCTCCGAAAATTCGAGCGCCCCCGCGGCGACCAGCGCCGAATATTCGCCCAGGCTGTGNNGTATTTTCGGTCAGCTTGAGCGCGTCTTCCGAGCCTTCGAAGCACAGTTGCGAAATCGGAAAGCCGAGCGCTGCGTCCGCTTCTTCAAACACGGCGCGCGATTCGGCGAAATTCGCGGCGAGATCCTTGCCCATGCAGGGATATTGCGAGGCCTGGCCGGGAAACAGGAATGCAAGCTTGCTCATAACGATTACGGGTTCCTTCCGGTTCAGCCGCGGGCGGGGACTGCGGCGGCGGACGAAAGCTCCTGTTCAATTTTCTCGTTCACACCCGAACGGCAGAGTTCGGCGGCGACGCGTATCGCGTTCTTGATCGCGTTGGCGTTCGAGCGGCCGTGCCCGATCACGGTGATGCCGCGGACTCCCAACAGCGGGGCCCCGCCCGTTTCGGAATAGTCGGTGCGCTTGCGAAAATCGTCAAACGCGCGCTTGGAAAGCGCGTAACCAATCTGAGAGGCCACGCTGCTCTTGATCGCCTTTTTCAGCATCCCGCCGATATGCTCCACCAAGCCTTCGCTGAGCTTGAGCGCAATATTGCCGATGAAACCGTCGCATACGACCACGTCCACGTTGCCGCGAAAGACGTCGCGGCCCTCGACGTTGCCCACGAAATTCAGAGGCAGCTGTTTCAGGCGCGTCGCGGCCTCCTTCGTAAGCTCGTTGCCCTTGGCTTCTTCCTCGCCGATCGAAAGCAGCGCGATGCGCGGCCGCTTCACGCCCCAGATCGCGCGATAGTAGATTTCGCCCATCACCGCGAATTGTTCGATCTGCGCCGGCTTCGAATCCACATTCGCGCCGACGTCCAGAATCACCGATATCTTTTCCTTCATATTCGGAAACGCGGCGGCGAGGGCCGGACGGTCAACCGAAGGCAGCGTGCCGATCACGAACCGTGCGATGGTCATCACCGCGCCCGTGTTGCCGGCGCTTACCAGCGCATCGGCCCGGCCGTCGCGCACCAGGCGCGCGGCTACGTGCAGCGAACTTTCTTTCTTGCGGCGGAACGCGTGCGACGGCGAATCCGTCATGGTGATCACTTCCGTCGCGTTCACGATCTCAATCGGCAAACTGCGCGTCTTGTGCCGGTCCAGTTCCTGCCGGACCGTTGCCTCCACGCCCACCAGCAGCACACGTACATCCAGCTCGCGCGCCGCGAGGATCGCTCCTTCGACTTCTACGCGAGGCGCATGATCGCCCCCCATGGCATCCAGGGCAATGGTGGTCATAGTAAGTGCCGGCTTGATACGGCAGGCGAGGGAAAGTTAGGCCGTCTTGGCCGCGGTGTCAATCACTTCGCGGCCATTATAATATCCGCACTTCAGGCACGCCCGGTGGGGCAGCTTCTTTTCGTGGCAATGCGGACATTCGCCCAAGATGGGCAGGTGAAGATGGTCATGGGCACGCCGCGTGGACGTGCGCCTCTTCGAGTGTCGTCGCTTTGGATTCGGCATTCCTGCTCCTCGTGACAGGCCCCTACTCAGTACGGCCTGAATGGAAACACATAGTGTAGCGGTTTATTGCTTCTTGAACCAGTCCTGCTTCAACCGGGCGAGTGGGGCAAGCCTGGAATCGGAGCCGTTCTTTTCGCAGCGGCATTCCTCATTATTCAGGTTAGCGCCGCAATGGGGACAAAGCCCGCGGCAGTCGCTCGAGCAAATCACCTTCATGGGAAGCGCCAGATTTACCTGTTCGGCGAGCACGTCGGCGAGGAAGAGTCCGTCGCCTTCGAAGAAGGCCATCTCGGTATCGTCCAGATTCAGCTGGAATTCTTCTTCCGGCGACATGGAAGTCATGGGACGGTAAAATAGGTCGAAATCGCGGCTGATTTCTTCAATCACGGTGTCCAGGCAGCGGGCGCACACCAGCTCTACCCTCGTGTGCAGGTTTCCGCAGATGCGGATCTGGCCCTCCACAAGCTCAGCCGTTGCACGCACTTCCAGCGGTTCAACCTGGCGGAATTCGCCCGAATGGAAGTCTAGCGTCCCCGGAGCGTAGCTCTTCCGGATGCGGGTTTTTCGGACGGCGAGTTCGTTTACATCCAGAAACATTGAATTTCCCCGCGTTTTTCGAAGCGCAAAGCCATTATAAGTCTGTTGCTTCCCTTGTCAAGGAAGCCACCTGCAAAGGTGTCCCGGCTGACACCCAACGGACAGCGAAGCTCAGGCTTCAACTCTGCTCCGTTGCAGGCGCTCCCAGCAGCTCGTGGCACTGTCGCAGCAGAAAATGATCCGTCATCCCCGCGATGTAATCGCAGACGATGCGATGGCGGGGCTCGCTTTGCGCCAGGTCCGCATAGTGTTTTGGCATACTCTCGGGGTGATCGAGAAAGAAATGGAACAAGGCGTCAAGGGCGGCCACGGACCGGCCGCGCTCTTCCGCGATCGCGGGATGCGAATAAACGCGCGAATTGAGAAACCGCTTCAGACTGGCGTCTTCCCCGGCCGCGGCGGCGGAAAATCCTACGAGTCTCTTTTCCTGGCGGCGCACGTCCTCTGCGGTTTCCACTCCGCTTGCCTCCACTTGCCGGCGAGTGTTCTCAATCAGGTCGGTCACCAGACGGTCGAGGATATGCTTGAGCGCCTCGTTGAATTTCAGTTTCCGCAGACCCTCCGGATGTCGCCGCTCTACGTCTTCATAGGCCTTGGCGAATACCGGCACTTCCGCGCGGAGTTGATCGAAATCGAGAATGTGCGCTTCGAACGCGTCATCGAGATCCGCCGTGTTGTAGGCAATTTCGTCCACCAAGTCAATGATCTGCGCTTCGAGCGGTGGACGTTCTCCGAGCAGATATTCGGCGAGCGCCGGAAATTCCGCCTCCGGGTAATCGTGCGAATGCTTGACGATGCCTTCGCGCACCTCGAACGTGAGGTTGAGTCCCGGGAAATCCAGGTAGCGCTGTTCGAACTGCTCGACAATTCGCAGCGCGTGAAGATTGTGATCGAAGCGGTCGCCATGCTCGCGCATGCGCGCGTCGAGCTGGCGTTCTCCTGCGTGCCCAAAAGGCGGATGGCCGATGTCGTGAACGAGCGCGAGGGCTTCGGCGAGATCGGTATTGATCCGCAGCGCGCCCGCCACCGTGCGCGCGATCTGCGCCACTTCCAGCGTGTGCGTCAGCCGGTTGCGAAAATGGTCGGAGAAGCGCACGGTGAAAACCTGGGTCTTCGCCTCGAGACGCCGGAACGCGCGTGAATGGACCACGCGGTCGCGGTCGCGCGCGTAGTCATTGCGGTAGGGATGTTGCGCTTCCGGGTAACGGCGTCCGCGCGACCGCCGGACGTCCATGGCGTAGGATTCGAGCGGCATCGCTGCCATTCTAGTGTATCGGCATCATCAACCGCTACGGTGGAAGCGTGCTGCTTCAGCCGCACGATATGCTGCGGTGGAAGCGTGGGGCTTTAGCCCTGGACTCGGAGCTCTTTCACTAGGGTCGCCGCCCAACCGATGACGCTGATATGATCGCACCATGATTTCCGAAGCGGAGATCCTGAAAAAGCTGCGAAAAGTCTGCCTCCGTCTGCCGGAAGCGGAAGAGACCGTCAGCTTCGGGCATCCGACATTCAGGGTACGAGGCGGAAAGATATTCGCCGTGCTCGAGGAATACAAAGGCGAGCTCGGCATCTGCGTGAATGTGGGAAAGCTGCTGCAAGGAATTTTCCTGGACGACCCGCGCTTCTTTCGCACGCCGTATATCGGCCAGCACGGATGGGTCACTTTGCGGGTTTACGCGGCTCGATTGAACTGGAAAGAAATCCGCGAGCTTACCAAGGGAAGTTACCTTCTCGCCGCGCCGAAGCCCCCGAAGAAGCAACGGCTCAGCGCTCGAGGCGCCCGAAAAGCGCAGCGCTGAAAATGGCGAAATTTAGAATGGATCAGGACTTGCCGGGCAGCAGCGACAGCGCCTGATCCGCTCGTTCCGCGATCGGCGTATCGGGATAGTCGGACTTGATTTGCCCGTAGAGCTTGGCTGCTTCGGTGGGATTCTTCTCGCCGTAGTGCTGCGCGAGCGCCAGCATCACGACCGGCTTCGGCACCAGCAGCGTGGGCTTCGCGATCAGCTCCTGGTAGAGCTTTGCGGCCTCGTCGCCCTGCCCCATGCGGTCATCCAGGCTCGCAAGCTCGAACCGCGCCAAGGCCGCTACTTCGTCGTCGCTGCTGTTCGTAAGACCCTGGAGCAATCCCCTGGCCTCCGCGTTCTTGTCGAGTTTTTCGTAACTGAGGGCGGCGTAATAGCGCGCCAGTTCACTCGCGCGCGTGTGCGGATATTTCGACGCAACCTCGGAGAATTTCTGCTCCGCTTCCGTGAATTTCTTGTTCGCGTCTGTATAGGATACTTCGCCTGGCGCAGCCGGGGCGCCGACGGGCGCCTGGAAAATCGTCATCGCGCTATCGTAGGCCGCGAACGCCTTCACCGTCTGGCGTTCCGTGTACGTGCGCCAGCCAAATACGCCTACTCCCACCACAACCACGGCGATCAAGAGGTACAGGGTCAGCTGCTGATGCGATAGGACGGCCTCGGCGCCGTGCGCGAAGGTTTCGCGCACCTCATCCTTTTTCAAGTCTCTGCGGGAAATATGCGCCAAGAACGTGACTCCCGGAAGAACTCTCTAATTTCGGATCGTATCACAAACCGGCGCGCGAACGAATTCCAGCGGACCCGGAGTAGGGGAAATGTGCGGAAGTGACTCTTATTGAACAGACTTAGGCAAAGCGCCTGCGTCATCCTTGGCGAGTTTCGTAGCCATTCAATCCGCGCAACCCGCAGCAGTAAAGCTGGACCGGGCAAGCGAAGGATGATCAGGCAAGGTAATGAAGATGCGCACTCTCCGCTCGATTTGTTTTCTGGCGCTCCTGTTTGTAATGCTGGCCGTACCGGCCAAGTCTTTCGCCCAGATCGGCGTCTCCATCACGATCGCGCCGCCGGAATTGGTCGTATACACGCAACCGGTTTGTCCTCAGGAAGGTTATCTCTGGACGCCCGGTTACTGGGGCTATAGCGACCAGGGCTACTTCTGGGTGCCCGGCACTTGGGTCGAGCCACCCACTGTGGGCTACCTGTGGACCCCGGGTTATTGGGGTTGGGGCGATGGCGGGTATGCGTGGAATCAGGGCTATTGGGGTTCCGAGGTCGGCTTCTACGGCGGCGTCAACTATGGCTTCGGCTACGGCGGGGTCGGCTATGAGGGCGGCTACTGGCGTAACAATCAGTTCAGCTACAACACATACGTGAACAATGTCGGTGGCGGGAACTTTCACAACACATACAACAAGACCGTAGTCATTAACACGACAAACTACGTCAGTTATAACGGCGGATCCGGTGGAATCACGGCACGGCCTACCGCTGCGGAAGAATCCGCTGCTCACGCGCAACATACCGCGCCCACTGCCGCACAATCAAGCCAGCGACAAGCGGCCAGTCAGAACCATGAAATGTTGGCGTCCGTCAATCACGGGCGTCCGGCGATCGCGGCAACGTCGAAACCCGGAGAGTTTTCCGGTAATGGCGTGGTAGCTGCCCGCGGGGTCCCGGCTGACAACAAGGCGCCCGAGAACAAAGCGGTAGAGAACAAAGCGACCGGGAACGGCGCCGCTGCGACTCCTGAAACTGAGACCAAGGCAGTTGAGGATAAGCCGGTCCGAACCACCCCGGCCACGCCCGAGCATGTGACTCCTGCCCAACCGATGCGCGACTCGGCACGCCCCGTTCAGCCGGCAGCAAAACCCGAGGAGCCGCGCGCTGACGTCAAGGCCAAGCCGGAGCACACAAACCCGGCCCCGGCGCCAGAACCCAAGGCTGCTCCTGCCCGCACGGAAAGCGCTCCGAAGGCTGCGGCCAAACCGGAACCGGCGCCAAAGCCCGAAAAGACGACTGAGCCGAAATCAAAACCGGCAGATCCGGAATCTCACTAAAACGCAGCGGTTCCGCGGGACCAGTTTTACGATATCAGAGGCTGACGGGAACATTGCAGGTTGACGGGGACGGATGTACATTCTCGGCCGGCCGGAGTCTCCAAACATGGAGTCCGGCTTCAGGCGGAGACAAGGAGGATCTCCATGGGATTCATCGCTTGGATTGTTGTTGGGCTGATCGCAGGCTGGCTCGCGGGCCAGGTCATGAGAGGCGGCGGCTACGGAGTCTTGGTAGACATTATTCTCGGCATCCTCGGCGGCGTTCTGGGGGGCTGGATCTTCGGGCTTTTGGGCATCTGGCCCGCCGGCGGCATGATCGGTTCCATCATCGTGGCATTTGTAGGCGCGGTGATTCTGGTTGGGATTACTCGCCTGCTGAAAAGAGCCTGAAGCAGACTTTTGCGCAAACAGGAAATCGCGCTGTGCCGGGCATCGTCTGCCCGGGCGGCGCGATACTCTTTTGCCTCCCTATTTTGGTCCACCATCGGAACCTACACGTGTTAACGACTTCCCCATGATTTGGACTCACTCCGAAGTTTTGTAGGCAGAGCACTCCTTCCAAAATCCTGAAGTCTTGAATGGATTGGCGCTACTTCGCAGGCTTTGTATCGAGCTGGGCGAGCGTGGCCGTCGCTGTAGCCGCGCCAGGGGACTTCGGAGCGAATTTCAGATACTGACGTAACTCTGAAATCTCGGACGCGGTGTCGCCCTTCCCGGCGTAGACATTGGCCAGCAGGAGGTAGAGCTGCGGCATATGATGAGCCACGTCGAGTTGGATCGCTGCGAGGGCGCTTGATTCGGCTTCTTGGAACTGGCGGAGATGGGCGCTCGCGTAAGCAGCGTAATAAAGGGAATACACGTTGTTAACTGGGTCCAGCGCCAGGGCGCGTTCGGATAACCTCTCAACTTGTTCCCAATCGCTCTCGATCGCGGCAAATTCGGCTAAACACAAGTACGGCGCCACATATTTCGGATCGACGTTGGAGCCCCGGGAACAAGCCTCCCGAGCCTTGTCCCTTTTGTTCTGCGCATTAAGGACCTGGCCAAGCAACACCCACGCGGCGGCATAGTCCGGATAGACGGTGATCGCCTTTCGAATGTGTTCTTCGGCCTGCGGTAGTTTTTGGTCCTTATACGCCCCGCAGCCCTTTTGATATTCGCTGCTCGCCTTGCCCGGGACCGCCAATCTGGCGGTGCTGATGGTCGGACTTCGTACTCCAGAATCGGTCCAGGAATCGCAGGCTTCCGCGTTGATCATTTCCGACGTGTCTACCGGAGGAAGGTTGGGCTGAAGGAGCGGATCGACTCCGAGACCCGTCGAGTTGGCGGGATCGATCGGCTGAGCCCCATTTCCTGAAGATGGGTTCAGAGGAGAGACAGGGCCCGGGGGCGGCTGGCTCCCATGCCCCTTCTGCGCTTGCAATGGGCTTATCCAAACAGCTACGCCGAGGGCGCAGAGCAGAACTCGCGCAAGCATGGGGAGAACAACGGAGCCGGAGACGCGCGCACATCCCATGTGGCGGGTAACAAGCCCACCGTTGACGGGGATCCCGGGTTGCCTTCCGGTCGTCCGCATGGCAATTCGAGGTTAATCCAAAATCGAATCGTTTGTACAAAATATTTTTGTGTTGCGTCGAGGTAAGAGACGATCGGCAAAAGGTGGGGAGCTCACCTCCGGAACGGACCCTACGCAGCAGGACTTTCCAGCTGACATTCTGAGTAATCACCGGCAACCCGCCGTTACGATTGCATCCACAGGTCGGAAGGGGTACCTTTTCCGTCGCTCGAGGGCTCAAAGCCCGCAAATTCTTGTTCAGGAGATCACTATGAAAAAGTTATCCGGCCTTGCTATCGCTTTCCTTTTGCTCTCTCCCGCGGTCTTCGCCCAGGAACATTACTCGGAGGGCCCGGTCTGGCGCGTCCAACTGGTTCGCGTAAAGCCCACTCACATGGACGAGTATCTCACCAGCTTGCAGCAGGTCAGCAAGCCGCTTCTCGAGGAAGAGAAGCGCGAGGGAATGATCTTGGATTACAAGTTTTTCTTCAAGGAAACGAAGAATGGTCCCCAGGATTGGGATGTTTGCCTCGCCGTCCAGTACAAGAACCACGCGGCCATGGATGGCCTCGCCGCAAAGGGAGAGGCGGTTCGTGACAAGATCATGGGCGGCAAACAGAAGGCTCAGCAGGTCGGTGATTCGCGCGAAGAATATCGCGAACTTATCAGCGACGAGCTGATGCAAGAAATTTTACTCAAATAACGTTGTGTGTCCCGCGCGGGTCGTTTTGTTAAGACCGCGTCGGCTCCTCCGCCGATCTCTCCGCGGTGGTTCCTGTTCGAAACAGAACCAGACATGCAATTGCGGTCTGGGCAACCAAGTCACATAAGCACTGCTCAAGGGCCCGGCGTTATTGCGGCGCCGGGCCCGTTTGGCGCAGAAGGACTATGTCGGATTCGGAGTGGTTGCGGCCCACACCGAGAGTATTGCCGTCGGGAGACCGTTCCTGGCATGGGTTGCGCGTGTCACGTTGCGACCGAAGCCAAGCAAACGAAGGCGCGCTTCCCTCCAGGGGGCTGCTCAGTTGGCCATTACTGGCCTAGTGGCCAGTAGACGTCCCGGTGGAAGACCCTCTAGAGTAGATAAGCCGTCCAGCATTTCCTGCCTGAAATTTCCAAGGAATGTCGGATTGCGAGCGGAGAACACAATGCCCACAGCCGAACGCGATCTCGTTGAGGAATTCAAACAAGGTCTCAAGGCGCTCAAGAATGGATACTCGGAGAGAGCCCTTGGTCACATGCGGACCGCGTTTGAATCCGATAAGAACAACCCCTTCTACCTTTCCTTTCTCGGGTTGTCCATCGCGCGCGCCGAACGCGAATGGGATCAAGCCGCCGAGCTCTGCGAAATAGCGGTGCAGCTCAGACGGAGCGAATGCCAGTTCCATATGAACCTGGCGGAAGTTTACGCGCTTGCGGGCCGGCGGGAAAAGGCGCTCGATACGCTGGACGCGGCCCTGGAATTGTTCGGTGACGATAAGCGATTGCAACGCGCGCGCAGCAAGGTGGAGAAGCGCCGTTCTCCCGTGTTGCCTTTCCTCACGCGCGATAATTTCCTGAACCGCACATTTGGCAAGTTGCGCCACGGCACGATGAAACGCCTCGGCAAAAAGAAATCCTGAGACGGAACTGCCTCCCGCCACAACAAATCACGCACCGTGTCCGCCTGCTAATGGACCTGATGGCTGAGTAAGCTAACCGGACGCGTAGATCACAAGAAAACCAGATCTCCGGTAATCCGGCTCTTCATGAGTTGGCCTGAGTCCATGATATAAACTCTCGGTCCGGCTCAGCGAACCTGCGATTCGCAAACCATCATGCGTCCAGTCATTGAAGTTTCCAAAGTTCGCAAGACCTACGCCTCCACGGTAGCCGTCGCCGAGGTATCGTTCGAGGTCTATGACGGCGAGATCTTTGGTTTAATCGGGCCCAACGGCGCGGGAAAGACCACCACGATGGAGTGCATCGAGGGCCTGCGTACGCCCGATGCCGGCGCCATCTCGGTGCTGGGTCTTGATCCGTTCAAGGACGTGTACAAACTGCAAGACCGGATTGGAGTTCAACTCCAGCAGGCGCAACTGCAGAAGCGAATAAAAGTATGGGAGGCCGTGGATCTCTGGTGTTCGCTTTACCAAAAGAAGGCGATTGACGGCGAACAGTTGCTCGAACAGCTCGGACTCGCCGACAAGCGGGACACCTGGTTTATGAACCTCTCCGGAGGCCAGAAGCAGCGGCTGTTTATCGCCCTTGCGCTGATCAACGATCCGGAGGTCGTGTTTCTCGACGAGCTGACCACGGGCCTTGACCCGCAGTCGCGGCGGACGATCTGGGACCTTGTGCGCGGCATCCGCGAGCGCGGCAAGACGGTCTTTTTGACCACTCATCTCATGGAAGAGGCCGAACGGTTGTGCGACCGCGTAGCGATCATGGAGCACGGCAGGATCATAGATATGGACAAGCCCGGGAATCTCGTTAACAGGCACTGCCCGGAGCGTACCGTGATCCTCAGCACGGACGACCCAACCGCCCTGGAGCGCTTCCGAGCAATCCCGCGAGTCGAGACGGTGACCTGCAGCGACTCGCAGTTCACGATTCGCGGCCGGGGCGATGACTTCGTGACCGAAGTGATTCATTGTCTCTCCGAGAATCGGATTCGGGTCACGGATTTCCGCACGATTCTCCCCAACCTTGAGGACGTTTTTCTCAAGCTGACCGGTCATTCGATTCGCGACTAGGCTGGATAACGATGCTTCGTGGGCTCTGGAAACTGACTTGGATCGAAATCAAGATATTCCTGCGCGAGCCGCTGGGGGCGATCGGGACGATTGCTATTCCCGTTCTGGTGTTCCTCGTAATAGGTCGAGTAGTCGGCCGCACCCTCTCACCGACCTCACTTGCCTCCAGCAGTTTTATCGGCGTCGGTCTGCCGGTCTTCGCATCGGTCCTGATCTCCGTCAACGCGGTCCTGTCGCTCGTGACGATCATCTCGATCTACCGCGAAGGGGGAATCCTCAAACGACTCCGTGCCACTCCGCTGCGCCCCCAGACGATCCTCAGCGCTCACGTGATCGTCAAGCTGCTGCTCACCGCGGCCACGCTGGCCTTGATGGTCCTGGCGGGCAAGCGCTACTATCCCGTCGGCTTTCACGTTCCATTTTTCTCGTTCACGATTGCGCTGCTGATCAGCACNNTTCGTGCCCGTTGAATTCCTGCCGCCGGCGCTCCACGCGGTGGCGAGAGTTGTGCCGCTGACCTACGCGGTGTCGTTGCTCGCAGGAATCTGGAAGGGCGACCCGTGGTCGGCGCACGCGCGCGACGTCGCGGCGCTGGCCGTCGTGTTCTTGGTCTGCACGGTGGTCTCGGCGAAGGTGTTTCGGTGGGAGTAGCAACAATTTCCCGAGGCATTCTTCCACGTTTGATCCGCAACCTCTCAAATTGACTGAGAAGCGACCGAGTGTTATTTTCGCTTTTCGCAATCTAAGCCCCGGAGGAGCACTCATGCTGCGCAGACTCATAGGGATTCTCGGCTTCGCGGGAATTTTGATGTCGTTGGGCGCTGTTCCCACGATATCTGCGGGCGATGACGTTCCGTTTCCAAATGGATTCCGGGATTGGTTTGTGGTGAACTCCATGATCGTGACCAAGGACAGCCCGATTTCCGCGCAAATCGGCGGCATGCACATTATTTACGTGAATGCGAAGGGGTTGCCGACGCTGAAAATGGGAGGCCCGTTTCCGTATCCTGACGGAACCGTTTTCGCGGATGACGTTCACGACTTTTCGGTGAAAGATGGTTCTTACGTCGAGGGCAGCAAGAAAGCGGTGACGGTGATGGTGAAAGATGCGAAGAAGTACGCGACGACCGGCGGATGGGGATTCCAAGTGTGGGCCGGAGGCGACCCGTCGAAACCGCTCGTCCCCGACGCCGCCCATGCTATCCAAGCTTGCTTCGTCTGCCACACACCGCAACAAGCCCAGGACTACACGTTTTCGACCTACATCCCCTGAGATCGATCCTTGGTCGCGGCCATCCTCGAGTAACGCCCTGACCTGACACGTTGATTCCACTTGCAGGTCAGCGAAGACGACGACCCCCAAAAGGTTCGCGTCTCTGGTATGCCTCTTCCAACTGCCAACGACGAGCGGATTCTATGCGCTACGGCGCCTGCAATCCGACGATCACCACTTGCCATCCGTCCGATGTTGGTGAAATCGAAAACTGGCTTTGGTAGGAACCGGCCGACGACACGTTTTCGAATACCGCAGTCAGATAATTTGGTGTCGAATTTAAATCCGTAATAAAGCCCGCCTGCGGTGTGAACACGTGGTCGGCGTCAGAGTCACCGAACACCCAACTCACGAGCAGCCCGGACTTAGTGAGCGTGATCGAGTTGGAGCTGGCGCTCGTCGTGTACGTGCCGGGACTCGGGCTGGTAATCGCTGAAACGGTGGGTGGAGTCGCCGTGTTTGCTCCCGCGACGGCTACGAAATGCAAAAATATCGGCTCCTGAACGCCAGTTGCGACCGTGACAGTAGCGCCGGCAGGGCATGACGCCGGATTCTGGACGTAGTAGACGGTGCTCCTCATGTCATAGGAAATACCCGCCCAGTTCGTGGGGCCTGCCAAAATGCTCCAGGTGTTCCCGCAGCTATCCGATACAGTTGGTTGAGGTATCGGCTCGCTGAGGTAGTTGTAATAGTCTCCCAGGAACAGCAGCAGCGTTGAGGCGCCAGGGTAGACAAACGGTCCCAGATTGTACGTCGTTGGATAGCCATTTGACGATGGCGCTGTCCCCCATCCGCCCGAAGACACAATCGTCGGCAACGGAGGATTCACGACGAGCGTGGCGGCTCTGCTGGCGTTAGCGGCGTAATCCTCATAGCCCGCATAAACATTCGGTGCAGTGCTATCCGTGCTCAACATGACAAACCGCATAGCAGATGTATTCGTCCACCCTGGTCGTGAAGTGATTTCGTTCACTATATTCGTAACATCTATGGTGTGCGTGCAGGTGTTTTGTCCGTTGTTTTGCCCTTGGCAGCTGCCATGATCATCACCCGGCCCCGTCGTAGTGTAATCAGTGTAGGAAGAGGTATAAGGCACGTCCAGCGGAGTGTTACCTGCCGTTCCACTGAAAGCGGGCCCGTCGTCCTGACCAACTCCGTATACGCGGAAAGTGTAGTTGCTGCTGGGGCAGGGCGCTAATGCGCAAGCATCGCTGGTTGCAAAACTGTCGCTGCTCACCAGTTGCAGGTATGCGGATTGGATCGTATCGCCTGAACTGGCGCCGACAGCTGGAAATCGGTAGCCAGTAACCCAGGCAGTCGTCAGACCACCCCAACTCCCCACCAGATCTGCTCCACCGAACTGCGGAGTGCTATTCCACCCACTACCGTCTTCACTGTTGTCGTAACCATCGTCGGCATTATTGGAAATCTGAATCGTGTGAGAAGCCAGGACCCCGGTGCCGCTGCTGATAGTTAACGTCAGGGGCGCGCTGCCCGTGCCCCCGGTGTTGGTCGCGCTCACCGTCACGCT
>PMUS01000115.1 GCA_003166795.1 Acidobacteriota bacterium | reverse complement strand
GCATCCTCGCATTCTCAAGACATCGCTGCTTCCTCGGATGGGTGGGGGGAAGAAGAAGTGAGCACACATTATCGCCGTCTCGTTTACGGCTACGTTCCACGACCATATGCAGGCCGCGTTACGATTTTCCGCGCGGAGGGCGAAAAACATCCGACCGATGATCCCGCCATGGGTTGGCGCAGCTTGGCGCAAAAGGTTGATTCTCACTCAATTCCCGGAGACCACCTCGGCTGCATCTCCCTGGCTGAAAACCTTCCCATTCTCGCCGAACATCTCAAATCGTGCCTCGATTCGTTCCACGGTGCATCGCACGGTTCGGATGCAAGGCAAAAGGAGCATTTGCCGCTTGCCTAATCGCATCCAGGCCAACGTCCCTTCCGTGGAATTCGCGAGTGGGGAGGGCTTTTCCTTGGACCTGCGGAGTTTCGACGTGGCTTTCCCTCCGGCCCAGCCGGCGTCGGTTTTTAGCGTTGGAGACGACCCGAACAAAACCCAACGATGGTCGCTCGCCGATTTATCCGCTCCCGTCGGATACACCGCCGCTTTCGCTGTCGAGGGAGTTGCCCCCCGGATCGAGCAGTGGCAGTGGCCCGCCTGATCGCACCCGGCTCCCGAACATGTCAGAAGCAAGAGGGTGGCGTCAGCAATCGGACCCCAAATTACAATTGGTTCATGACAAAAGCGGACTGGAACTTGAAGGCAATTTCAGGCTATGTTGGCGCCAATGGCATCCGAGGATGCCAAAAGGGAAACTACGGTATCTTTACACGAAAATGTTCCGAGCGACTCCTGCTGCCGGTAAGCACATCCGCTTCGCTTCCGCCTGGGTATTCTGCGCGGTCCTTCTCGGCACGTTCCCTCTCCCCGCACTCGTGGCAGCGGCTTCCGGCGAAGTTCATGGCCTGTGGGTCTGGAAGAGCCCGACCCTGCTCGAAGCGCCGCGCGGCGCCGAGGACTTGTTGGAATTCTGTAAGTCCGAGGGCATCAACGAAATCTATGTGTCCGTGTCCGCGCGCAGCGAGGCAGACGAGGAACGCCAGCTTGCCCGCCTGATCGCCTTGGTCCATCGCTCGAACATTCGCGTGGAAGCCCTGTTATCGAGCACAGACGCAGACGAGCCGGGCAAACACAGAGATACGCTCCTGAGTCACGTCCAGGTAATCATGCAATTCAACCAAAGCCATCCGGCGGATCGGTTCGACGGGATTCATCTGGACATCGAACCGCAACAGCGGCCGGAAAACAAAGGCCCGGGAAACCTTCGATTCGTGCCGGGCCTCGCCGAGGCATTTCGCGCCGTACGCGCGGTCGCGGAGCCGGCCGGGATGACGGTGAACGCGGACATCCAGAACAAACTTCTCAAGGGNNGCGCCAGTCAGAAATTCCTCGATATGGCATTCGACGGATTGGGCGACCGGAATATGGCTAAAATGGTGATCGCACTGCGCACGCCAGATTATGACGAGATGCTTCCGGAGATGCTGAAGAAACTCGACGACGCGAATCGCGCGAATCCGCATTACCTGGGATGGGCGCGGCACTCTTACAACGATCATTTATCAGCGCACTGATCAGAACTGAAGGAGCGGGATGGCAATTCTCGTAACGGGTGGAGCAGGTTACATCGGCAGTGTGACCGTGGAAAGGCTGCGAGCCAAGGGCGAGCCGGTGGTGGTGCTCGACGACCTCGTGCGCGGCCATCGGTCCGCCGTGAATCAAGCCGTGCCGTTCTATCGCGGGCGTATTGGCGACCGCGCGCTCATCGAGCGCATAGCCGCCGAACACAAGATCGAGGCTTGCGTTCACTTTGCGGCGCTCGCCTACGTAGGCGAGTCGGTTGCGGAGCCGGCGAAGTACTTCGAGAACAACGTCGAGCAGGGTGTTGCTTTGATGGGCGCGCTGGTGAACGCGGGCGTAAAGCGCGTGGTCTTTTCGTCAACCTGCGCCACGTACGGCGAGCCGAAGCAGGTTCCGATTCCGGAGTCGTGCCCGCAATGGCCGGTGAATCCGTACGGTTGGTCGAAACTTCTGATGGAACGTTTGCTGGACAGCTACGATCGATCGTACGCGCTCAAGTTCGTCGCGCTGCGCTATTTCAACGCGGCTGGCGCAACCGAGGATCAGGGCGAGTTCCACGAGCCGGAATCTCATCTGGTGCCAAACGTACTGGCCGCTGCAATGGGGGAAAGGCGGGAGCTCTCCGTTTTTGGAAACAACTATCCCACTCCGGATGGGACGCCGATCCGCGATTACGTGCATGTGTCCGATCTCGCCGAGGCGCACATCCGGGCTCTCGAGTATCTTCGCAAGGGCGGCCGATCCGATTTTCTCAACCTCGGAACCGGGCACGGATATTCGGTGCTCGAGGTGATCGAATGCGGCAGGCAAGTGACGGGACGTCCGATCCCGATCCGGAACGAGGCGCCGCGGCCAGGCGATCCCGCGCGGCTGGTTGCGGATGCACGGAAGGCTGAAACCGTGCTGGGTTGGAAGCCGGCCATGTCGGATCTGTCTTCGATTCTGCGTTCACAGTGGGAGTGGCGGCAGAAACATCCGCGAGGTTACGCAGAATAAAAAAGAATCCCGGTACGAAGGTCGGGCTTCTTGCCCTTCAGAGGGCTGTGCCGATTAATAGTGAGTCCTGCCGTAGTGCTTCCGGTTTATAAGCCGCAGAGGTTGCCGGCCAATAATTTCTACTGCGCCGTCAGACCGTAGACATCTAGTTCGCCCGAAACACTAGTAGAACCAAAAGCACCACCGGTGTTGTTGCCACGGGTTCCGACGTACACCTTGCCGTTCGCGACGGTGGGGACGTTGAACTTGACGGCGTTTCCGGCGGCATCCGTGGTGACCAGCGTGCTGTTCCACAGATCCGAAGTGAGCGTCGTGGCATCATAGGCATGAAGAACGGCTGGTCCGCAAGACTTGGACTGAGTGGTGCAATAGCTGGAATTGTTTAACGCCCAGACGATTGCGTTGCTTGAGCCGGTAGAAGATACAGACGGTGTAGCGCCTGGGAAACCGTAGCTCGTTGAAGATTGAGACGCAATGGAAGTGTTGAACAGATTTGTGGAGGTGTTGAAAGAGTAGGAAACCAGAGCGCCATTGATTCCTGCAATGTAGAAATTATTGTTCCAGAAGGCGCCGGTGGAGAAGTCCCCGTGGCCAATGTTGAAGTTCTGCCGGGAATTGGAGTCCCCCAACCCTCCCATGCTGTCACCATTCAAAAGGTAGAGAGTGCCATCTTTGCCGCCTCCAATGACGAGATGTTTCAACGTGCCCGACGTCAGATTCAGAACCACGGCAGCACCGCCCGCCCCGAAGTCATGGTCATCAGCGTCGTCGGTAGCCTGATCGGATGGAGCGAAATACGAAGTGACGCCCAAGCCACTCGACAACTGAAGGAAAGAATCTCCGTAGTCGTTTGTAGGGCCGCTTCCGTTCGTTGCGTCGAACGCGGCATTACCGGTGATGAGATAAAGGTTACTATTGGCGTCCGCCGCGGGCGCGCCGCCGCCCATCCAAATGCCTCCATATTGCACATTGGGAGACACATTCAGAATGTTTGTGACCGCCAGGGTTGATGCATTGAATCCTATAACCCAGCCATAATAAGGAGCAACGTCCTCGTGGGAAGCCCACACAACGTAGACCACGCCGTTCACAAGCGCGAGTCCCGAGCGCTGATTCTCCTGCAGGGCATTGAAAATGACTGTTGAACCGCCATCACCTGTGCCTGGGAAAGTGATGCTGGAAGTGATATTTGCCGGGCCTTCGAATTTCTCGTTCCCTGAGGTGATGTCGATGGCGTGGAGACGCTGGAAAAAGGACGTTCCAGCGGAATTCATGGATTTCGATACCACGTAAAGAGTGTTGGTGGACGGGTCGATCACAGGGGTCCCGGTCACTCCAACTTCGGGCTGAATATCGCCATGGCCGCTGCCGACTTTGAACCCGGTTGGACCGGAAGGCACGGTAACCTCGCCCGAGGTTGCGCCGTGATTGGTGTCGATCAGGCTGACAGTCCAGAGCTGGACGCAGGGTTTCGAATCGGCGTCGAAAGCAAACAGGCTGTCGTGTTCCGTGGCGACGAAGACGACGTTGTGCTTCACACCGCTGATGGTCAAATTTGCAACCCATAGAGGCTGAGTGTAGATGGCGCCGTCGGCAGTGCAGGAGAAGAGCTTGCTGAAAGTCGCCGTAGCCACGTTTGAAGTTGTGAGTGCGTACTCCTGCA
>PMUS01000062.1 GCA_003166795.1 Acidobacteriota bacterium | reverse complement strand
AAGTCCTGATTAACGCGCTAACCGGTAAAGTGGGTACTAGTGTAGTGTCCCGAAAATAATTGGGCTAACTCGTCTCTGCCAATCATTTGCAGGGATTCCACTTGTTGCGTTACGCGCACCGAAGGAACTTACGGGACAACACACTAGGCCCGCTCGCCCCGCAATTCATGCTGCTTCCGTGATTAATTGACCGTGGTAGAATCCGCCGCAAGGAGGAGAGCCGAAATGGCAACGCCAGCTTTTCCAAGACTGGGCCAGGGCTTTCGTGCCGAGGTCACAATCGGCGACAACATCCATCTCGTACTCATGGCGACACACACTGGGGTTGGGCCAGCAGCGGGCGTCTTCGATGTAAAGCGTCAGAAGTGGTTTAAGGAGCGCGACTGGGCCGAAGACATCGAGGACGCGAAGCAAAAGGCTGAAGCACTTGCTCGCAAGCATTGCTACGCCGTCAATCCTAAGGAATCGTTTCCGCAGTTGCGCTGGACCGAGACGGGTTAGGCCGCTCGCCCCGTTTTCCAACTCTGCGCGCAGTTCTCGGATTACAGTTTCGAATACTCCGGGCTCACGTTCACTGCCATCGCCAAGAAAGTTGGCGTCACGTTGCCAAGCACCGCAGCCAGTCGAGAGTTTAAGCGCGAACCAAAGGCGATCTTTGACCGCGAACGCGCGAAGTAGGCCAGCCCGATGGACAGATCAAAACCTAAGTTCCCGCCAACGGTCAAAGGTGCAACAATCGCGACACACGAGTTCGGCAAAGGTGTGGACAGGTTCGGACATGTACCTAGCGAGTCCTTTGGTAGCCCGCGACCACTTACGCTCAGCATTATCCCGTGCAGTAATATCGACTGCCGGAGCGGGGGTTACGATGTTGAAGGTGAATTCCGTATAATGGTGCGCGAAAAGTTGACCGAGAAAGAATTTTCCAGATTCTGCCCCGGGTACGAAGACTCCCCAAAAGGCAGAAGAATAAGCAACCGCTGCCTGAATATCTTTCATTATCGTCTGACGGTAATCTACAAGCCTGAAACTTCAACCACTCAGTAGTGCTTCCCAGCGGTGCACGGGCCCTTGTAGCTTGATCTGGCGCGGGACGAGTGGCGACGGCCGCATCAGCCAGCAGGTAAACATTAGTGGCCTTTCTTGTCCTCTGGTTCGGAAGTCACTTGGGTATTAAATCCGTTCAAGTAGTGAGCGTCTTTCTCTGACACTTGGATCGGTAGCGCAGCGAAGTTTTGCAGCATTCCGGCTATTTGCTTGAAGTCGCTCTTATCCGCCTGGATCCCGAGTGATTTGCCATCTTTCGTATCAATCGAGAAATAATGCTCATGGTGAGGCATCAGACCAACGATTAATCCCACCCCTAAAGAGAGCACACCGGAAACGATTCCCGCGACCCAATGGTGGTAGGCATTTTGTCCGTATCTCAGCGATGTGATGTCACCGGCGGCAACCGATACCGACTGGATCGGCGAACACTTGGGGCACGTCAATTTCAGAGTCTTGTCGGACACTGTCAGCGTGTTGCTCCAGTCCTTTTGAGCTGTGTCGGTGACGCCCGGTGCTGTAAGCACCCTCAGTTTACTTACCGTCTGGGAGTAAGCAGGTGCACCAATCAGCATTACGGCAATCAATATACTAGCGGTTCCCTTCATAGAACTCCTTTGACGCTGCTTCGTGCGGGGTTGCGGCACGATCATGCGCGGCAGGATAGCATGGCAAACCTATTGATTGTTACCGAAGGGTGAAGTACATTCGCGCCCAAGGGCCGAGAGAGAAGTCTTTCGCTGTCGAGCGATCTTTCGTAGCGCATCGTATTCCGACTTTTCGAGAGAGACGGTTTTGCGGATCATCTTGTTAGTCTCCTGCTGACTGCATGTTGGATGTTGTTCCGGCTCTGGCACGATGGCGGGCAACGAATCCGCTTTGGTTTTTCATTGCGCGGCGGTGTTGGTTCTCAGTGTGGGTGACGGGTTCGATATGCGCCGGGTGACAACAGGCTTCTACTTCACACAGATGGTCCGCTTCCAACCCTTCGGGAATCGGCCCTTGAACTAGTTCATAAAGAACGTGGTGAGGGGAAACTCGTTTTCCTTCATGACCTGTTCGGCCATACACCCCGTTTCCGGTTTTCGCCCCACGCCAAATCCAGCAAGGTCCTAACTCAGGATGCTTTGCAGGAACTGGGCCGCTGAAGTCAATCTTTCTGAATAAGTGGTCGTATTCGTGCGTTAAATCGTTGCGCTTGAGGGCATCCTTTAGAACGGCAGGAAGGTCTAACCTAATCTCTAGCTTTGGCTCGCGTTTCGATTTAAGCCACGTCTTGAGCAATATTTGAGCGCGTGCCTAGTCTCGCGTATGCAAAGACTTCTCAATATAGGTCCCATCAGGTGCGTTCCCGCGAATCCAAACAGGACAGTCATCGCAGGTCCCTGAGCAGACGGCAAGATTATGACGGCGATAGATTTTCATTTTCTCCATCCAAAATTGCAGTGTAATTTGTCGCATGGCTACCAATTCTGCCGTTCGCTAACTTTCTATCGTTTCTCAGATTGTGATTGGAACCAACAACTTACGTGTTTTCTAGGTGCGTCCAAAATACCGTGCGCGTTCGATTCCCACCCGCGCCTCCACTAGATCAAAATCGCAATAAGTGTAATCAACGGATTGTTTTGCACAGTAAGTCCTTGTTCCGAGCCTGAATACTTTTATCGCTCTGAGCCATCGTATTCGCCATCGGCGCCCCCTCCTGGTTCGCCGCCAGTTTGGGAGGCGACGAATATTTTCCACGCCCTTACGGCCGATTTTCAAATGAGATTTCAGCTGGACGACGAAGTCTTGTCGTGGACGAGTTGCGTGCTAGTCTCTTGACCTAACGCTATGAATGACCTCCTTGCGCTGATCGTGCATCACGGATACGTCTTCATTTTTCTGATCGTTTTGGCGGAAGCGCTCGGGTTTCCGGTACCGGCCGCGCTGGCTCTGGTTACAGCCGGAGCGGCGGTGGCATCCGGCGCCATGCGTGCGCCGGCGGCAGCGCTGATTGTGGTGACGGCGATGCTAATGGGCGACTCGTTGCTCTACTTCCTGGGAAGCCGCATGGGATGGAGGTTGTTAGGTTTTCTATGCCGGGTCTCCGTGGATCCGGAAACGTGCGTCCTACGCTCCGCGGAATCGTTCTACAAGCGCGGCCGGGCCACTTTGGTGTTCGCCAAGTTCATTCCCGGAATTAATTCGATGGCTCCCCCGCTGGCGGGAAGCATGAAAATGCCGTTCGCGCAGTTTCTGGGGCTGGACTTTCTCGGCGCCATCGCCTATGCGTCCGCGTATGGCGGGATAGGATTTGTCTTCCGCGATTTCGTCGCGACAATCGCGCGTGGATTTCGAGCGGCGGGACACGTCGTGGAGATCGCGGTCATTGTCGCGGCGATGGCATTCATCGCATATCGTTTCTCGCTGTACTGGAAACACCGGGTTTACCGCATAGTTCCACGGATACAGGTCGCTGAGCTGGCAGCGAAGCTGCAGACTCAATATTCGGTAAATGTTCTGTTGGCCGATGTGCGCAGCCACGGTTACTACGATTCTGGCGCCGCCCGGATTCGAGGTTCGATTCGACTGGAGCCGAATAACCTGTCGGAGGAGATCAAAACGCTTCCCAGGGATAAAGACATCTACCTGTATTGCACTTGACCGCGCGAAGCGACCAGCGCCCGTGTGGCGCATCTGCTGCGGGAGGTAGGATTTAACGCGTTTGTGATCGTTGGTGGCCTGGCAGCATGGCGCAAGGCAGGGAATCCGCTAGAGACTGTACCTCAGACCGATTTGGTTCATCTTCCCACTTTCAGCCGATGATCATGTAGAGTCCAGAAGCCGAATAATCCCCGTCGGATTTGTTTTATGGGTGATCCAGAGTGCGGTGCGCTGTTCTCAGGTCAGAGCCGGAAATCTCTGTTAGAATTTTGCGGATCTTCGAGGGCCGCGTTGCAACCGGTAAATTCGGCGTCGGCGAAGCCAGTCGGAGAGAGATGCTAGTATCGGATTTGGCGCAGGGGCTCTGCGTTGGAGACGAAGATGAACACCCCTTTGAGACGTAATCTACTGATAGGTGGAGCAGTCTGCCTGGTCGCCTTAGGCCTGGTTTTCGCAGGGACGCAACTAAAGCGCTCGGGAGCGCCACAGGGCGGCTCGCCGGACGTCGAGGTTGTGCAGGTCGAGCAGAAAGATGTCCCGATTATTGGTGAGTGGATCGGCACGCTGGACGGTCTGGTAAATGCCGACGTGCGGGCGCAGGTTACCGGCTACCTGTTGCGGCAAGGCTATCAGGAAGGCGCGTTCGTCAAGAAGGGCGAGCTACTTTTCGAAATTGACCCACGGCCATTTCAGGCGGTGGTGGACCAAGCCCAGGGACAGTTGGAGCAGGCAACGGCCATGCTTGCTAATACGGAAGCAGTGCAGCGGCGGACGGAACTTGATGTCGATCGTTACACGCCGCTGGCGAAGGAGCAAGCCGCCAGCCAGCAGGATCTCGACAACGCCGTTCAGAACAACCTGGCGGCTAAGGCCACCGTCGCGACGGCCAAGGCTCAAATACAGTCGGCTCAAGCTGCTCTCGAAACCGCGAAGATCAATCTCGATTTTACGCGGCTGATTGCGCCCATCGACGGCATCGCTGGACAGGCGCAGCTTCAGGTGGGCGCCCTGGTCAATCCGAGCAGCGGACCCGTGACTTCCGTTTCCACCGTTGATCCCATCAAGGTCTATTTCACCGTCAGCGAGCCTGAGTATCTCGCATGGCGGAAACGGTTTCCGACGGAGACAACCCGGGAAGCAGCCGACAAAAGTCTGCAGCTCGAACTGATTTTGGCTGACGGTTCCACTTACCCGCATGAGGGCACATTCTACTTTGCGGACCGCCAGGTAAACGAAAGCACCGGGGCAATTCGTATCGCCGCGCTCTTTCCCAATCCCGGGAATATTCTGCGCCCCGGCGGGTATGGCAGAGTTCGCGCAGCCACCCAAGTTCAACAAGGCGCCTTGCTTGTGCCTCAGCGTGCCGTATCGGAACTACAAGGCGGCTATCAAGTGGCGGTGGTGGACGGCGAGAACAAGGTGAGTATTCAAACGGTCCAAGTAGGCGACCGAGTTGGCTCCGACTGGATTATTGCGGACGGACTGAAGCCGGGCGAACGCGTCGTGGCCGAGGGAGTGCAGAAGGTGCGTCAGGGAATGCTGGTGAACCCCAAGCCTTTTGCCGCGGAAATAGCAGGAAGGTAATCCTATGTCAAAGTTCTTTATCAATCGCCCCATCGTCGCGATGGTGATTTCGATCGTGTTGGTGATCGTTGGCTCGCTCACGATACTGAGTCTGCCCGTCGCTCAATTTCCCAACATCGCACCGCCCGAGATTCAAATTCTGGCGACCTACGTGGGAGCGGACGCGCAAACGCTGGAGCAGGCGGTGGCCACTCCCATCGAACAGCAGATGAGCGGCGTGGACAACATGAACTACATGTATTCGCTGAACGCCACGGCCAACTCGACCACCACGCTGATTGTTGACTTCGACCAAAAAACAGATCCGAACACGGATTACATTTTGGCGCAAAGCCGCGAAACGCTGGCCGCTTCTCAGCTTCCTGTGGACGTGACCAATTACGGAGTCACGGTTCGAAAATCGGTCACCGCACCGCTGATGTTAATCGCGGTCTATTCGCCGCATGGAACGTACGACGCAAATTTTCTGGCGAACTACGCGTACATCAACCTTGCGGATCCGATCCTGCGGTCGCCGGGCATCGGAAACGTTCAGGTATTCGGCTCCGGGCAGTACGCTATGCGATTGTGGGTAAAACCTGACCAGCTGGCCAAGCTCGGCATCACCGTGCCGGAGATCGTCAGCGCCATTCAAGCGCAAAACACCGTTAACCCGGCCGGGAAGGCGGGGGGCGAACCTGCACCCAAGGGGCAGGAATTTACCTATTCGGTTTTGGCGCAGGGCCGCCTTGTATCGCCGGAGGAATTCGGACAGATTGTGGTGCGCGAGACGCCGGACGGCGGGGTCGTACGGGTCCGCGACGTTGCTCGAATCGAGCTGGGTTCCCAGGACTATAGCGTCGCCGGACGTCTTAACGGAAAGCCGAGCGCAGTCATCGCGACTTACCAACTGCCGGGCTCGAACGCGGTCGATGCAGCGGCCGGCGTCAAGAAGCTGATGGCCGAGTTGAAGCAGCGCTTCCCGGAAGACCTGGATTTCGTGGTGGCGCTGGACACGACCCGCTCGGTCACGCAAGGCATGAAGGAAATCGTGGAAACGCTGGTGATAGCGCTGGCGCTGGTAATACTGGTGGTCTTCCTGTTCTTGCAGGACTGGCGCGCCACGCTGATTCCGCTGCTTGCCGTGCCAGTCTCGCTGGTCGGCACGTTCGTGCTGTTCCCAGCCTTCGGTTTTTCGATCAACACGCTGTCTCTTTTCGGGTTGGTGCTGGCAATCGGCCTGGTGGTGGACGACGCGATCGTCGTGGTCGAAGGTGTCCAGCGGCACATCGAGGAGGGCATGACGCCGAAGGACGCGGCGCTGAAAGCGATGGACGAGCTTTCCGGACCCGTTGTCGGCATCGCGCTGGTTCTCTCCGCGGTCTTTGTACCAACGGCGTTTGTTCCCGGAATCACCGGCAAGCTCTACCAGCAATTCGCGGTGACGATCGCGATTTCCGTTTTGCTTTCCGCGTTTAACGCGCTCACGCTCAGCCCAGCGCTCGCCGCGCTGCTGCTGCGGCCCCGTAGGGAGAGCAGGGGACTGCTGAGACGATTTTTCGATTCGTTCAACCGCACATTCGGGCGCGCGACCGAGGGCTACGTTCGTTGGAGCGGAACACTCCTGCGAAAGACCGTCGTCGTGATCGCGGCGCTCGTGGCCTTTGGCCTGGCGGGCGGGTTCTTCGCCAGCCGCGTGCCGTCGAGCTTTCTTCCAGATGAGGATCAAGGGTACGCTTACGTCAACGTGCAGTTACCGAACGGGTCTTCGCTCGAACGCACGACGGCCGTCTCGGCTGATGTGGAAAAAATCCTGATGAATACGCCGGGGGTCCAAACTGTTACCGGCTTCGTCGGCTTCAGCTTGCTCAGCTATGTGCGCACCAGTTACAACGCAACCTTTTTTGTGACCTTCAAACCCTGGGATGAGCGCACGACGCGAGCCGAGCAATTTCAATCGCTGAAAACACATCTGAACCAGCAGTTGGGCAAGTTGCCCGCGGCAATTGCATTCGCTTTCTCCCCGCCTGCCATTCCGGGTGTCGGCACGTCGGGCGGGTTTACGTTCATCCTCGAGGACCGTTCCGGCGGCGACATTCAGTTCCTCGCCAAAAACTTGGGCATTTTTCTTGACGCTGCTCGAAAGCGGCCGGAAATCGCCAGCCTCAGCACGACTTTTTTGGCGAGCGTCCCGCAAGAGTTCGTCAAGGTGGACCGCGACAAAGTGCTGAAACAGGGTGTGGCCCTAAGTGATGTCTACAAGACGATCCAGGCGTTCATGGGCGGCTATTTCATCAACTATTTCAATCGCTTTGGCCGCCAGTGGCAGGTTTACATCGAAGCGGAAGGCGAAGACCGTGCCAACGCGGAAAACGTCGGGCAGTTCTACGTCCGTAACGACAAGGGAGAAAATGTCCCCCTCTCGACGCTTACCTCCATACAGCCGCGCCTCGGCCCGGAATTCACTTTGCGCTTCAACGAGTATCGTTCCGCGCAGATCAACGGGAGCGCTGCGCCGGGTTACAGCGCGGATCAGGCCACGGCCGCGCTCGAAGAAGTGTTTCGGCAAACCATGCCGCGCGAAATGGGTTTCGATTACTCCGGCATATCGTTCCAGGAGCAGAAAGCGCGCGAGGGAGTGCCCCCGGCGGTGATTTTCGGGCTTTCGCTGTTGTTCGTTTTTCTCGTTCTGGCGGCCCTTTATGAAAGCTGGACGCTGCCCTTCAGCGTGCTATTGAGCACCCCCGTGGCGATTTTTGGAGCCTTCGCAGTCCTCTGGTTGCGCCGGGTCCTGCTCGGCGTTTTCCTGCCGCCTTACATGGTCCAGATCGAGACCGATGTGTACTCGCAAATCGGACTGGTCATGCTCATCGGCTTGGCCGCCAAGAACGCGATCTTGATCGTCGAGTTTGCCAAGGATGAATACGAAAAAGGAAAGTCCCTGGCGAATGCCGCGCTCGAAGGGGCCAGGCTTCGTCTCCGGCCGATTTTGATGACGTCTTTCGCGTTCATTCTGGGATGCGTGCCGCTGTGGACTGCGGCGGGTGCCGGGTCGGTTGCTCGCCAGATCATGGGCACCACGGTGATCGGCGGAATGCTGGCCGCCAGCCTGATCGGAATTTTCTTTGTCCCTGCAATATTTTACCTGATCGAGAAATGGTCGGGTGCCGACGAGGAGCATGTTTCAGGAGCGTTGCCGACAACGCCCGCTCCCGCGGAGGGTGACTGAGGCGGACGACCGTTTGTTGTTCGAAAAGCGGAGCAATTTATGAAGAAGCTAGCGCGGTTGACGGTCGCAATGTTAGCCGCGAGTTTAGTCGCGGGCTGCATGGTCGGCCCGAACTATCACCGGCCGGCAGTGCAAACGCCGACGGCCTACCGTGATCTGGGCGAAAGCTCGCCGGTCCAGGCTCAGACAGCCTCCTTTGCGGATCTCCCATGGTGGCAGGTGTTTCAGGACCCCCAATTGCAGGAGCTGGTCCGCACGGCTCTGAAACAAAACTACGATCTCCAATTGGCGACGGAGCGCATCAATGCCGCGCGCGCCCAGCTAGCCATCACTCGTTCAAATTTGTTTCCGCAGTTATCCGGGAACGCCACTTTCAACGGAGGAAGAGAGCAAAACTTCCAAACAAAGTTCAATTTTTTGTCTCTCGCCGCAGACGCATCGTTTCAGCTGGATTTCTTCGGCCGGCTTCGCCGCGCTACAGAAGCTGCCCGGGCCCAACTCATGGCAACGGAAGAGGCGAAGAATGTTGTCACACTCACTCTGGTGAGCGATGTGGCGAGCGACTATTTCGCGCTCCTGCAGCTCGATCTCGAATTACAAATCACGCGAGACACGGTGACGACACAAGAAGGCTCCGTCAAGCTGACTTCGCTCCGGCTGAGCCACGGCGTCGCGACAAAGTTGGATGTGCTGCAGGCTCAGCAGGTGCTCGACACTGCAAATGCGCAGATCCCGGACCTGGAGAGGCAGATTGGCCAGGAGGAAGACGCGATCAGCATCCTCCTGGGTAATTACCCCGGGGGCGTACCGCGCGGCCGCGCGCTGGCCGAGCAAGTGCTTCCTCCGGACGTGCCTCCGGGCCTGCCTTCCTCGCTGCTCGAGCGACGGCCCGACATTCGCGAAGCGGAGCAAACAATTGTTGCCGCCAATGCCGATATTGGCGTCGCCAAGGCCGAGTTCTTTCCGCAAATTTCGCTGACCGGTTCAGGAGGCGGAGGATTTGGCCGCAGCAGCGCTTTCTCGAACTTGATGAGTTCCCAAATTGCGATCTGGTCCTACGGGGCGCAAGTGAGTCAGCCTATTTTCACGGGGGGCGCACTTCGTGGAAATCTCCATCTCGCTGAATCGCAGGAACAACAAGCTCTGCTCTCGTACAAGGAGGCGATTCAGCATGCCTTCGGAGACGTGTCCGATGGCTTGATCGGATATCAGAAATTGCACGAGGTCCGGCTCCGCCAGGAACAGCTCGTAAATGATTTGACAGAGTCTGTTCGCCTCTCCAACATGCGCTACCAAGGCGGCACCACCACTTATCTGGAAGTGTTGGATGGCCAGCGTTCACTCTTCGCCGCGGAACTTACACTGGCGCAGTCGAGAGGGGACGAGTACCAGAGTCTCGTNNCCTGAACTTTGTATTCCGATAGTCGGTTACAGACGAGAGCGACTAACGGTTTCGAATTGTATATAATCGCGCCCATCATGCCAAAACAGGAAACTCTCTACGAAGTGGCCGACCGGGTCGCGACCATCACCTTGAATCGTCCGGACAAATTGAACGCGTGGACCGCGATCATGGAACAGGAGGTGCGTTCGGCGATTGAAGAGGCCGAGCGGGACGACAATGTGCGCGTGATCGTGCTGACGGGCGCGGGCCGGGGATTTTGCGCGGGCGCCGATATGTCGCTGCTGAGCAGCGTGGCAACGCGCGGCGTTGATGAGGCCGCCGAAAAGCAGGCGCTGCAGGCGGGCGCGCAGCGCGAGGGCGTGCGGCCTGACTTCCAGAAGAAGTACTCATATTTCCCCGCGGTCGGAAAGCCCGTAATCGCAGCGATCAACGGTCCGATCGTCGGTCTGGGGCTTGTGATCGCGCTGTATTGCGACCTGCGATGGGCTTCGGATACCGCTCGCTTCAGCACGACATTTGCTCGGCGCGGGTTGATTGCCGAATACGGGATGGCGTGGATGCTGCCGCGCCTGGTGGGGCATGCTAACGCGTTGGATCTGTTGTTTTCAGCACGAACGATTGACGCGGCCGAAGCGCTGCGCATGGGTCTGGTGAATCAGGTGTTTCCCCAGGACGTTTTCTTGGATAAGGTGCGTGAGAACGCGCGCGAACTGGCGTCGAATGTGAGCCCGCGCTCGTTGCGGGTGATCAAGCGGCAGGTGTACGACGCGATGTTCCAGACGCTGGCGGAGGCGTTCGAAGCCTCCGAGCGCGAAATGCTCGCAAGCTTGCAGAGCAGCGATTTCAAAGAGGGCGTCGCGCACTTTCTCGAGAAGCGTGCCCCTGCTTTTACCGGCAGATAAGAGATCCAATTGAAATTTGAATTCAGCGACAAAGTGAAGGATCTGCAGCGCCGCTTGCAGGCCTTCATGGACGAGCACATCTATCCCAACGAGCAACGCCACGATGATGAGATTAAACGTAACCGGTGGCAGCCTACCAGGGTCATCGAAGAGCTCAAGCCGAAGGCTCGCGCCGCGGGGCTCTGGAACTTGTTTCTGCCGGAAAGCGAACACGGCGCGGGGCTGACGAATCTCGAATACGCTCCGCTCTGCGAGATCATGGGGCGAAGCCACATGGCGCCCGAGGTCTTCAACTGCTCAGCGCCGGACACCGGCAACATGGAGGTGCTGGCGCGCTATGGTACGCCGGAGCAGAAGGAGCGCTGGCTCAAACCGCTCCTAGCGGGTGAGATCCGGTCGTGCTTCGCGATGACCGAACCCGCGGTGGCGTCGTCCGACGCGACGAACATTCAGGCGAGCATCGCCAGGGACGGCGGCGAGTACGTCGTCAACGGCCGGAAGTGGTGGACATCCGGAGCGGGCGATCCGCGGTGCAAAATCGCCATTTTCATGGGCAAGACGGATCCCTCGGCGCCGGTTCACAAACAGCAGTCCATGATTCTGGTGCCCATGGATGCACGCGGAGTGAAGATCGAGCGATTGCTTACAGTGTTCGGCTATGACCACGCACCGCACGGACACGGCGAAGTCACATTTGATAACGTTCGCGTGCCGGCCTCAAACATTTTGCTGGGCGAAGGGCGCGGCTTCGAGATTGCGCAAGGGCGGCTGGGGCCGGGGCGCATCCATCACTGCATGAGGTGCATCGGCGTGGCCGAGCGCGCCCTCGAAATAATGTGCAAACGTGTGCAATCGCGCGTGGCATTCGGGAAGCCGCTCGGTGAACAAGGAACGATCCGAGCGGACATCGCAATCTCGCGCATGGAGATCGAGCAAGCTCGCTTGCTCACTCTGAAGGCAGCCTACATGATGGACACCGTTGGAAACAAAGACGCTCGCGCCGAAATCGCAATGATCAAGGTGGTCGCGCCGAACGTGGCTCTGCGAGTTCTGGATCGCTCCATTCAGGCGCACGGCGGCGAGGGAGTTTCAGGAGATACATTTCTCGCCGCAGCCTGGGCGGGTGTGCGGACGCTCCGATTGGCTGATGGGCCGGACGAAGTCCACGTAGAATCGATCGCCAAGAATGAGCTTCGCAAGTGGGCCAAGCCTCCGGCGCGTTCCGCGCCGCAATGACCGCCAAATCCCCTCGCGGCACCCACGCTTCTTCATAAGGAGATTTCATGCCTCCACTCGTGGTCGAGACACCGCGCTCGCTGAATGATTTCGTGGGCCGTGAGATCGCGGTGACGGATTGGTTCACGGTAACGCAGGAGCGCATTCGCCAATTTGCCGAAGTCACCGAAGACCGCCAATGGATTCATGTGGACCGCGAACGTGCCCAGAAAGAATCGCCCTACGGCACGACGATCGCTCACGGTTTCTTGACGCTTTCGCTGGTGAGCCACTTCATGAAACAGGCGATCGAAATCCGAAGCGGAGTCCGTATGGGCGTCAACTACGGTTTAAATCGAGTACGCTTCCCTTCCGCTGTCCGCGCCGACTCGCAGATTCGCGCCCGCGTGACGCTGCAGTCCGTGAAGGAGCTTCCAGACTCGAGCGAGGCAGTCTTCGTGATATCCGTCGAAGGTCGAGACAGCGAGAAGCCTCACTGCGTGGCGGAGTGGATTGTGCGTTACTACCAATGAGAAAAGCGACGCTTCTGGAAGCGGGGCAATGCGGCACCCGCCAAAGGAGCGTTAACTAGATTCGGCGGCTTTCAGCGGATTGCAGCGAGGCGCGCAACAGAATCTTGACCACGTCGGACATCGAGGCGAAGCGCGGGTCCTTCGTCAGACCCTGGTGATAGCGGCAATAAATCTGCTGGACGATTACGGCGATCTTGAATCGAGCAAACGCGAGATAGAAGGCCATGTTGGATACGTCGCGGGCGGTGGCCCGGGCGTAGTGCTCGACGAGTTGCGCGCGCGTCAGGGTACCCGCACGGGTCGAGGGTCCCCATCGAATCTTCTGCAACTCGTCTGGGTCGTGCGGGTCAACCCAGTAGGCCAGAGTCGTGCCCAGGTCGGTGAGCGGATCGCCGATCGTGCTCATCTCCCAATCGAGCACGCCAACGATCCTGGTGATGTCTTCCTGATCCAGGACTACGTTATCGTATTTGTAGTCGTTGTGTATGAGCGCGGCATCGCTCGTTGCGGGCATTTGATCCCTTAGCCACGCAGCGATTCGCGCGACTTCGGGCAGATCGTGCGTTTGAGAGCCGTGGTAGCGTTCAATCCAGCCGTTAACCTGCCGGGAAAGATAACCCTGCGGCTTGCCAAGATCTCCCAGGCCGATTGCCGTATAGTCCAGTCCATGCAAGAGCGCGAGGTTGTCAATGAACGATTCGCTTAGACGCCGCGCCGTTTCGGCTGTGAACTCCAGATTCGCGGGCGGATCGCGCCGGATGATGATGCCTCGAATCGGCGCCATCAGGTAAAAGGGCGAGCCCAAAATGGAATCGTCGTCGCAGAACAGCAGAACCTTCGGCGCCGGCGGATACGCAGGATGAAGCTTCGAAAGCACGCGATACTCGCGTCCCATGTCATGCGCGGATTTGACCCTGCTGCCGTAGGGCGGCCGGCGCAGCACCATCTCTCGCTCGCCGAGGCGCAGCAAGTAGGTCAGGTTGGAATGGCCGCTTGGGAATTGCTCGACCACCAGAGCTCCTGCAACGGAGGGGAAGGAACTTCGCAAGAAGGGTTCGAGCTTGGCCAAGTCCAGTTCTTCGCCGCGTCTGACGGAGCCCGGATGATCTCGAAGGTCTGACATAAGAGTCTGCAAATTTCTCTAGCGATACGTGAGCAACGCCGGATCATCCAGATGCGGGAACGCATTAAATGCGCTGAGCGTGAAACGTTCGCCGGAGAACAAGAACTCGCTGTAGGAACAGTTTCGCGACATCCACATCACACGTAGGGTATCTTGCGGTGAAAGATGCAAAGCGCGCTGCATTGCCACGGCAATCGGCCCGCTAGACGTGAAGATGGCAGATTGTTCGCCCGACCCAGCACTGGAAACTACCTGCGCCAGTCCGCGATTGACTCGAGCGCAGAACGCGGCCCAGGATTCCACGGCGGCCACCGCTATTTGTCCGTCTACCCATTTGCCAATCACGAATTCGAACATACTCTGGAAAGTCTTCCGCCTTTCGCCGGAGTTTTCAGATGCAAGAAACGCGCGATGCAACTCGCGGACCTTATCGTCACTCTCGACGAGCCGCGGCAGGGTCCGCTCGAGCACCGCTTCGCCGTCATATTCATCGAACTCGCTCATCACGACCGTTTGGGGAAATTGGACGCCGGCATCGCGATAGCACTCGCTCGCAATCCTTGCCGTGTCCTTTTGCCGGACGCGGGGACCGGAGAAAACGCGATCAAACGCGACGTTTCGCCGCTGCCAATATTCTCCCAGCAGGCGAGATTGCAACTCGCCACCGGAAGAAAGCTTATCGTAATCCGCCTCAAGGAAAGAAGCTTGCGCGTGACGTATCAGGAGAATACGGCTCACGTGGCCCGTTCGAACAATGCGGCAGCGCCCTGGCCGCCGCCGACGCACATGGTCACGACGCCGTAGCGCACTTTGCGCCGCGCCATTTCATTGGCGATGGTCCCGACCATCCGGGATCCAGTCATCCCATATGGATGACCAATCGAAATGGAGCCGCCGTTGACGTTGAGCTTTTCGGGATCGATTCCCAGGTGGTTGCGGCAATAGAGGACCTGGACGGCGAATGCTTCGTTCAACTCCCAGAGATCAATCTCGCTGATCCGCACGCCGCTGCGCTTCAACAGCTTCGGTACGGCGAATACCGGACCGATGCCCATCTCATCGGGATCGCAGCCGGCAACCTGGAAACCGCGGAAGATCAAAGCGTAAGGGATTCCCAATTGGTCGGCGCGCTCACGAGACATCAGCAGCGTGGCCGAAGCGCCGTCAGAAAGCTGAGAGGAATTGCCGGCGGTCACGGAGCCATGGCCGCTGTCCGGATCGAAATACGGTTTCAGTGCGAGAAGCCCATCCAGAGTCGTGTCTGGACGGTTGCATTCGTCGCGGTCCGCGCATACCTCTTCCTTCCCGGTCACTTCACCGGTCTTCTTGTCCAGGATGGCTCGCGTCACGCGAATGGGTGCGATTTCGCCATCGAAAATCCCTTCGCGTTGCGCGCGAGCGGTGCGCTGCTGACTCAGGAGCGAATATTCATCCTGCTCCTGGCGGCTGATTTTATAGCGCTTGGCCACAACCTCCGCCGTCACGCCCATCACCATGTACAATCCCGGTAATCGTTCCAGCAGCTCGGGATTCGGACTGAAGTCGCGCGGGGTGAGGCTGATGCTTTCGAGTCCTCCTCCGATGGCGGCGTCCACACCCTCGTTCATAATTTGATGCGCGGCCACGGCGATGGCCTGCAAGCCGGAAGAGCAGAAGCGGTTGATCGTGGTGCCGGCGACGGAAGTCGGCAAACCAGCAAGCATCGCGGAGACGCGGGCAACGTTCTGTCCTTGCGGGCCGTTAGGTTGCGCGCATCCCAGCACCACGTCTTCAATCTCGCTGGCATCGAGCTTCGGCGTTTTTCGAAGCACGTCCTTGATGCAATGCGCGGCAAGTTCGTCGGGGCGCGTCATGTTGAAAGACCCGCGAAATGATTTTGCCAGCGCCGTCCGCGAACTGGCGACCACAACCGCTTCTCTCATGCTGTCTCCGGCGAATCAAACGACATACCGATAAATCAAAGGGCGTTTTGCCCTGGAGTGTTCGAGTTCTCCCGCGCTACGCGGTTGCACCGTGCTCTCTGTTGAATCCGGCGAAGGTCCCGCTCTGCTCAGCCAATTGCCTCAGAAGGGGCGCCGGTTCCCAGTGCTCGCCGTGTTGCCGATGAAAATCGCAGACCCGGTCGTACACTTTCTTGAGGCCGACGGTGTCGGCAAACCACATCGGACCGCCGCGATATGCCGGGAAACCGTAGCCATTGAGATAGATGATATCTATGTCCACCGCGCGCAAAGCGTAACCTTCCTCAAGAATTCGCGCGCCTTCGTTGACCAGGGCATAGACGCAACGGTCAACGATTTCGTCCGCGGGAATCTGGCGCTGCGGGATGCCGGCTTCGGCTGCCCACTGTCGAACCAGCGCGGCGACTTCGGGATCGGGACTCGCGCGGCGGTTCTCGTCGTACTTGTACCATCCCGCGCCCGTCTTCTGGCCATAGCGCCCCATTTCGCACAGCCGGTCGCCGGCCATCGCCTGGCGAACGCCCGGTTTCTCCAGGTGGCGATACTCCTTACGGACGCGCCAGCCGACATCGAGGCCCGAGAGATCTCCGACGGCCAGCGGGCCCATGGCCATGCCGAATTCAGAGAGGGCTTTGTCCACCGCCGCGACGCTGGTGCCCTCCTCGACCAGGAAAACGGATTCACGCACGTAGGGACCGAACATACGGTTGCCGACAAATCCGCGGCAGTTGCCGACGAGCACTCCAATCTTTCCAATCTTCTTGGAGAGCTGCATGCACGTGGCAATCACGGGCTTGCTGGTCTTCTTCCCGCGAACGATTTCTAGGAGGCGCATGATGTTTGCCGGGCTGAAAAAGTGAGTGCCGATCACGAATTCAGGCCGCGACGTGGCGGACGCAATTTCATCGATGTCCAAGGTTGACGTGTTGCTGGCCAGGATCGCTCCCGGCTTGCAAATGCGATCGAGCTCGGCGAAGACTTGCTTCTTGAGTGCCATGCCTTCGAAGACGGCCTCCACGACCATGTCGGCTTTTTCGAAGCCGTCATATTGGAGCGTCGGACGAATCAGCTTCAGGCGTTCGTCCACGAATTGCTGCGTGAAGCGGCCACGCTTCACGGAGCTTGCGTAATTCTTCTGGATATTAGCCATCCCGCGGTCGAGCGCCGGTTGATCGGACTCTTTTAGCAGCACGGTAATTCCGGCATTGGCGAACACCATGGCGATGCCGCCGCCCATCGTGCCGGCGCCGATCACCGCAACGCTGTTCACCGGGATCGTCGGCGTCTCCTTCGGCACGTCCGGGATCTTGGCGACTTCGCGCTCGCCAAAGAAAACGTGAATGAGCGCTTTGGACTGATCCGACTGCAAACAGTCGATAAACAGCCGCTGTTCTTCCAGGCAACCGTCCTCGAACGACATCTTCGTGGCGGCTTCGACGGCATCAATGGCCGCGAGCGGAGCCATCATGCCGCGCTGTTTCTTGCGGACGGATTCGCGCGCGGCCGCGAAGATGGGCGCGCTCTGTTCGGGTGTTCCCAGATTTCCAGCGCGCTCGCGCGTCTTCGGGGCCGGGCGGGCCGCAATTTCTCGCGCGAAGCGAACGGCGCCAGCCAGCAGATCGCCTTCGATGATTCGGTCAATGATGCCGAGCTTCGCGGCATCTTCCGCTCTGACTGGGTTCCCTTCGGCGCACATCTCCACAGCCTTCGCCACTCCCACAAGCCGCGGAAGGCGCTGCGTGCCAGCCGCGCCGGGAATGATACCGAGTTTTACCTCGGGCTGGCCGACCAGAGCGCCGGGAGCGGCTACGCGATAATGGCCGGCCATCGCAAGCTCCAGGCCGCCGCCGAACGCAGTGCCATGAATCGTCATCACGATGGGCTTGCGACAGTCTTCGATCTGGAGAAGAAGTGGCAGCAATCCCGCGCCGCGCGGGCTCCTGCCGGAGGCGAGCTTTCCAAATTCCTTGATATCGGCGCCGGCGACGAACGTGCGGCCTCCGCCGATCAACACCGCCGCACGGACGGAGTCATCTTTGCCAATTTGCTCGACGGCTTCGGAAATGCCTTGCGGCACGCCGGGGCTTAAGGCGTTCACGGGCGGATTATTGATGGTGATGATCGCTACGTCGCCATCCTTGGTGAGTTGGACAAGATCGCTCATTGCAATTTCACATCTCTCTTTGAGTTTCTAGGCACTCTGGACCGAGGTTGCGGTGGAATCTATGACCAGCCGCGCGATGCGCTCGCGATGAAATGTCGAATCGCCGAGGGCCGTCTCCGATGCTTTGGCTCGCCGGTAATAAAGGTGAAGGTCATTTTCCCAAGTGAAGCCCATTCCGCCATGAATCTGAATGCCGCGATTGCCGACCGTGCGGCCTGCATCGCTCGCATACATTTTCGCGATTGAAATGGCCACCGCGGCGTCGGGCGCGTTCTCCTCGAGGGCCCACGCCGCGTAATAAGCCGCCGAGCGCGCGCTTTCTGTTTCCAGGTACATATCCGCACACTGGTGTTGCACGGCCTGGAACATTCCAATCGGCTTGCCAAACTGCTTGCGCATCTTCGCGTATTCAACCGTGAGGTCGAGCGTGCGCTGCATCGCGCCCACGATCTCCGCGACCAAAGCCGCGGTGGCGACATCGAGGGCGCGCGCCAGGCCTACAGCATCGCCGAGACGTTCAGCAGGAGTGCCGCTGAATCGCACCGAGTACAGCTTGCGCGTAAGATCCATCGCCTCCATCGGCTGAACTTCAATTCCCGCCGCCTTTGCGTCCACGACGAAAACACCATCGCGGGCAACGACGATGAGAAAGTCGGCAACCTTGGCATCGGGCACAAAGAGTTTTTCTCCGGTCAGTTTTCCGCTCGCGCTGCTCATCTGTACATCGGCCGGATGCCAACTCGCGCCGGCTTCGAGCATCGCGACGGTGGAGCGTGCATGGCCGCTGCAGATCGGCGCCAGGTATCGCTTCTTCTGTTCGGGAGTCGCTGTTGCGTCCAGGACGGAGCCGGCCAGCGCCACGGTCGAGAAAAGGGGGCCCGGCAAAAGCGCGCGTCCGGCTTCCTCCATCAGTAGAATCAATTCCACTTTGCCGAGGCCTACGCCACCGTATTCCTCGGGGAAAATGATGCCGGTGTAGCCCTGCTCGACCATCTTGGCCCACAAGGCCTGATCGTAAGCAGTCTCGGTTTCCATGAGGCGCCGGACCTCTTCCATGGGGCATTCGCCCGCAAAGAACTTTCGCGCATTGTCTCTGAGCAGCAGCTGGCTCTCATTCAGTCCGAATTCCATCGTCTCCCCTTAGTAGCTCCTGGGCAGCCCGAGAACGAAATGCCCGATGATGTTGCGCTGCACCTCCGACGTGCCGGCTTCGATGGTGTTCCCGCGCGTGCGCAGATAACCGTAAGACCAGATACCCTTGTCAACGGCGCGACGATCTCCGGCAAGCAACTGGCCGTACGGGCCCAGCAACTCCTGCGCGATCTGCTGCAGGCGCTGATTGAGCTCGCTCCAGAAAATCTTCAGGATAGATCCCTCCGGCCCGGGCACGCCCGTGGCCGTGATGCGGCTGAAAGCGCGCAGCTGGTTCAAGCGCATGATTTCGATCTCGCCGTAGCACTGCGCGAGTTTCTGGCGTATCAGCGGATCGCAGGCGGCCGGCCGTCCGTTCCTTTGAATCGTGCGGGAGAGCTCGACCAGCCGGTCAATACTTCGCTTGAATAGGAGATGAAGGCGCGCGCCGTACGAGCCGCGCTCGTACATGAGAGTGCTGACAGCCACGTTCCAGCCGTCGTTCACCCTGCCGAGAACGTTTTCAACCGGAACGCGCACATCACGGAAGAAGAGCTCGCTGAATTCGCTTTCGCCCGTCATTTGCCGCAATGGGCGGACATCTACGCCCGGCGATTTCATGTCGACCAACAGAACCGTCAGCCCTTTGTGCCTGGGGACGTTAGCGTCCGTGCGAACAACCAGCTCGCACCAGTTCCCAAACGTGCCAAAGCTGGTCCATACCTTCTGACCGTTGACGACGTAGTGGTCGCCGTCCAGGCGGGCCTCGGTTTGCAGACCGGCAAGATCGGAACCGGCGTTCGGTTCGGAAAAACCCTGGCACCAGATTTCTTCAGCGCTCAGAATTTTGGGGATGAATCGCTTCTTCTGCGCCTCCGTCCCGTAGGCGATGATCGTGGGGCCGATCAGCCCGAGGCCGAGAGCGTTGGCCATCTGCGGCGCCTGCGCTCGCGCCATCTCTTCCCAGAAAATGGCTTGTTGCATCAGCGTCGCGCTGCGGCCCCCATACTCCTTTGGCCACGAGACGGCGGCCCAGCGGCCCTCATGGAGCTTCCGTTGCCAGGTCCTCAAGTAGGGGAAAGTTTCGTCCAGCGGTTTCTCGCGCCACTCGGCCCAGTCTTTGGGAACGTTTGCGTCAAGCCACGTGCGCAGTTCGTCGCGGAACTGCTGTTCCTCGGCATTCAGATTCAGGTCCATTCCAAGAACTCCTTTTATCTTTCGCCGCGGCCGCTGCTTCGCGCGCTTCCTTGCGCGTTCGACCGGCAGCCCAATTCGCTACGCAGGCGATCCCTTTCGCTTCATCTCGACGGCTTCCGGCCGGATTGTTTCCTGTCCCTGCCAGTATTTCTTGCGCAGCTCTCTCTTGAGGATTTTCCCGGTGCCGGTCTTGGGCAAATTGTCGCGAAATTCGACCGAGTGCGGACATTTGTAATGGGCAAGCCGCGAGCGGCTAAATTCGATTAGCTCGGTTTCGGTCACTTGCACCGCGGGTTTCAGCACCACCAGGGCCTTGGGCACCTCTCCCCATTGCTCGTCAGGAACCGGAATGACCGCGACCTCGAGAACCGCGGGGTGCGCGAGGAGCCTCTTCTCGACTTCGAGCGAAGAAATATTTTCTCCGCCGCTGACGATGATGTCTTTCTTACGATCGACAATTAGGATGTATCCCTCTTCGTTCCAGGTGGCCATGTCTCCCGTATGAAACCAACCGCCTCGCATGGCTTCCGCCGTTGCATCGGGTTGCTTCCAGTAGCCTTTCATGATGCTGTCGCCGCGGGCGATCACTTCGCCGACGGCCGTTCCGTCGCGCGCCACGTCATTGTCATCCGCATCCACTACTCGGAGCTCAACACCCGGGATGGCGAATCCGGCCATGGCCTGGCCCGCGAAGCGCTGTTCGCCCTCCCACCCGAGCCCCGGCTTCATTCTGGAGGTGGACAATGTGGGCGCGGTTTCTGTCAGTCCGTATCCGGCGAAGCACGTGCATCCAAACTTTTCCTCCACTTCCCGCACGAGCGACGGTGAAGACGCCGCGCCGCCCAGATTGAGCCATTTCAGGCTGCTCAAATCATATTTCCGGAACTCCGGGTAGTTGACCAACGCAATGGCCATGGCGGGCACGGCGCCGAGGCTTTGCACGCGCTCCTGCTCGATCAGGCGGAAAATCTCCGCNNCCGTTGGCGTGGAACAGAGGAATGGTGTGGAGATGCACGCTGTCGGCCGAGCTCTCGTGGGTCAATAAAGAACTCAGAGCCTGGAGATAGATGTTTCGGTGGGTCAGCATCACGCCCTTTGGATTGGCGCTGGTTCCGCTGGTGTAAAAGATTTCGGCGACAGCGTCCTCGTCGAATTCCATCACGTCAGGACGATAAGGGGTGGCAGCGGCCAGAAGATCCTCATAATTCTGGGGAATGAGCCAGCTGGCATGAGGCGCGCCGGAAAGCAGGGAGAAAGATTCCACGGTGGAAAGTCTTGCGCGGAAGGAATCCACCAAGTCCGAGAACTCTTTTTCCAGAAACAAGATTTTCGCTTCCGCGTTATTCAGAATGTAGGCCAGCTCGTCGGGAGCAAGCCGAATATTCAGCGGAAGCAGCACGCCGCCTGCTTCCAGGACGCCGAAATACGCCTCCAGCAGCCTGTGGCAATTCAAGCTCAAGAAAGCGACCCGGTCGCCCGGCTTTACGCCGACTGTGCGGAGAGCACCCGCGAGACGGCCCACGCGCTCCGCCAATTGCGAATATGTAAACCGCTCGCGTCCACATACCACGGCTGTCCTGCCGGGATACTGCTGCTCTGCGTAACGCAAAAATCGGACGGGTGTAAGCGGAATGTTCATGGTGTCGCTCGACTGTCCTAGGCCGTTTGTCCCCCATCCACCACCAGCACGTCTCCGGTGATGAAAGCGGCAGCGTCAGAAGCGAGAAAGACCGCTGCTCCCTTCAAGTCATGTTCGCCGCCGAAGCGGCCCAGCGGAATTCCTTTGAGAAAGTTCTCCTTATTTCGCTCGATCACAAGTTCCGACATGCGAGTCGGAAACCACCCCGGCGCGATGGCGTTTACGCGAACGTTGTGAATGGCCCACTTGCGGGCCAAATCCTTCGTGAAGGCGATCACTCCGCCCTTGCTGGCGTGATATCCAATCGCTTGAAATTCCGGCGGGGCGCCCCTGAGCCCAGCCGTAGACGCGATATTGATGATTGATCCTCGCCCCTGCGCGGTCATGAACTTGCCGACCGCCTGACAACAGAGAAACGTTCCAGTCAGGTTCGTCTCCATTACCTTATTCCAATGTTCGAGGCGCATTTCTTCAATCGGTGCACCCCAGGATGTGCCCGCATTGTTGATCAGGATATCGATTCGCCCGAATTCCGAGATTGTCGCATCTACCATCTCCTGAACACTCGATGGATTCTTCACATCGCAGCCGACGGCAAGGGCTTTTACGCCGAGCGCCTGCAGCTCATTCGCGGCGTGTTCGCAGCGGTCCTTCTTGCGGGCGCAAAGCACGAGATTGGCGCCCATTTCCGCCAGGCCTTCCGCCATTTGTCGTCCCAGCCCAATTGAGCCTCCCGTGACGACGGCCACGCGCCCTGTGAGATCAAAAAGCTGTTTAACGTTCATTGCCTAGTTGAATTCATTCTGCCGTTACCAACAACGAAAGGGCGTGCGTGCACGGGACCACGGACCCGGGGGTGGCCAGATCCGATGGTCCCGCCCGCATGGTGAAGCAACCCGGATGGTGTTGCGCCACTTTGACGTGTGTACATATCATATGTTAGCGACTAACGTCAATTCTCCGAAAACCACGATCCAAATGCTGCAACGTTTTCCCCTAGATGTGAAGAAAGCGGATCGCCAGACCGGCCAGCGCGCCGCCTATCAGCGTGCCAAGCACCGAAATTGGCGCATACGCCCAGTCCGAGCTGCCCTTCCCGGCGATGGGAAGAATCGCATGCGCGATCCGGGAGCTCAAATCACGCGCAGGATTCATGCTGCTGCCTGTCGTCCCCGCCAGTGAGAGGATGAGTCCCCAGACCAATGCGCCAATCAAGAACGGGGTCAAACCACCCGCCAGGCCGCCGGCCAAATTGGCGCGCGAAAAAATGCAGAGCGCAACAAACACAAGCAGGAATGTGGGAATAATCTCGCTCACGAGGTTCGTCATTCTTCTGGGAAAGGCCGGATGGCTGCAGAAGCAACCCAGTTTTCGCATGGGATCCGGCGTTTCCGCCCAGTGAGGCAGAAACTGAATCCAGACGAGCACCGAGCCGGCAAACGCTCCAAGCATTTGCGCCGCGATGTACGGTCCGAGCTTGGAGAAATTCCCACTCTCCAACGCGATACCCAGGGTCACGGCTGGATTGATGTGAGCATCCCGGCTTCCGCAAGCGATGGCCGTGAAAATCCCAGCCATCGCTGCGAACGCCCAGCCTGCGGAGACAGCCATCCATCCCGCGCCTTCCGCCTTCGAACGCGCGAGCGATATATTCGCAATCGCTCCATTACCCAACAGAACCAGGACCAGGGTGCCCATGAACTCACCCACCACCGGCGATGTCATTCACTTACCTCTTGGTTGCAGTTTGCGAGCCGGAGAGCCTGACGCTCGCGATCCCGGCCTTTCAAACCAACTCAGAAGGTCAGACGCGCGCCAAGCTGAAATTCGCGCTTGGGCAAATCCGACGTGAACGCCAGCGGCGTGCTGGACGTGGCAACACCACCGCCCTCGAGAGCCGTGCCGGGCCGAATCCCGTGCACGTTAAACGTCGTAAACCCGGGCTCAAAACCAAACAGCGGACTGACTTCGTTATTGACGCTGGCGAAGTTCGTCCGGTTTGCGATGTTGAAGCCTTCCGCCGTGATGATCAGATTTACCCTCTCGCCGAGCTTGTGCTGCCATGTCAGGCGCGCATCGAAGTCAATGAGGTTGGGGCCGAGACCCGTGTCACGGGGCGCTCCGATGGGGCGCTCGTTCGTGGTGTGGCCGTCACCATTGACCTCTCCTCCGGCCAACAGGTTGAAAGGGTGCCCGCTGGTGTACGTGAAAATCGGAGACAGCTGGAAGCCTGACAAGAAGGATTCCGTCCACGGGCTGTCGAACACCCCGGCGATCACGACCTTGTTCCGTTCATCGAATTCAGAAAGGCCGCGATCCAGGCTGAGGTTGGTGGGATCCTGGGGTCCATAGTCCGTGTTGAAATCGGTGGAGGTGTCAAAGCCCTTGCTGTAGGTGTAATTCCCGAACAACGTGTAGTGATCGCTGAAGCGCTTTTTGACTTCGATGATGCCGCCCTCGTAGAGCGATGACGCCGCTGAGGTGTACTGGTTATTCTGCACGATCAGCGGATTCACGAAACAGGCGAAAGGATTTGCGCCGCAAGGAGCAAGTCCCCCGGGGAATTCGACTCCGCCGAGCGGATCGGCTCCGGGAGCGCCCGGCGTATCCGTGTTCCAGTTTCGATAGGAGACGCTCTTGCCGTTGGCCAGGGTTACGGTGCTGAATGGCGCAGGCAGTAGGTTCGTATCAATCGCAACCGGCAGGCGCAGCGTGTGGGAGTAAATTCCGCTTACGGAAATGGAGAACCCAGGCGAAATCTCGCGCTCGATTCCGATAGACGCCTGCTGCGAGTAGGGCGGAGCATAGTTGGGCGGGTTGCTGAAAAGCACGGTCAGCGGCGAAAGCTGGCCAGTGTTTTGGACGAAGATGCCGAAGCCAGCGACATCGGCCGGAGTGATGCAAGCTGCGTTGCCCGGTGCAGGCGTCGTGCACGCAATAAGATTCGTCCCAGATGGATTGTCGGCGGGGTTAAACAATCCCTGGAACACGGCTGCTGCGTTTTCCAGAAACGGAAGGGGCGTCGGCGTGAGCGGATCCACATAGATCGAAATGAACCGGTTGCAGGGGCTGGTACCCGTGCCCGGGAAAATAACGCCTGCGGGTCCAAATGCAGTGACCCCGATCCCGCAGGTGTTCACGGCATTGTTCACCTGATCGGGAATCTGTGAGGCATTGTGCTGGTTCTCGACCGTGCTCCTATTCTTGTTCAGCACTCCCAGACTCAAGTCCACCGCCGGAATCTGCGAATCAACCGGGCCGTAGAAAATCCCATAGCCGCCGCGGATCACGGTTTTGTGGTCCTTGAATGGGTCCCATGCGAACGACAGGCGAGGGGCAAAATCCTTATAGTCCGTATTCAACGGAAGATATTGCGAATCTATTTCGTATCGCAAGCCAAAGTTCAGAGTGAGACTGGGCGTGATCGCCCAGGAATCCTGTACGTAGAGGCCCGTCAGCGGCCGCGTATAGGCGGGGTAATCCGGATTGCCGAAGCCCTGCTGGTAAACCTGCGGCGCGCCCAATGACGCTCCCTGAAGCGAATCAATGACCGCCGAACTGAGGGTTCCAGCCAGGCCACAGCCAGTGGCAGGAGTGGCCGTGATCGCACCATTCGGATTCGCCAGGCACGGACTCAGCGCTACCCCCGGCAGCGTGCCGAAGACAAATCGGCCCGGGAGGAACGTATGCGATTCCGAGTGGTTGCCACGGAGCAGTTCGTCAACGCCAAATTTCACGGTATGGTGGCCGCGGATCAGCGCGACGTTGTCCGCAAATTCGTAGCGCCGCAGAATCGTAAAGTTGGGCAGGAAGATGTTGGTTCCCAGATTATTGGCGAAGCCCGGGATCTGGATTCCCACCTCGCCGGGCTCGTTCGGAATCACGTTGAAGCTATCGTAATCCCACTGAAAATGGAATTCGTTCTGAGCCGTCGGGCTGAATTCGTGAAACCATGCGGCCTGGAGATTGTTGTCGTAATCGTGGGTTGAGCTGCCGGCCGAAAATCCCGTCAGGGATTGCACATCGGGATTCTCCTCGAGGTCATGCCCGTACCTGTATGAAAAGGAAATCTGGTCCGAACTGCTGATGCGGTGATCAAGCCGAACCGATGCCAGATACTCGCGCGTGTTGTAATTAAAGAGCCCACCATTTGCTTCAAACTGGCCGATGAAGTATTGGTTCAGCGCAGTTTGACCCGGCGTAAGGCCCGTCACAGGACTGACGGTCAACCCGGTCGCGAGTGCTCGCGCACAGGTCTCCGCGGGCAAGGACGTAACGGTGCCGTTCGGATTGCTGATGCAGGGAACGGTCGGATTTCCGGGGTCTGTCGCCAGAGCCGTTACGATCGCCTGCTGTGCGAACCTCGGGTCACTCGGCGCGAACGGGTTCGCTGCCGCCACCGGGTTCGGCCCGAGGAAGATCGAGCTGTTCGTCAGAAGAGGAACTGAATTTTCAGAGTTCTGCAGCAGGCCTTCGAATGCGAAGAACAGGAAGGTTTTGTCCTTCTGAATGGGAAGTCCCGCCGTGCCGCCGTATTGGTAGCGGCTCAGGCTGTTTTTCACGGGCGCGCCAACGGACGTAAAGTTAAAATTGCTGAATGTCGGGTCGGGCGCCAGCGCGGGGCTAAACGCGAATGGATCGCGGGCATCCATGGCGCTATTGCGAAAATAACTGTAGATGCTGCCGTGCAAATCATTGGTGCCTGATTTCGTCACGATGTTGATGGAGGCGCCGCTCGCGCCGCCCAGGTCCGCCGAATAGTTGCTGCGGTTCACCTGGAACTCCTGGACCGCATCCTGGCTCACAGTGGTGCGAACGCCGCCGGCGTCGTCCTGAGCTTCGCCGCCATCCACGGTCACGCTGTTTCCGCGTCCGTTACTTCCGTAGAAGGAGAGGCCGCTTTGAGGCGTTTGCTTGACGCGAAAATCCTGATCGTCCGCCAGCCTCGTGGAATTCGACACACCGGGGAGCAGCAGCGTAAAGGTGAGGTAGTCGCGGCGGTCAATCGGGAGGTCGGTGATATATTGCTCGGTCAGCGTATTCGCCTGGCTACCGCGTTCGGTATCCACCACGGGCGGTGCGGCGCTGACTTCCACGGTTTGTCCGGACGTCGCGACCTTCAGACTGAAATCCAAAATCGACGTCTCACCTACGTTAACGACCACGCCTTTTTGAGTGACCGTTTGGAAACCGGTGACCTGCGCAGTCACGTTGTACTCGGCAGGCAGCAATCCTGTTAAGCGGTACTGGCCGGTGGCTCCGGTAATGGCCGTGTACTGCGTTCCCCTCGCCGTTTCGACGGCGACGACCGAGGCTCTGGGGACCACCGCGCCAGACGGATCGGTCACAGTTCCGACGATATCGCCTGAGGCGCCCACGCCCTGCGCATGCGCAGTAGGACTCGCGAGCAGCAAGCACGCGAACCACGCGAAGGCACTCGCCAATACGATAGATTTCATAGGTTCTCCTCGAAATTCAATACGTCGCCAACGTAATTGAAAGTAGGCCCAAGGATTTATCGCTCCCGCGTTGGGTTTGATCGGTTTGATGACTTCTACATCCCCCATCCCGGTCGCCTGTCGAATCCGGGCCCCCATCCGAAATTGTGATAGCGAATATCACATTAAAGAGACTAACGTCAAGACGAAAGCACAACCGGTCAAGCCGAAGGATTCGCTCGCGCGGGCCGCTCCGCGCGTTCAATTGGTCAGTGGAGGTCGAGGCTTGTCACAGGGGGCAGAATTCCTGGAGGAATCGAACAATCGGGTGATTTTATCAAGCGTGACGCCTCAGCCGGGAGTAAGCACGATGCGGCCGGAAACGTTCCCGCGACGCAATTGCTCCAGAACCTCATTGGCCTGCGCGAGAGGGCGCGTCGCGGTCCGGCAGCGAACCTCTCCCGCCGCTGCCATCGCAAGGATCTCCGACAAGTCCTGCCGCGTGCCTACGGCGGAAGCCTGCATGCGGACTTCGCGGGCCGCCATGAGGATTGGAGGGAAGCAAATATTTTCGGCCGGCAGGCCGACGATGAGGAGGCATCCACTTGGCCGGACGCAAGAGAAAGCCATGTCGTAGGCTGACTTCGCTGCTGAAGTCACCAGCGCAGCGTGAGCTCCGCCCATATTCCGGAATTCCTTGGCCACATCGGTCGAAGCGGCATTGAACGCGTGGGTGGCGCCCAGAGACTTGGCGAGAGTAAGCTTTTCCTCGGAGATGTCCACCGCGGCGATCTCCGCGCCGAGCGCGCAGCCGATCTGCACGGCAATGTGCCCCAGGCCTCCAATGCCAAAAATCGCCAGCCGCTGGCCGCGCGAAATCTTCGCTTGCTTGATCGCCCGGAACACGGTGACGCCCGCGCAGAAGAAAGGCGCCGCTTCGACGGAGGAAAGAGCGTCCGGGATTTTCAGCGCATGGCTCGCCGGCGCTTTTGCAAATTCCGCATAGCCGCCGTCAACGGTGACGCCGGTGATCTTCTGCCGCGAGCAAAGATTCTCGTTCCCTTCGCGGCAGAATTCGCAATCGCCGCAGCTCCAGTGGAGCCAGGGCACTCCCACACGGTCGCCCACTTGCAAATCGCGGACGGCGCCACCTTTTTCAACCACGCGCCCGACAATTTCATGGCCGAGAATCAGCGGCTTCTTGACGATTTTCGCCAACTGCGGCCAATCTCCATCGGCTACATGCAAATCGGAATGGCATACGCCGCAGGCCTCCACGGCAATCAGGACTTCCTTGTCTTCGGGCTTTGGCGGGTCTATTTCTTGAATGACAAGCGGCTGTTTGAATTCGTGAAGGACGGCAGCCTTCATTGGGAAGACTCGATAGTCACGCCTGGGCGGCGCGCAGGAAAAATTCCACCGCGCTGCCCACTCGCTCGCTCAATTTGTGGGGACCGGTCAGATCCACGGCCCATTGCCGAACGATCGTGTTGTAGAGTCCTTCCATGAATTCAGCGAGGTGAACGACCGGAAACTCGCGCGTGATCTCGCCGCGCTTTTGGCCCTCGGCGAAAATCTGTCTCAGCAGGCTGGCTGTGACTTCCTCGGGTTGGCGCATGTCGGGCGATCGCACCGGATCCATCGCGCCGGACAGCACCACCGCCCGCCACAACGGCCGGTCCGCTTCCACTTCGCGCGCCATGCGCTGAAACATACGCCGCAGGCGCTCTTCGGTAGTCGCTTCGCTGGAGAGCTCGGTTTCGAGGCGCTCCTTGATGCACGCAAACGCGCGCCTTCCAACCTCTCGCAGGACTGCATCCTTGCTGGGAAAATAACGGAAGAAGGTCGGCTGGCTGATTTCAAGAATTTGGACGATATCGTCCACGCGGGTGTTCTCGTAGCCGCGCTTGCGAAACAATTTGACCGCAGTCTTGATGATTTCCTGGCGCAGCCGCACCTTCTTGCGTTCGCGAAGGCCGGGCACCTCGTGGATTCCCGTTTCCTTGATTGGAACGGGGCCTCCCTGCTTTGGCAAAACGCGGCGATTCCCGAAGTTCGTATCGGGCGCCGTGGACGATACGCCTCTAGCGATCTTGGTACGAGCCATGAGTCAATATTCTCCGAGTAAGTTGCGGGGCGAGCCGACGATGGCGTCGAGCTTCGCGAGAACTACTCTAACATGTTAGTGGCCCACGCCAATTCAGTCAATGCAGACGATGATGGGCCACGCGCCGCGTCACAGATGCCTCCAGAAACTTCCCAACGAACGTCGAAGTCATTTTGTCGGCGGCTCCGCTTGCGCCGGCCACAATCCACGTTGCTCTCGCCAACGGCCTACGGCAGATGCGGGCACTCAGGCGTGCTGATGCTACGCAGTTTCTCCAGCAGAATCGTGCGCGCGCGGGGATAGGCCTGCTTGTCGTCGAGCAACTGGTACGCCCAATGCGCGCCCATGGAAATGGCGTGAATTTCAAACGCCAGTCGAGTGGGATCCACTTTGCGTTCGAGGTGCCCCGCCTTTTGTGCTTCGTAAACGGCGCGGGTGATCGCAGCAATCCACTCGTGCATGATCGCAGCGATGCGGTCGCGCACCACTCCGCGGCGGCTATCAAACTCAAAGCTGGCCGCGCTGAAGAAGCAGCCTCCTTCAAAGACCTGCTTCTCGACCAGGCCCATCCAGCGTTCGAGCAGTCCCCACAGGCGGGGCATCCCCTTGCGCGCGGTGAGGGCGGGCATCGTGACCTCCTTGATGAAAATCTGGCGCGCGAAGTCAACGGTCGCCAACTGTAGATCTTCCTTGGAACCAAAATGCGCGAAGAGGCCGCTCTTGCTCATCTTTAATTGTGAGGCGAGAGAGCCGACAGTGAGTCCTTCGAGACCCTGGGCCGAGGCAATATCCACGGCACGCGCGAGAATGGCTTCTCGAGTGCGGAGCCCGCGCACCTGTCGGTGGGGGACAGCCTTTTTGCGAGCGGAGGGGAGAGCCTTCGGCATGGCGAGAGTGTAGCATGGGATATTAAATAGCACGAACGTTCGTATTATATGCTATCCTCCCGGCCGGAGGTTCGGCCATGGATCGTCGCTGGTTCGTCCGGCTTCTCCATCCGCTCGCGGTTCTTTTTGCCGCGATCGCCGCCCCGGCTGCCGTCCGCGCACAGGAGATTCCACTCGGGCACTGCGACACTCTTCCCGTCGTTCAAGTCGCGGCTGCCGGACGGCCGGGTTGGTTCCTGGTGGACACGGCGGCAACTTCCATGCTGAACCTGGAATCGTTCTCGCAAGGGACGGCGCGCGACATCCGCGTGACGTCGTGGCGCGGCACGCTGGCCACCAGCGCGAAGGAAGTCACCATTGCGGAGCTGGCGGTGGGCCGTACGAGAATCGTGGAGCTCACGTTGCCGGCGATCGATCTCTCTGCGATTGGAAAAGCATGCGGGCAAAAAATCGACGGCATCCTCGGCGCGGACCTATTGGAGAAGATTGGTGCGACCGTCGACCTGAAGCGCGAGTTGCTGCACGTGACCACGGTGGAAGAGCGGCGCGATGCCGACATGGTTTCCGAGATGCAGCGCGATACCGCTCGATGCGCGAAGGCTTTCAGCGAATCGAACGAAGATGCGTTTGCGGATTGCCTGGACCCGAAGATTGCGCTGTTCACCGCGAACGAGGAGTTTTACGGCCGCGAAAAAGTGCTCGGCTATTTTCGCGATCGCTACTTTCATCAATCGCCCCCGGCCTTGCTGGAAATCCACGAAAGCGCGTTTCATCCCATAGGGGATGCAGTCTGGTTCGAATACGAGTTCACCATCGAATCCGCGCGCGAGCGACTGCACGCCAGAGGTATGGCCATGTGCAGAAAGTCCGACGGACGCTGGAGGATGGCGAACATGCATCATTCGGTCGTGGAGTCCGAGCCTGCGCAGGCGAAGCAACTGGTGGGCCAGCTCAGTCAGAAATGAGGTAAGGTCTTTCCAGGCGCCGGGCTATCTGCGAGCGATACCGGACTTGGAAATCACGAGCCGATGTATTCGGTTCGGGTACAAAAGTAAATTCGTCCCGCGCTAGAAAATAATCCCAGCATCGAGCAACAATCGCGTTGTTTCCACCACCAGGGAAGGTGTGCGTCAGTCTCCAGAGGTTTTCGGAGCGGCCTGTTGCATTTGCGCCATCATCTGGCGCATGGCTTCGCCCATCCCCGGGGCGCGCTTTTTCCGCCAGGCTTCGAGCCTTTTCACATGCTTTTCGAGATTCTCGTACTGGTGGGGATTCTTGCTGCGGGCGCGCATGGCCGGCACAAACGCCTTGATGCGTTCCCAAACGAACCATTGCTCGCCCGTGTTCTCGAAGAAAAACCCTTCATCAACCAAGCCGCGGTTCACCATACTCGCCGCCATCTCCCAGTACGTAATCACCATGCGCATGGAAGCGCTTTCCGGACTACCCATCGGCGCTTGCCTGTTGATATCTTCGAGCGAGGTCGGATGAAACTTGGCGAAATACCAGTCGCGGGCCTCGCGCATGCGGGGTTCACGCCGCAGATCGTACAGCCGGAGCATCAGGTTTGCCTGGTCGTGCGTCACTTTTGCCATTTATTTCTCCTTGTGCAAGGTCGAGTTCGAAGCAGTTTGCGAACGATTCTTTCGAATCATTACGATTAAGGCGGCGCGACGGCGCCCTTCAGCTGAACTTGATGCGTGTGAGTCAGCGGTATTACCGATTCTTCGAAGGCCAGCTTGATGCGCCGCCGGAGTTCCCGCGCCACGTCGTCCTTGCGGTTGAGGACCGTGCGGACTTGAAGCCGCAATACCGTTCCATCGAGCGACAGAGACTCCACGCCGAGGACGCGCGGGCCATCCACGAGCGCGGGGGACCAATCGGCGTCGTTGCGGAAATCTCCCGCGATTTTCTCGAGCGCAGCCAGGGCCCGCCCAACGATTTCATCGGAGGGAACGGTCACGTCCACGAACGCCTGCGACCAATCGCGGCTCAAGTTCGCGACCTGGCTTACCAGGGAATTCGACAGGGTGACCATCGCGCCGGCGACGTTGCGAATCACGGTTCGGCGGAGCGTGAGGTGTTCCACGCGCCCCGTTTCACCGTTGACCTGAATAAGGTCGCCGACGACGTACTGATCCTCCAGCACGATGAAAAACCCGTTGATGATGTCTTTCACCAGGCTTTGCGCGCCGAATCCAAGCGCGAGGCTCCCCACGGCAGCGGCCGCCTCGAAGGGTGTCACGTCGAAGCCGAACTCAGGAAGCGCCATCAGGACCGCAGCGGCCACGATGAGGGCGGCTCCGACGCTATAAACCAGTCCAGCCATCGTGCGCGTTTGCTGCTCGCGCATCTGCGCCGCGCGCGTTTGTCCCCTGGCGCTCTGCACCAGCCGCGTCGTCAGCGCTTTCAGGACGCGCGCGAGGATCATCGCGATAAGGACGATGACAAGTATGCGCACGCCGCGCGTTCCGGCGGTTTCCAGCCAATGTCTTAGCGATTCGGTCATGGGATATAAGGCGCGGAATTATACCACTCGACGGTCGCAGCGCCTCCGCGCAGGACCGGACCGCCGTCTCGTACGGTGGGCCCAGGGCCCGCAGTCGGATCCGGGGATTACTTTGCTACGCCGCACAGGGCCATGTAAAATCACAATGCTCGTCAAGAGTGCGCCCGTAGCTCAGATGGATAGAGCGTGTGCCTCCGGAGCACAAGGTCGGGGGTTCGAACCCCTCCGGGCGCGCCATTTCGTTGCGAGATTTGTTATCAATGACCTCCGCCGCTACCCCATTAAACGCAGACGGTTGGGACGAGACGACCACTACTGCGGTCAAGATTCCGCGAACCGCATGTTTGTTAGCCTGGAGTGAGAAATGAAAAAAAGGTTTCGGGCATCACTTGAATTGCCGCTGGTAGTTGCGGCGGCGGTTCTGCTTACCGCAGGCGCGGGAGTTTTCGCGCGAGCGACCTCTAGATCGCAAAATGCGACGGACGCGAGTGCGCCGTCCTTTTCAGCGGAGCGGCTGCTGNNCAGTATCGCGCGGCGGGGCTCGAGCCCGGCAATCCTGACGGAACGTACTTGCAGAATGTGCCCATGGTGGGGATCCGGCCGGACCCGAGCATGGAGATGACGTTTGCCGGGCACGGGAAGACGGTCCACGCTGCGTTCCGCGATGACTTTGTGGCGTTGACGAGGCGTGTGTCGGATTCAGTGACTCTCGATGCGGAGATGATTTTCGTGGGCTACGGCGTGCAGGCGCCCGAATACAAGTGGGATGATTTCAAGGGCACGGATGTGAAAGGAAAGGTGATCGTCGTGCTCGTCAACGATCCGCCGGTTACCAAGGGGAACCCGCCTGTTCTCGATGACGCGATGTTTGGCGGGAAAGCGATGACGTATTACGGGCGCTGGACCTACAAGTACGAGAAGGCGGCGGAATTGGGGGCAGCGGGATGTCTGATCGTCCATGAGACGGGGCCCGCGGGCTATCCCTGGGAAGTGGTGCGGAACAGTTGGAGCGGCGAATCGTTCAGTCTCCTATCCGCGGACAAAGGTATGAGCCGGGCGGCAGTGGAGGGATGGATCTCGCACGAAAAGGCGCAGGAGCTTTTCACCGCGGCGGGACTCGATTACGAAAAGTTGAAACAGCAGGCCGTGAGCCCCGATTTTCATCCGGTGCCGATGGGGATGAACGCGCATCTCGTAATTCACAACACGATCAGGACGATTGATTCTCACAACGTGATCGCCAAACGAACCGGAAGCGATCCCGTGCTGAAGAATCAGTACGTAATTTACTCGGCGCACTGGGATCATTTTGGGATCGGTCCGCCGGTGAATGGCGACAATATTTACCATGGCGCGGCGGACAACGCCTCGGGATCGGCGGCGCTGCTGGAGATCGCGCGCGCTTACGCGCAGCTGAAGACTCCGCCGCGGCGGACGATGCTGTTCATCTCTGTTACGGGCGAAGAACAGGGGCTCCTCGGGTCGGAGTATTACGCGACCCACCCGTTGTATCCCATCGCGCGAACCGCCGCGAACATCAACATGGACGGAATGAATACGTGGGGAAGGACCCACGACATCATCGAGATTGGGATGGGCAAATCGACGCTCGACGAAGTAGCGGCGGAGGCGGCCAAAGACCAGGGAAGAGTGATCGTTCCAGACGCTGAGCCGGAAAAAGGTCTCTACTATCGCTCCGACCACTTCAGTTTCGCGAACGTAGGAGTCCCGGCATTTGATCCTGACAGCGGCATTGATTACCTGGGGAAGCCGCCGGGCTGGGGAATGATGAAGAAAGAAGAGTACACCGCGAACAATTACCACAAACCGAGCGACGTAATCAAACCGGGCTGGGATCTCAGCGGCGCGGCGGAAGACAGCCAGCTATATTTTGACATTGGCGACCACGTGGCGAATGCCGATAAGATGCCCGAATGGAAAGCAGGCGCGGAATTCAAGGCGATACGGGAAGCGTCACTCAAAAGCCAGACGGCACAGTAGAAGTGAAACTAAGTCCTCAGAATTCATCATGGTGAGACGCGCATGACAAAACCCAAGCCTGGCAGCGCAGGAACAGAGCCGTCCGCCGGCGGCGCTCAAGATCGTCGCACGATGCTGAAATGGGCCATGCTGGGCGGAGGCGCTGCAGTAGCCGGTTTTTTCCGAGGCTCGATCGCTCAGGCGGGCACGACACCAAGGGAACAGGAAGCACAAGCAGCGGTAGATCACGCCACGCGCGGGATGCCCGCTCCGCGCATAAAAGATGTCAGCGTGATTCAGGTAGGGGGCGGCGGCACCAACGATTCGACCGTCGTAAAGGTTACAACCGATCAGCCGGGTCTCTACGGCTATGGTTGTGCCACGAACACCTTCCCCGGCGGGCGCTACAAACTTGTCAGCGCGGCGGTCGAACAGTATCTGAAGCCTTTGGTGATGGGCCGGACCACCGACAGGATCGAGCAAATCTGGCAAATCTGTTACATGAGTTCGTACTACAAGAACGACACGGTTCTGAACTGTGCCATCGGCGGCGTCTGCGACGCGCTATGGGATATCAAAGGCCGCCAGGCGGGAATGCCGGTGTACCAACTGGTTGGCGGCAAGTGCCGCGAGGCCGCGGACATCTACCTGCACGTCGGTATGGGCTCGCAGGATCCTGGCAAACAGCTTGTGGAGAATTCGATGAAGCTCGTTGATAAGGGATGCCGCAATCTGCTCGTCGCGATGTTTCTTCGCGATGGCGCTGTCAACAACCTGTATAGGCAGCCGAAATTTGATGACGGCTCCGTGCCCTTCGACCGCGACAAGGAAACTCGCAAGGTTCTCGCGGCGTTTGAGTCGTTCAGAAAAGAAATGCCTCCGGAAATCGGGCTGGGCGTTGACGTGCACTCGCTACTGGATAGTATTCGAGCCGTTCAGTTCTGCAAGGACGTTGAGCCCTTCAGATTATTTTATTGCGAAGACCTGTTTGCACCCGAAGAGGCCGGCCACTATCGGATCGTCCGGCAGCAATGCACCACGCCTCTTGCGATCGGCGAACTCTGGAATAATCCGCATGAATGGCAGCCGCTGGTGGAAGCGCGTGAGATTGATTTCATCCGTCACCATGTTTCCCACATCGGTGGCTTCACCGCCGCCCGGAAAATTGCCGCGTTTGCCGAGAATTATGAGGTGAAGTTCGCCTGGCACGGCGGCCCGAATTCCCCGGTTGGCCATATGACCAATCTGACTCTCGATCTCACCAACAACAATTTCGGCATTCACGAGCATTTCGAGTACCCGCAGGTCGTCCAGGATATTTTCCAGGGTTGTCTTGAAATTAAAGACGGCTACGCGTGGATCAGCGAGAAACCCGGCTGGGGCATCGAAGTTGACGAAGCACTCGCGGCAAAACACCCCATCACCGACGAGCATCCCAATGAGTTTCGGACGCCGGATGGATCGGTGATCCAGGGCACCGGTTAGAATTCCAGAATTAGGGCCTGTCCAGAGCGGATAAATCTACGGCATACTGAGGCCGTCGTGAGACTTGTAAAATCGCAGCCGCGCTGCTCCGCTCGCCTCCTTTTCCTGTGCTTAACTGTCGTTTTCGCCGCGCCACAAGCTGGAACACAGGCTTTATCCAAGTCTTCGCCGCAATCCAGTCCCCCGGCCGCGGCGCTCGCGGAAACAATTACGATCGATCCATCGGCGCCGGCTGATCCGTTCCCGCACTATTGGGAACAAATGTTCGGATCCGGGCGGGCGATTCTGAGTTTGCGCGACAGTTATCGCCGCGATTTGCGTGAGGTGAAGAGCGCCACTGATTTCAAATACATGCGCTTCCACGCAGTTCTGAACGACGAAGTCGGCGTGTACGATGAGGATGCCCAGGGTAACGCCGCTTACAATTTTTCCTACGTGGATCAGATCTATGACGGTTTGCTCCAGAATGGCGTTCGCCCGTTTGTCGAACTAAGCTTCATGCCCCGCAAACTGGCCGCCGAACAGATTGTGAATCCGTTCTGGTACAGGCCAATCATTTCGCCTCCGAAGGATTGGAACAAGTGGGGAGACCTGGTTTCGCATTTTGCTCAGCACCTGGTTGACCGCTACGGAATCAATGAAGTCTCCCAGTGGTATTTCGAAGTCTGGAACGAGCCCAACATCGATTTCTGGGCAGGCGATCCGAAAGAGCAAACCTACTACCAGCTTTATGATGTTGCGGCCCGGTCGCTCAAAGCCGTCGATTCCAGGTTGCGCGTTGGCGGACCAGCAACGGCTCAGGCCGCGTGGATTGACCGCTTCATTCGCCACTGCACCGAAAATCATGTTCCTGTGGATTTTGTGTCCACGCATGTCTATGGAAATGACTCGGCGAAGGATGTCTTCGGCACAAGCGAGCAGATTCCTCGCACGCAAATGGTCTGCCGTGCCGTTCACAAGGTTCACGATCAGGTAGCGGAATCTCCGCTTCCCAAGCTTCCAATTATTTGGAGTGAGTACAACGCGAGCTACAAGAATGAAACGGACGTCACCGATGCGGTCTTCATGGGGCCATGGATCGCCGATACGGTTCGCCAGTGCGATGGTTTGGTCAACATCCTGGCGTATTGGGCGTTCTCCGACGTTTTCGAGGAACAAGGCGTGGTCAAGGAGCCGCTCTACGGCGGCTTTGGTCTGATCGCGGAGGACGACTTGCCGAAGCCCTCCTTCAACGCTTTCAAGCTTCTGCATCGCCTGGGCGTCCAAAGGCTACCCAACGATTCGGAATCGGCGCTTGTAACCAAGCGCGGCGATGGTGCTCTGGTGATAGCAGTCTGGAATCTGTTCTTACCGGAGGACGAAGGCGCGCCGAAGACGGTTACGCTTTCGATAAAGGGCTACTCCGGCGGCCATCGCGTCCGTATGTATCGTCTCGATGCGATGCATGGATCATTGCTGCCTGCTTACTACGCGATGGGGAGGCCCCCCTATCCCACTTCGCAGCAAATCGCCGAACTTCGCAAGGCGGCGGAACTTCCAGCTCCCGAGCTGAAATCGTTGGCGCGCGGGCGGCTCACTTTGGTGCTCCCGCCCCAGGGACTTGCGTTGATCGAGCTTCAGTAGTGGTCCGGTCCGTCGCGCAGGTGTCAGCCGGCGGTAGTGCTAGTCAGTCGCTGTCGGCTTTGATGGGGTGTATTTCTTGAATCCGGCGCGTTCCATTCCGCGCACTGCTTCCGGATTTCTCATGAATGTATTCCACACATATCCCGTCCGGGCATTTTCCGCCATGACCATGGAAATTCCAGTGTCGATACCGACCACGTCGCTGTCGTACCAGTTCGTCAGCGGATTAAACGCATCAACGAAACCGTATTGCGTCCAGGCACGCTGCCCGTAGCGATTCTTCATCGTTTCCAGCACGCGCACGGCCGGTTGCGGAAGAAACGGCAGCGAACCCGCGGCCGCGCAAGGAACCACGGTGCCATCAATGGGTCCCGTGGCCGGCGGCCCCCCCCATACGACGTAGCCCCTTGCAGAATCCGAAGCGGTGATGCCCCACAGGTTTTCGCTGTAATCAGAAAACTGCGAGTTCAAATCCATGCAGAAACGGCGGTGGACTTCCGTCGCGGTGATCGAATTCTGGAAATAGTCGGTGTACTGGTCGCGTTTGCCGCGAAAATCAAACCATGCTTGTGAATATTGGTGGACGAAGAGAGGCGCAAAAGAGCCTATGTACCGGATGTCGTCGTATTCGAAAGTAACTCTTTTCCAGGCGGTCCAGGTTTCCGCCGGCAAGGGATGAGAGGAAGATCCCAATCCCAACAGATACATCATCATCATTTCGCTGTAGTTGTCCCAGCGGAACTGCAGGAAGCCGCTTTCCGGCGTCCATCCGTGAGGAAGGATGCGCGTGTCTTCGGAAAGCCACGTCCAATCCACGCGGTTGAAGATTTCATACGCCAGGTCGCTGATCTCGGAATGCTGGAAGTGCTGGCGGCACGTAAGCACTCCGCAAAGCAGAATCGCCGTATCAACAGAGGAAACTTCCGAATCCCAGAGTCTCTCGCCCGTGTTCACGTTGGCCCAGTGATAAAAAAATCCCCGATGATTGGGCATTTTCCACAGAAAACGCATGGCGTTGAGCACGCGTTCACGGGCAGCGGCGTGCCCCAGGTACCCGCGCTCATCGCCGATGCAGAGCGCCGTGAGTCCAAATCCCGTCGCGGCGATGCTCCCCAGGTCGCTCTTATCGGGCGACGTCGCGTTGCAGCGGTCCCGAACGATTCCAGTGTACGGATTGGCTTGTTCCCAGAAATACCGGAAATTGGCTTTCTCCATCGCTTCAAGAAGAACCTCGTCAACTTGATAGAAAGGCGAGGCTGTGGGAGCCGCGGCGGGCCGAGGCTTCTGCACGCCCAGGGCCCACGCGGAGGGCAGAATGATGGAAGTGGCCAGAGGAGCGAGCGCACCGGCCCGAACCCCTAGCCTCAAGAGTTCGCGGCGCGAGAGTCTGCCCCATCCTGCTCGTCCATCCCTCATACCATGAATTATAGGGACTATGGAGATGCCGGTGTAGCCCATCCTCGAGGGCATAGCACACTCTTGTACTACCTTTCCCGCCGTTTGCTAAGATTGCCGGTGGGATGAAACTCGCCGGCGGCAACGGGAGGGTTCGTGGTCGGATCGCTGCGTTTCTAGTTTTCGGCGCGGTCCTCGGCATCGCCCTTGCCGCGGTCGCCCTGTACTACGCCCGTAAACCGATTTCCCTCAAGGGCGCGATCATCCAGGAGGAATCCGAAACACGCAAACAATCGCCCATCACGGATGTCGAAGTGGGAGTGACGAACAATCTAGCTCCCGCGGATACGAAATCGGACTTTTCCGGCTTTTTCAGGCTGACCCTGCGTCGCGGCATCAAACGAGGCCGACCAATCGTTCTCCAATTTCGTCATCCGGATTTCCAGCCGGTTGACCTGCCGGTAATCGTGGGAGACAAGCTATACGTTGTGCGCATGACGCCGCTCCATCCAGACGCCGGCGACCAGCCGGGACGTCCCCAAGTCGCGATTTCCAATGTTTTCGTCAGGTATTCGATCGAGACGACTGCGTCGGTGAACGTTGGAGCTGGAGTAACGACATTCCAGGCTGTGAATACCGGGAATGTTCCCTGCGATCATCACTCCGCCTGTTCACCGGACAACAAATGGAAGGCCGCGATCGGTTCGGCGTCTCTCGATGCCGGGCAAGGAAACGTCTTCGGAAATGCGCGCGTGTCCTGCATCGCGGGTCCGTGCCCGTTCACGAAGATTGAATCCGACGAGTTTTCCCACGGGGGACGCAACATCGCCGTGTCGGTTCTGGATTGGTCCGACACAACCACGTTCTTGTTTCAGGCGGAAGTGTTCCGGCAGGAGATCAGCGATATCGTACGGGAATCCTATCCCGTAATTTTTGGCCGCGCGCTGAACTTCAGTTTGCCGGCTGCGGCGGAGGGGCCAAGTCTGGAAGCGGAGCTGAGCGGAACGAATATTGTTTTTCCGCTGGGCCCGGCCCCGAATCTCAGCTGGGCCTCTTGCAACGTCAAAGTTGAGAAGGCTCAAACAAAGAGCTATCGCTGCGAACTCAAAGAAGGATATAGATTCCGCTAGATAGGGCGCCCCTGGCCGATCCGGAAACTGATTGCTGGAGAGGCGCCCATGATTAACCAACGCCGCGATTCAAAGGGGACCTTCACGCCATGAGCGCAGAAGCGCCGCCGCAGAAAGGCTCGGCTCCCATCCGTCCCCAGAATCGCCGATTTGTTTATCTCGCCGCTGCGTTCGCGGGTTTGGGCGGCCTGCTCTTCGGATACGACACGGGCGTCATTTCCGGCGCGGAACTCTTCTTCAAGAATGATTTCTCGCTTTCTGTTTTCGCGCTCGAAGTCATCGTTAGCGGCGTGCTGGCCGGAGCTGCCGCGGGGGCGCTGCTGGGAGGGCGGCTGGCGGACATCTTTGGCCGGCGAACCTTGCTAATTTTCACCGCGCTCATTTTTGCCGCTGGTGCCGTCCTTTGCGCTGCAGCCACATCGCCCACGATATTGATTGTCGGCCGGATCATCGTTGGCTTCGGGATCGGTTTGTCTTCCAGCACGGTCCCCGTGTATATCTCCGAAGTTTCTCCCGCGGATGCACGAGGCTGGACCGTTTCGCTCTTCCAATTGGCGATTACGCTGGGAATTCTGCTCGCTTACATCGTGGACTATGCGTTCGCGAGCGTCCAGGGCTGGCGCTGGATGTTCGGTCTGGCCGTCGTGCCCGCCGCCATATTCGCGTTGGGAATGTTTTTCCTGCCGGAGTCGCCGCGCTGGCTCGCCAAACGCGGACGTCTCGATGCTGCCCGCGCCATACTTTCACGCATCCGGGACACAAGCGATGTAGATGCGGAACTCCAGGAGATCCAGCGCAGCCTGGATCAGGCGCAGGAGCACGGCAACTGGCGGGACCTGCTCAGCGCGCGCCTTCGGCCGGCCCTGATTGTCGGCATCGGCCTCGCGGTCTTTCAGCAGGTCACCGGCATCAACACCGTCATCTACTACGCACCGATGATTGTCCAGTCAGCCGGCATTTCTTCCGCTTCCGGCGCTATTCTCACCACCGCCGGCATCGGCATCGTTAACGTGTTGATGACGATCGTTTCGATGTGGCTCATTGACCGAATTGGCCGCCGGCCGCTTTTGCTGACCGGCATTGCCGGGATGGTCGTAACGCTGGGCGTGCTTGGATGGGCGTTTCACTCCGCGAGCCCCACCGGCGCGCTTTCGTGGATTGCCGTGATTAGCATCATGCTTTATGTCGCATCGTTCGCGATCAGCCTGGGACCCATCTTTTGGCTTTTGATTGCGGAGATCTACCCCCTGAAGGTCCGCAGCTCCACCGAGGGCGTCGCCGCAACCTTCAATTGGGGTTCGAATCTTCTGGTTAGCCTGACGTTTCTGACGCTGTTGCAGGAGATTGGGGCCACTCGGACTTTCTGGCTCTATGGATTGTGCGCCATCGGGGCGTGGCTCTTCTCTTACTATCTTGTTCCGGAAACGAAAGGGCGCACGCTCGAGGAAATCGAAGCGTTCTGGCGAAAGTGATGCGCCTTCAACTGGGTGGGCGCTTGAAAACGATAAGTTTCGCGGTGAATACCTGAACTTCCTCGCCGTTTTGATTTAGCGTCGCGTTTCGAACCTTGACGATTCCCTGATTCGGTTTGGAGCGCGACGGCACGATCTCAAGGATTTCGCTTTCCACGTGTAGCGTATCGCCGGGCCGCGTGGGTCTTGGCCACGCGATCTCACCTCCCAGGCCGATCGTTCCGGCTGCGAGCCGGAGTTCGCCGTCCACGATAAGACGCATGGTTGCGGCCGCCGTGTGCCATCCACTGGCTGCGAGCCCGCGAAAAATGCTGTTCTGCGCGGCAGCTTCGTCCAGATGAAACGGTTGCGGATCGAATTCCGCGGCGAATGCCTTGAGGTGCCCCTCATCCATGCGATACGAACCCGTCGTGAATCGCTGGCCGACGGACAGGTCGTCCAGATATAACGCTTTCGTTGGCTCGGGTGCCGGATTCATCTTCACTCCTCCTCGTGCCGGGCTCAATCCTTCAAGGCGTTTGTGATCAATGCTTCCAGTTTTCGATCCAGATCCTTGGCAACCTTGTCCACTTGGGCTGACTTGAACCTGCCAAAAACAGTGGACGGAAGATCGTAGTCAACGTGCGTCAGCTGGTCCTCGCCCACGTAAACGCAAATTCTCAGCGGCGCGTATTCTCCCGCGCGAAGATCCGACTGTGTCATTTCGACAGCGATCAGAGGGTTCCCGATTTCATATTGCCGGTCAAACGCCTTCCTTCCTTTTAATGACAGCAGCTGTCCGTGATCGCGCACGGCAAAAAGCATGAAGCCGCTCGTTCCTTCCATGGCGTGAATCTTTGCTTCCACTTCGGCAGGGTTTGACACATCCTTCATCGTCGCACCAAAGACCGGCGCATCGAATTTCCCCAGCTGTTTTTCGATGGCCGCAGTCACAACATCGAATGATTTCGACGACTTGAAATTGACGTGAGTCGTTGAGCTTACGGTCACCGAACGCACGGGAGGAGCGTCGTCGGCGCCTGAACTTGGAATCGCGGTGAAACCGACGGCCATGAACGTAAAGAGCACCGCAAAGCAGGCAGATGGCATTTCCATTGTGGAGCCTCCTTAGGTAGCCGAATGAATTCTTATGATGCACATCGAGGCGAGCGGTCGCAAGCATCGAATCCGCAAATCCGATAACCGCCATCAATAATTTGAGTTGGACATTAAGTCAGAGCTCTCGCAAACTCCGCCCCTAATTGGAAGTGGCCGTGCAGGTCCTTCGAGCTTTCCTTTCCACGTCGAGTGGGAAGCCCACAGCGAGTCTCTGCTTGGTCTGAGTTTCGCAGGACACACCGTCGTGTCCGTTCCGTAAGCACATCGCATTTCTTATTGGGCCAGAAAGTTAACTGCGAGCGGGCGGGTGTTTTCCTCTCTCGTGAGCGCGGGCTGTTCAATGGCACCGTGCGGGCGAGTCCTATGAAGGAGGATCTTCGATGAATCAGCAGGCGATGTTGGTGGAATTGATTCTTGGAGGGTTTTTTGCCGTGGCGTGCATGCGCACATCGGTACCCGCCGCGCAGGATGGCAAGCTGCACTTCGGCGATTTGCTGCGCCTTCCGGGACGCATCGAAAGGCTGCGCCGCTCGCGATGGCAGTGGTTCTCGATGGTGGCGTTTGTTCTGGTGATACGGATGCAGAAGGGCATGCCGTTGGTTCTCGAGATCACGGTGGCGCTGATGTTTGTGCTGTTTCTCGCGATTCCGACGCGGGCCACGGCCAGGGCAGAGGCCCGTGGATGAAGGATTTGTGGGAAGTCGGAGAATTCGTCCGCAGGATTCGAGCTCGGATGCGGTTCGGCGAGCTCTCCCGGGCGCCCATCCGGCTGCTGCGCCTGGAATTGCGAGGCGATATTGCGCAATGCGACTGGCTGGCGCGTCCTCAGGATGTGTGGGCGGGTACGCTGCCGCGTCACGTTCGGGATCGCGACGCTTCGCTGCAGGCGCTGCAGGATGCCGTGGCTTTGCGCGAGATGCTGTTCGCGGCGCTCCCAGAGGTTCAGAGCGCCGATTTTCGAACTTTTCGACAGGAGGCTCGCGAGCCTCCCGTTTTAATCATCAACGGCACGGTTACGCGGGAAATGCCATCCGTGCCCCGGGTTACTTCCCCCGTCATGAAAGCCAAGCTGTGCGGCTTTCACTTCCAGATGGACGACGGGGTGTTGGAGCCGCTCGCAATGGAGGACGGCGGCGTGCAATTCAAGGTTAGCGCATGACCTTCACGGGTCGAGGAGGAGGTGTTTATGGCAGCAAATAGGGCGCAAGGAAGTTATTACGGGCTATTTCTGGTGGCTTCGACGGTCCTCTGCGCTGGATTTTACGAGTACTCCAGCGGAACGGGGAAGCTGCTACTGGTTGTAGGTGCAATAGGCTTGATCGGAAGTCTATTCGGCATGCTGGGAATTAAGCCGCTCGAGGGGAAAACAGCGTTGAAGTCGAATCCGGCGGCGATGAAGTTAGCCGGAGCCGCCTGCTCGTTGTTGGGATGGGGTATCACGCTGTTCGGGATGCACCTCACTCCGAGTGTCGGCGGGCGCATCGTCCTGGCGCTAGTAGGGATCGGGGTAAGCCTTTTCGGGATCATCGTCATTTTGCCAGCAGCCTTTAACAAGAACGCGGTTTGGAAAAGCTAGATGGTGGCAGCCAACATTCAAACAATCATGGAGCCCATACGATGAACTTAACCAGAGCTAGTAGTCTCCTACTTTGTATTCTCGCAATCGGCTTGGCGGTCGGCGTAGTAGTCCACGCGCAGGCACCCGCTGCGGCCTCTGCTGCCGCGGCTGCGCCTCCTCCTTCGGCCGCCGACGCCCAGCTTGCGGCTGCGGCAGCCAAAGCACCTACGACTGCAGATTTGGCCAAGGGCGATCCGGGCGGCACCATCACCGGAACCATCAATGATGTACCAGCCGCCGACTCCACAAAGGGCGTGACACTGCCCGATGTGGCTAACCAGGTGGGCCAGAATAAAATCGCGGCCAACTTTATCTGGACACTGGTTACGGGATTCCTCGTCATGTTCATGCAGGCAGGATTTGCGATGGTCGAATCGGGCCTTTGCCGTGTAAAGAACGCAAACCACACGTACATGATGAACTTCATGGTGTACGCGTGCGGGTTGTTCTCCTATTGGATCATGGGCTTTGCGGTTCAAATGGGCGGCGCGGCCGGCAACGGGAACCTGGGTGGCCTCAATTCCCTCACGGGCGAACACACCATGTCGCTTTTCGGGAAGACCTGGGGTCTTTTCGGCGCTGCCGGGTTCTTCCTCTCCGGGCACACCTATGACGTCGGCGTCATGGTGATTTTCCTGTTTGAAATGGTGTTCATGGACACCGCCCTCACGATCGTCACCGGAGCCTGCGCGGAACGCTGGAAATTCCTGGCGTTTTGCGTCTCTTCGTCGATCATGGGCGCCATTACCTACCCGTTGTATGGCAACTGGGCTTGGGGCGGCGGCTGGCTTTCGCAGCTGGGCACCAATAACCAGTTGGGCAAGGGTTACTGCGACTTCGCCGGCTCCGGCGTAGTGCACGCGGTCGGAGGCATTACGGCGCTTGCCGTGACTTTCATCATCGGCCCGCGGATTGGAAAGTTCAACCGCGACGGCTCGAGCAACCCGATCATCGGCCACGACATTTCGGCCGTGCTGATCGGCTGCTTCATCCTCGCATTCGGCTGGTTCGGGTTCAACCCCGGCAGCACGCTGGGCGCATCCGCAGCAGGTAACCTGCGGATCGGGACCATCGCCGTGGATACCATGCTGGCTGGCTGCACCGGCACATTTGGCGCTTTGCTCTTCATGTGGATGAAGAACGGCAAGGTTGACGCTTCGATGTGCGGCAACGGTCTGCTGGCCGGCTTGGTCGCGATCACGGCGCCCAGCGGCTTCGTCAGCTCGGTCGGTGCCTGCATCATCGGCCTTGTCGCAGGCGTCTTGGTCTGCCTCAGCTGTGCCTTCATCGAAAGCGTAATGAAGGTTGACGATCCGGTCGGCGCAATCTCCGTTCACGGAACGTGCGGCCTATGGGGCGTACTTTCCGTCGGTCTGCTAGCTGATGGAACCAGCAACTACGGCGGTTCATGGAACGGCGTGACGGGTTCGGTCACCGGTTTGTTCTACGGTGATGCCACCCAGCTTGCCGCACAACTCGTCGGCATTTCCACGCTGATCGGGTTTGTGTTCACGCTCAGCTTCCTCATTAACCTCGTTGTTGAAATCTTCGTTGGCCAACGGGTTTCAATCGAGACAGAAGTAGCAGGTCTGGATCTTCCGGAAATGGGCCAGCTCGGATACCCCGAGTTCGTCTTCAGGCCGGAGCCGGACTTTATCCTGCAGGCGAATAAGGAGGCGATGGCCGCATAACTCGGTTCAGTTATGGAAACCATGATGGCAAGGCGCGAGATTCGGGGCGCCTTGCCATCGTGTTCTCAGGGGCAGTTCCATAGCGCAACCAGTCCGGCGCCATTACGAACATGAACAAGACAACTGAAACCAACATCGTGCGGGCAAATCAGAATTCCGCGGAAGTACAGCCCGCGCCTGCCATGCCCGCGCCGCTTTCTCTTGTAGGTGTCCCCGCGCATACACACGGCATGCTACTGCGCATGTTCGCCGATCCGCTCGTGCTCGCGAAGGAAGAGAAGGCCGAGATCGTGAAGCAATTGCGCGAGTGCGTCGCGTTGCACCCCAAAGATGCGAACTTGCGCGTGGTGCTAGGAATGGCACTCTCCGTGAATCTGGATGTACAACAAGCGATGGAAGAGCTTGGCGAGGCAGTCGCTCTTGATCCAAATAGCTTCATCGCCCACATGAAGATGGGCGAGCTGTGGATGCGGCTCCGGGTCTGCACGAAGGCTCAGGATCATACGCGCTATGCGGCCACGCTCGCGCAGAATATGGCGCAGGCGGAAATGGCGCGCCGCCAGGCGACCACATTGCGGACCATGCTGCGGGAGGGAGTCGAGCGCGACGGCTACAGAACTCCCTGGTTCTCGATCGCTCGCGTCCGGCGGTTCTGGAATAGGAACCGGAATAAAGCCGACGCTCTGGCCACGGTGGACATCGTCTAGCAATGTCATCGGCCCTGCAGCTCGCGCTGTTGATCGCCGTCCTGATCCCCGCTTGTAAATTGGCAGGCTCTCTATGCAGCCGGTTCGGTATTCCACCGATTCTTGGTGAACTTCTGGTCGGCGTCGGGCTCGGACCGGGCGCCATCAACTTGCTGCACTGGCGGCTATTTGAAGGCGGCCAGGCAACCGGGGCGCTGCTCCTTCTTGCTCAAATCGGCGCATTGGTGTTGATGTTCATCGCTGGAGTTGAAACCGACATTGACCGCATGAAGGAAGCGAGCGTGACGGCATTTGTGGTGGCGCTCTCCGGCGTCATCTGGCCGTTCTTTTTGGGCGCTGGAATCGGACATCTCCTCGGCCTTTCGTGGAAGACAGCATGTTTCATGGGTGGCGCGCTGACCGCCACCAGCGTCTCCATTTCCGCGCGCACGCTAATGGACGCCGGCCGCATGGCCTCGACGGAGGGCACCATCATTTTAGGTGCCGCTGTCATTGACGACGTCATGGGTCTCTTTGTTCTCGCGTTGCTCGCAGCGTCGACCGCAGTGAAGGGGCAGGCATTTGGACTGGCGCCGATGGCCAGCGCCTGGCTGCAGGAGCGCGTTGCTCCGGCGGCTGCCCATCCGCTGGTTATCCAGATGACGATGCTCAGCGTTTGCGTTGCATTGTTTTTCGTCGCCGGGTACGCGTTGGCCAAGCGCTGGCTCGATCCGCTGATTCTCCAGATGCGCAAGCTCACGGCCACGGAGGCAGTCCCTGCCTGCGTGCTCGGACTGGTGATGGTCTACGCAATTTCGGCCGAGTGGCTCGGCAGCGTGGCCGGCATTACCGGCGCCTACCTGCTGGGATACGTATTCGCCGGGTCGCAGTTCAAGGCGGATGTGGAGCGGAGCTTTTATGCGATGGGCCACGGACTTCTGATTCCCCTCTTCTTCGTCTCAATCGGTCTTTCGAGCGACTATCGCGCTCTCTCTGGACACTGGACGTTGATGCTGCTCATACTCTTGGTCGCGGTGGTCGGCAAAGTAGTCGGCTGCGGCTTTGCAGCGCTCGCCTCCGGGTTGGATTGGGTGCGCAGTCTACGAATCGGCTGCGGCATGATGTCGCGTGGTGAGGTCGGCCTGATCGTCACGGCGATGGGAGCCGCGACGGGAATTTTCGGGCGAACCGAAGTGGCAGTGATGGTCACAGTCGTTCTGCTGACGACGCTGCTGACGCCGCTCGCCCTGCGTGGGGCGTTTGACCTGAAGTCGCAGCAGGATTTCGAAGAGGGGATCGAAGACCCAAAGCCGAAGATGCCCGCAATCAACGGACAGGCATCCGCTTCCCTGCGCGTCGGGCCCCCTGGAAGCGGGAGTCCGCCCGGTCAATCCAGCTTCAGCGTAATGACGCCTAGCGGAACGAGCCTGCTTGCTTTTGAGGCCAACGATGCAGCATCTGGCTTCACCTCGTAACGTTGAGACGCGGCGGCCCCGCGAATAAGGATTCGAAATTAAACCCGGCGACCAACTCGATCACTACAGGATTGAAAGTATCGTTTCCCGCAGCCGTGTGGCCACGGTTTACCGCGCGACCGACCTCCAGTCAGGACGAACGGTAGCGATTAAGCTTCCCCACCCGGAGATGGACGGCGACCAGATCTTCGCCCAGCGCTTTCAGCGCGAGCAGGAGATCGGCAAACATTTCGATCACCCGGGCATCATGAAGGTGTTCGCCGACAATCACCGCTCGCAGAACTACATGGTGACGGAGTGGGCCGAAGGCAAGCTGCTCAGTCAGATTCTCAGCGAGGAGAAAAAGCTGCCGCCCGAGCGGGCCGTCAAGATCGCACTCGGCATCTGCCAGGCTTTGGGCTATATCCACAACCATGGGATCGTGCACCGCGACCTCAAACCGGAACACGTGATGGTTGATTCCGAGGATCACATCAAGCTTGTGGACTTCGGCCTCGCGGGGCAAACTGGCGCGGCGCGGATAACGTTCGCAAATATCTCTCAATTCACCAGTTCACCTGAGTACATTTCTCCGGAACAGGTGACGGGAAAGCGCGGCGATGGCCGCAGCGACCTCTACGCACTCGGGGTGATGCTTTACGAGATGGTGACCGGACGGGCCCCGTTCACAGGGGCCAACGCTTATGCCATCATGAACGACCGCCTCCTGAGGTACCCCGTCCCGCCGCGCGAAATCGACCGCTCCATATCGCCTCAGCTGCAGGAAGTGATCTATCGGGCGCTCGAACGGGAACCTCAGAATCGCTACGCCAATGCCCACGATTTCGCGTTCGATCTCGAGCATCTCGACCAGGTCGGCGTCGCCGAACGCCCCGAACTGCAAAACTGGAAGAAGCCAGGGATGGCTGTGTCACGAAGAATCGCGCTGTACGCTGCGATGATTCTGCTACCGCTGATCATTTTTGCGTTGCTGCTTTATTTCGCTCGGCGCTAGGCGATTATGCGGCCGGACTATTTCCGGTGAATCTGCAGGATTACGGGCGGCGGATCTTCGAGGTAGAGTTGCTCGACCAGCGCGGCGCGGCGGTCGAGCACCGCTCGTTGATTGAACGAGCCTTTGTCGGTGATTTCGCCGGCATCGAGCGACGGCGGTTCCCCCAGGAGCACAGCGCGCGTCACTCGATTCGAGCTGCCCGTGGATTCCGCCGCAAGACTCGTGAGCAGCGACTGGAATCGCGCGCGCACTGCGGGATGCGCCAGGATTTCGGCGGTCGCGTCCGGCGGCAGCTCAGGGCAGAGAGTGCGGCACGCGTCCACATCGGGGAAAATTAGCGCGGCGATATAATCGCGATCGAGACCGGCAAGCACGACGTCGCGGACGAAGGGTGCGCAGCGCGCGATGATCCGGGCCCGGAGCGGGCCGACGCTCACCCACGTGCCATTGCCAAGCTTAAAGTCTTCAGTGAGGCGTCCATCGAATAGCAGCCCCTTGTTGATGTCGTTCGGGTCAATCATCAGTACCGCGTCTCCGAACGAGTAGAAGCCTTCGGCGTCGAAAACCTTTTGCGTCAATTCATCCTGCCGCCAGTATCCCGGAGTGATGTTGGGACCGCGCACCCGCGCCTCGAGCTTGCTTCCGCTAGGCACGATTTTCAATTCCACGCCGGGCACAGGAATCCCGATCGTGCCCGCGCGGTCGGTTTCCCACGTCGTTTGCATCGCCATTGGGGACGTCTCCGTCGAGCCCAGGCCAGTCGCCATGATGATACGCTCGCCGCAAGTTTCAAACGCCAGCTCGCGGTACGCATCCCATACGGGCTGCGACAGGCCCGCACCGGCATAAAACATCAGGCCAAGGCGGCGAAAGAAATTTTCCCGAAGGGCGCGATCCGCGCGCAAGAATGGCAGCAAATCTTCGTAGCCCTTGGGGACGTTGAAATATACGGTCGTGGAGATTTCGCGCAGGTTGCGAACCGTCCTCTCCATCGAACCGGGACCGGGCCGGCCGTCATCAATGTAAAAGGTCCCGCCGTTATATAGCGCAATTCCAACGTCGTGGTTTCCGCCGAAAGTGTGATTCCAGGGCAGCCAGTCCACGATCACCGGGGGATCGTCCTCGAGAAAACCGAATATCTGAGCGATCATCTGCTGGTTGCTGCAGATCATGCGGTGAGTATTCACCACCGCTTTAGGCATGGCCGTGGATCCGGATGTGAAAAGAAATTTGGCCACGCCGTCGGGAACGATTTTCTCGTGAGCGGCAGCGACGCCCGGCGTTGGAGTCGTCTCCAGCAGATCGGCGAAGGCGCCTGCCTTGCGGCGGTCCGGTGGCGCGGTCGTGGTGACGACCTCGACGTGTTCGCCGACCGCGGCTTCGATCGCCGGGGCGTATCGAATACCGTCTGAAGCGAAAACCAGTCCCGGCGTCAGGATTTTCAAGGTGTGGCGCAGCTTGCCGAAATCCTTGGAGACGAGCGAATAGGCTGGGGAAAGAGGCCCCGTGGGAATTCCGACGTGCTGGCCGGCAAGAGTGAGCAGGAAATGTTCCAGATCGTTTTCCGAGAGAATCGCCACGGGCCGGTCGGCCGAGAGTCCGCGGTCGAGCAGCGCTTGGCCAATGCTTTCAACCGACCGCAACACCTGCGCGTAAGTCAGCCGCCGCCATTCTCCGTCCGAGCCGCGCTTCGCTATGCAGGTTTTCCCGGGAGAGAGTTTCGCCCAGTGGATCAAACGGTCGGTCAGAACCTTGGGATAAGCACGAAGCGCTTCCTCCGGTTTGACAAGAAGTATGCCGCCGGGAAGGCGCTCGAGCGACGCGCCAGAAGTCCGCATACGCACCTGGCGCACGCCTGCTTCGGCGGTGCCTCGCCCCGCTGGATGTTTCGGATCGCTCATCGCAATCGTATATTTTCCCATACTTTGTTCAGGCGCTCCATGTCCGCAGCGGCCGGAACGTCGCCCGCAGTAGTCACGACTGCCGTCCGCGGACCCGACACGATTTGACGAATGCTCTCCTCAAGCTTCGCGCCGCCGGAATCTCCGGGCTCGAACGCCTCCAGCGGCAGAGCGACGCCAAAACCAGAAGGCAGCTCGCGCGCTGAGGCGTCGAGCACCGGACAGACCACGCATTCCCAATGTCGCTGCACGATCGCTTCGTGATTTGCGGCGGCCGCGCTTCCACCGGGCAGCAACAGGACCGGGAGCGCCTGATAAAACCGAATGATGTTGATCGTGGTAGCGAGTCGCGAGGCCCAGCCCGATGCATCTTCAGCCGAAAGCGGAGGCAGCGCTTCCTCGCGGATGAAGATTACTCCAGCTCCCGCTTCCAGCAATGCCTTGGCGACGGCCGAGATCGCTGCGCTCGCGAGATCGATAGCCGAAGAAATTCCCGGCGCGCGCAGCACGTCGTTGCTCTCCAGTTGGGTGAGCAGCGCGGCGAGTGTGAATGGGCCGCTGATGCCCGCCATGAGAAGGCAATCGTCTCGCAGCACGGTCTTGAGCCGGCGGATCACTTCGACCGCGACGCCAACCCGTCCGCTCTTCGCCGCTTCCTCAGGTGGGCGAAGCCCATCGGGCAAATGGCCCACCGCCGCGGGTCGCGGCCAGTGAAGTGATGGAGGGCGATCTTCCGCTTCCCATCGCACGGCGCCGCCCAAGGCCTCCGATTCGAGCAGCGGATCGAAGTAACACGTGACGCCATCGGCGCGCAGGCGGCCCCGTATTTGCCGGAGTGCGTTCGAGATTTTTGTCGGATTGGTGAGAAACGCCGGAAGCGGCACGTTTTCGACGCGCGCTCCGTGAGAGAACACGATCGGCAAGTAAAGCGGACGCGGCGGCGCGGTCCCCTGCAACAATCCCTGGACCAACTGGCGAGGAGTTGGCGTCTCAGGCATTTCCGGCTATCGGATAATTGGCCCGGTAGGTTTGGCGTCTGGCCATGAGCCGTACCACTGCAGGATTTCTTTCGGCGGGCTCAGTTTATTCCATTCCTTTTCGAATTCGCTGAAAGACTTCCCGCGAGCAAGCCGCGCGCGCCTTTCCTCGTCCCGGAGCTGCTTCGTTTTTTCGGCGTCGAGCTTTCGGCGCTCGGGATCGTATGCAATCCGGTAGATATTTCGCGCGGTCCATTCCGAGATGATCTGCTTGCGAAGGTCATCGAGAACCTCGCTGGGCTCGCGTTCGAGCGGATCTCCATAACCGGGTCCGCCGCCGCTGAATCCGAAAAGAAGATCGCCCTCCTCATACGGTTTGGGCGTCCGCGCAACCAGTTCGTAGTTCCAGTCACCATGGACGGACTGGCGCTCGAGAATGTCGCGATTGTCGAGCGAGAGTTGCGGATTTCCATCAGCCATTTGCTTCATCAAATCGGAATGGCGGATGCTGATGCCGGGAATCGGCGAGGACGCGTATCCGCCAAAGAGCGGCTGGCCAAGAGGCACCTTGCTGCCGTTGCCCATGCACATGGAAATAACTTCGGGAACCTTGTGGACCATCCAGTGCTGCACACCGCCCGATCCTCCGCGATGAAATCCTGGGCCGCTGGAATCCTTCCAGTGCTGGGATAGCGTGACGGTCACGGGCAGCTCGCTTTCGACCTGCTCGGAATCGGGCGCGCGGCCGAAAGCGCACCACGCGAAGCCGTAGGAATCCATACCGTCCGCGGCGGACCGGCCGCCCTGGCCCATGGTGTTCAATGCGAATGACAGCACGTCCGAATACGCAAGCTTCCACTGTGACAGGCCCGCGCAAATCTGCGCCGTGTGCTGGCTGCCGGGAGGCGCGGCGACCTGCCGCCAGAGCGCGCCATTGGAAAAAATCATTTTCGCGAAGGCGTTCTGGGTGGCGTTGCGAGTCTGCATGGCGATGTAGACGCAGCAACTCGTCGCCGCCATTTTGTCGGGGTACATGATGCTGCCCTCGGGGAAAATGAAATCAATCGGCGCGAACGTCGAGCTGCAAATGGGAAGATCGTGGAACATGTATTCGTACATGAAATTCGCGACGTGGCCGACGACGGCTTGCGGGTGCACGTTGTACGACGACGGATTCTCGGGCGACGTTCCGTGGAAATCGAAGGTGATTCGGTCGCCCTTCTTCGTCAGGGTGAGATAACAGGAGCGCACCAGGGCGGGCGTCATGCCGATCGCATCGTTGAAAGCGATCGAGCGAAATTTTCCGTCGGGGAGATCGCGAATCTTCTTCCGCGCTCCGGCCTCTGCGGTGTCGGACATTTTGCGGAACAGGCCGGTGACGAACTCCGGCCCGCGCTTTTCCGCGAGCTCAAGCACCCTCACGCGAACCCGGTCCGCGGTGGTACAGCGCGCGCGCAGGTCCGAAATGAACATGGCCGGCGCCCGCATCCCGTACGCGGAATACATTTCCAGGAAGTCGTTGCGGATCTCGAAATTCTCCGCGATCTTCATGGGCGGCAGGTTAAGGCCTTCTTCGAAGCGCGATTTCGCGCTCACGGGCATCCCCCCCGGCTCGATCGCTCCGGTTTCCGTGGTGTGCAGCGCGGCGGAACCCCACGCCAGCAGCTTGCCCTTGTGAAATATCGGCATCAGCGCGACTTGATCGGGATTGTGAATGCCGCCGTAGAGCGCGTCGTTGGTGTACCAGATGTCTCCGTCCTTAATTCCGGGGTTCTGTTGGTAATACTTTTGAATGAACTTGATGATGATCGGCTGGATGATCGCGTGCAGGTAGGTGCCGCACGACGCGTTGATCAGGTCACCGTTTGCCGTAAAGATGGCGACCATCGAGTCGCCGGAGACGCCGAAATAGCTGCGCGAGGAGCGCACAAATACTTCCATGGCTTCATCCAGGATGTCGTTGGTGACCTGCACTCCGATTTCGTAGTCGCCCTGCGGAACCTTGGCGGCGCATTCAATTTCGTACGGCGTGGCCGGCGCGGGTTTCAGCCACTCCAGTTTTTCCGCGAGTGTCGGGATAGGCATAACTCTCCTTCGATGCTTGAAAAGACTTACGCTTCCAGAATACCGAGACCTCGCTCGTCAATCGAAAGCCTCATGAGCGGAGGCACCACGATCGTTGTGTATTCGCCCTCGACTACCGCCGGTCCCTCGATCACATTACCGGGGCGCAACGATTCGTACGTGAAAATCGAGGTCGGGCGGTAAGCTTTCTCTTCCGGCCAATACGCCGGGCGCTCGCCCTTGCGCGCCGCGGAAGGATCGCGTCCCTCAAGCGGCGATTTCGGCAAGTCAACTTTCGGCGTGGTCACGATGGCCTTCAGAATAAAGCTCTCGATGAAAATGCCGCCCTCGGGATTCACCACAAACGGGCTAAACGCCTCGCTGAATTCCTTGTTGAACGCGTCGCAGATGGCGCGGACATCTTCGGCAGAATGAATCGACATCCGCGGCGAAAGTGCGCGTTTCACGTGGAACTGTCCGCCGTACAGCATGTCCAGCTCCAGCACGAATGCGGCTTTCGACGGATCGACGCCATCCGCGATCAGGTCCCTTCGCGCCTGCTTCACCAGCGCCTCGACCGCATCGTTGTAAACTGCGTATTCTTTCGTGATCTGCTGCTCGCCTGGAGTCATGAGCGTGAGTTTCTTCGAGGCTTCGTACACGTGCATGATGTCCATCGTGGACGAGCCGTACGCGCAGAAAACCGGTGAAAACGGGAACATCACCGCTTTGCGAATGTCGCCCTTGAAGCCTTCGGCGTGCGTGGCGCCCGCGCCGCCTCCAACAAACAAAATGAAATCTTCCGGGCTGTAACCGCGCAGGTGCACTTCCTTCATGATCGCGGAGGACATGTTGCCGTTGACGATCTTGCGGATGAGCGCCGCGCCTTCTTCCACGCTGATGCCCAGGGGTTTGGCAATCTTGTCGCGGATCGCCTGAATCGCGCGGTTCTTGTCGAGCCGCATCTTCCCGCCGAAATAATAGTCCGGATTGATGTAGCCGAGGACGACGTCCGCGTCCGTGACTGTCGGTTCCGTTCCGCCGAGGTTGAAGCACGCCGGACCCGGCATCGAGCCGGCGCTTCGCGGGCCGACCTGCACGCGATTTTGCAGCAGCTTGTTAATGTACGCGATGGAACCGCCGCCGGCGCCGATGGAAAGCGTCTTGATCATCGTGATGCCGACCATCCAGCGGTCAATGATCGGCCGGAAATCATAGCTGCGTACGCTGTCCTTCACCACCAGCCCCACATCGAAGCTCGTGCCGCCCATGTCTGTCATCACCACGTTCTGGTAGCCGAGTGATTTCGCGACGTGATGCGCGCCCATCAAGCCCGACACCGGTCCGCTGTTGAATGTCCGGCTGGCCGACGTGCGAAACACCTCGGCGATACCGCCGGAGCTTTGAATCATCAGCAGAGGCTTTTTGTAGCCGCGCTCGCGGAGCTTGTCCCACATGGCGGAGAGCTCGATCTGCATCGAGCGCTGGAGATAGGCGTCGAGAATTGCGGCGAGCGTGCGCTCGTATTCGCCGAGCTTGCCGACCACCTGCCCGGCCAGCACCACCGGCATATAGCCGATGTGAAATTCCTTGTATTCGTCGCGGATGATTTCCTTCACGCGCCGTTCGTTAACCGGATTCAGAAATCCCCACAGGAGCGACACGACGAAGCCGCGCGCGCCGCGATTCACCAGATAGCGGACCTTTTCGCGGACGTTTTTCTCATCCAGCGGGCGAATCACATTGCCGCGCGAGTCCACGCGCTCCTTGACTCCCACAATCAGCTCGCGGGGAATCAGCGGATCGGGTTTGAACTGGATCGCCAGATTCCTGCGCTCCTGGACGCGCGTGCCGTCAATCCACTGCGCCCCCCGGCCGATCAAGACGACGTCTTCGTGGCCCTCCGTGGTGATCAACGCCAATCGCGGTCCCTTCCGTTCAATCAGCCGGTTCATAGCGATCGTGGTCGAGTACCGGATCATGTCCACTGCTGGCAAAAGCTCCTCAATCTTCAATCCCAGCGTGGCCGCGCCTTCCTCGATCACGCGCGAAAAGCAGACGGAAAGATCGTAGGGGGTCGTCGGCACCTTTTTGATCAGGGCCTTGCCTTTGAAATTCAGGACCAGGTCGGTGAATGTCCCGCCGACGTCTATATCAATCGAGTTCATTCGGCGGCCTCGAGACGATTCTCACGGATCACGAAATCACCTTTGCGCAAGCGTTCCTTCAGGCTGTCCATGTCAATTTCGATGTCGTGAGTGATGGGATGCCCCGGCGGCAGGTATTCTGTTTCGATCTGCGTTCCGCAGCCCGGGCAATAGCATTCCACAATGCGGATCCAGAGCGGATCGGGCGAAAAATTGAAATCGGCCGAAACCACGCGCGGATGGATTTCCCGCGGGTCGCGTTCGTGCATCAGGCAGCCCCTCTTATAATTCTCTCGCGCCGGGCCCAGCACGCGGCCGCAACGGTTGCACATCCATTCTTCGCGGTTGATATCCAGGTCGAGATATTCAGTAACGCGAATCCGGCTCTGCGTTTCAGGCGACATATTCACCTTCCTATGCCCGGCTCAGCTTTCCGTTTCCATATCCATCCATAACCAGCGCCCAGCCCTCGGGAACAAAGTACGTGGTATTCAGACCTTCGAGCACCGCGCATCCTTCGACGCGGTTGCCCGGCCGCAGCGATTCCCAGCGGTATATCTGCGCCTCTCCGCCGCGGCTACCCCAGAAAACCTGCCGCTTGCCCACACGCGCATGTGATGAATCAGGGCCTTCCGATGCGCGCTCCACAAGCCGCGGCTTGGACATTTCCTTCCTTACGCGCAAGCGGAAGAGGTCGAGAGAAATTGCGCCGCGCGGCGATCCCGGCGCGTTTTCGAGGGCGGCCTGCAAATCCTTGGCGGAGCGCAGCGACGATTCGGCAACCGCGACAGGAACCGAATGGCGGCCTTTTCCCGTAACCTCAAATTCCAGGCCGTAGCTCAGCCGCTCCGGGCGGATTCCCTCGCCGAGCAGGTCCTGGGTTCCTTCCGCTTTCATCTCGTCGAGCATCGTGCGAATCCGGGCAACGTTGTCGTCCGAAATCGCCGGCTCAGGCAACGCCCGCTCGTACACGTGGCAGATATCGGAAACGGACGAGCCGAATGCGCTGAATACCGGGCCGAGCGAGAACACATACACGGAATTCAGCCCTGCCTTTTCGGCCACGCTGCAGGCAAAAAGCCCGCCGTTTCCTCCATAGGCAAAGAGCGCATGCTTCGAGAGGTCCTGCTGAAGCTCGGCCTGCGTGCCCGCGATAACACCAGCAACCATTTCGAATGCGCGCCCGATCGCGAGCCTGCACGCTTCCTCGGTGGAAAGCTTCAGGGGCTTCGCCACCGAATCCTCAATCGTTTTGCGGGCCAGCTCGCAGTCAATCTGTTTCGTTCCGCCGAGAAAATAATCCGGATTGATGAGTCCCGCAGCGACGAATGCATCGGTGAGCGTGGGCTGGTCGCCGCCCAGGCCGTAGCACGCCGGTCCCGGGTACGATCCCATGCTCTCAGGGCCCAACTGAACGGATGCTCTCGCGCCGGCCAGGGGTTTCACCACACTGCCGCCGCCGAGCGCGATCGAGCGCAAATAGGGAAGTGAGAGCTCCACGGGAATGCCAAACAGGTCGGACGGCTTCCGGTATATCGGCTCACCACCCGCGAGCAGGCTGATTTTCGCTGTCGTGCCGCCCACATCCATCGCGACCACATCCTTCAGGCCGTACGCTTTCGCCAGGTGCGCGCTGCCGAGAATTCCGAGCACGGGCCCTGATTCGAGAGTGTCAATCGCGCGCGTTTTCGCGATGCCGGCGACGCCGCCGTTGATATGGCTTACGAGAAACGTTCCTTCATAGCGCGAGACATCACGCAGATCGTCTTCCGCCTTAAATAAGGTGGCGGCCAGCGCGCCGTGCGTATAGGCATTGATCACCGCGCAGTACGCGCGCGTGCGATCGTCGGCGCTTTTCGAAATATCGCTTCCGGCGAGCACGGGGACAGAGCCAAGAAAATGATCGGGATACTGTTGATCGATGACGCGCTTCCATGCGATTTCGCGGTCGGGATGCCGGTGCGCGCCCGCCAGGCTGATGCAAATCCGGCGCACGCCGCTTTCCAGAAGCACGCGTGCCGCGTTCATGATCGTGGATTCAGTCGCGGCGCCATCCATGCCGATCACGTCGCGGGATGTCAGCAGTCTGTTCAGGATCCCGCTCTGAGCCTCGCTGCCGTACAAATTGTTCTCATGGCCCTTGGAGACGACCAATCCGATGCGCGGCCCGCGCAACTCCGCGAGGACGTTCGAGGTAATCGTGGTGGACCAGCGGATCAGCTCGACGTTCTCGAGAAATGCAGCCGTATCGGGAAAATTCAGCTGCGCGGCTCCCTGCGCAAGGCAGTCGAACAGGCATACGGTCAGATCGTGCGGCGTCGTATCAACTTTCACGCAGGTTACGCTATCGCCGCCGGTAAAAAGTCCATCGGTCAGCGTCCCGCCCACATCAATATCAACGGTCCACACGAAGCCCACCCACCCTTCGCCGTCCCAAACCTTAAATGCGAGACGCCATTGAATCATTACCTCGCGGGTTATTCAACTCACGACGGGTTTTTCAGCTGGCTACCGCTGGGCGCTTGTTTCATTTTGTGAGAGGGGGCAAGACTTGTCGGGAGATCGCGGAGGTCGGAACGCCCGGCTTCGAATCGCCGGCGGGCGCATTCCCGGCGAGTGGACTCGGTGCGATAAATTTACTTTCCCAATTCTTTTCTGACGATCCGCGCGCCTTCGACCATCGCGCGCAACTTGGCGAAAGCAATATCGCGGGGTAGGTGGAAAAGTCCACAATCCGGGAGAACGTACAGCTTCTCCGGCGGCACAACTTTCATCGTCTTGCGTATTCGCTCCGCGACGATGTCCGGTGTCTCGACGGAATTATCCTTCACGTCGATCACTCCCGCGCCCAATTCAAATGGCACCTTGAATTCGCGGAAGAGATCCAGGTCCTCGCCACCGCGCCTCGCAAATTCCAGGCTCAGGGAATTCACCTTTGCGTCCAGAATCGCCGGGAACAAATACCGGTAGCTTCCTTCCCAGGAAGGTTTTCCGTACCGGTTTCCGTAACAGATGTGAACGGCGATCTTCGCCTGGACTCCTTCGACCAAAATATTCAGCACTTTGACGCCCCAGCTGATGTCTTCCGGGAACCCGGAATAGTAGGGCTCATCGATTTGAATGAATTTCGCGCCCGCCTTGACCAGCTCCTTCAGTTCCATGTTCATCACCCGGGCGATGTCCGTCGCCAGAGCTTCTTCGGTCGGGTAGTGTTTGTTGCGGACCCGCTTGCACAGCGAGTGCGGTCCCGTGATGCAGATCTTCGCTGCCCGCTCCGTGTTTGCCAGCAGAAATCGGAAGTCTTCCACGAGGCCCACCGCGGCCATCGGAATCTTTCCGAGCACTTCGCTATCGTAAAAATCGTAGTAGAACTTTTTCGACGAGCGGTCAATCTGAATCCCCGGCAGTCGCTCGACGAAGTAGTCAATCATATTGTCGCGGCGGAGTTCTCCGTCGGTCACAATATCGAGGCCGGCCATCTCCTGATCCTTGATCGCGGAGCGGACCGCCGCGTCGTGTATCTCGTCCAAATCGTGGCGGCTGATTCGCCGGGCGAAGTAATCGGTCTTGAGCCGTTCGAGCCAGCCCGGCATCGAATAGCTGCCAACCATCGTCGTGGGAAGAATAGGAAGCGTCATAAGCCTTACTCCCGTCGTGTCGTATACAGCACCGAGGTCTTTGATCCCGGCCGATATTTGAATGGCGCGAAGTGCAAGTCGTAACCGGCGCGTTCGGCGACCTCGCGCAAAAGGGCGCCGTTAACCCAGTTCACGATGGACCCGTCCAATTTCCCCGGGCCATGAAACCCCATGCTGTAGTCCTGCAGATCGGTGACGAAAATATCTTGCACCTGCAGATATCCGCGCGGATGCAGCAGCGGCAGCGTATTGCGAAAGCTTTCGAGCGCTCCCGGGCTTAGGTGAAATCGCAGATCGTTTGGCGCATTTCGGAGTATATCTTCCATGTGCGCGGAACTGAGGCCGGCGGGGAACGAAGCGTCCGGCATATCCACCGCGTCCACCAGCTTTTCTTCGGTGCGCATCGCCTTCCACAATTCCATCCAGAAGATCATACCCTTGGCGCGGTCCGGCAAGGCCACCGCGCCGACTTCGAGGAGCCGATTCGCGATTTTCGGTATGTCCTCGATGGCCACGTCACACGCTCTGCTGATCCGCGCGGCATCCGCTGGAGGCAGATAGGCGCGCGATTGCACCCAATAAATGCGGTTGTCGCGCCACACGACTTCCTCGTCCGGCAAGTTGTCATACATATTGGTCGAGTGAACGTGGAGCACCTTATGGCGCAGAAAGGAAAGCGTTCTGATCGGGTCAAGCGCATCGATGGCGATAAAGCTGCACAAGTCGATGTGCTTCTTGACCGCGGGCCGGGAATACTCGAGCGTCGCAAGCGAGTAGTCGCCCAGCAGAAATCGCAATCGCGGGTAGTAGTTGGATCCGCGCTCCTGATCGAAGACGCAAAAACTATCCAGCCAGAGGGCAGCGTGCTTCCCCGATCCGACTCCGATTTCCAATATGAAAATCTCCGGCGGTAATCGGTTCTGGCCCTCCAGGTCCTTCAGCAGCTTCCAGAATTCAGCAACAGAATCCGCGACGGACTGCGCCTGGTTGCCGTCCGATTGTCCGCCGGGCAGAGCCTGGTCGTAGGCCTTGCCCGTGACTCTTTCCCAATCTTTTAGACGCTGCCAATACAGCCGGTTGAACTCCCAAACGATGCTCGTGCGAAACGAGCGAAAATCCTCGAAATAAACGCGTCCCGATTCCTCGCCCGGCTTCGCCGGACCAATGGCTGCTTGCAGCAATCCCCGGAGCGCGCCCGGCGCCACTTGCCTCGAATCGATGCGAATCTCCATGGGAGCGGCGCTTCCTCCATGTTCATCGCCACCTTGCATCACGGTGACGGCTTCGCGGAAATTCTGCTTGTATTGGAGCCAGTCGAGGTGAATCTCCAGCCGCGCGAATTGCGCCGGCTGTATGTGTCCTTCTTCGAGAAGCGACAAAACCGTTTCGACAACGTCGCTGGTAGTCGCGGGGGCGGAATCTTTCCGAGTGTAATTGAGATGCAGGTTCACTGTTTGGGCCTGGAGATTCCCGTGTGCCGCTCAGCCCCACACTTTGCGAGCGGTGTCCACCACGAGACGCAGCTTAGCCCACTGCTCGTCTTCGGTCAGCAAATTTCCTTCGTCGCCGGGCACATTCGGGGGAAGCGCGGCCTTTAGTGCCAAACTCGCCGCGCCGTGTCCACCACCAGCTTCAATTTGGCCCATTGTTCGTCTTCGGTCAGCAAATTCCCCTCCGCCGTCGAAGCAAAGCCGCACTGCGGGCTCACGGCCAGATTCTCCAGCGGAAAATATTTCGCCGCTTCTTTAACTCGCCGCACCACCTCGTCGGACTTTTCGAGCTGCGCCTTCTTTGTAGTGATCAATCCGAGAACGACGATCTTGTCCCTGGGGACCAGCCGCAGCGGCTCGAACGTCCCGGCTCGCTCGTCGTCATATTCCAGCAGGAACCGGTCAACTCTCAGCGCACCGAAGAGCTTCTCCGCGATCGCGTCGTATCCGCCTTCCGCGTACCAGTGGCTGCGATTGTTTCCGCGACACAAGTGAATCGCGACTGTCACGCCAGGCCTTCTCGCCGCGTCGAAGCATGCGTTGTCGGCGGCAATCGCTTCGTCGAGCGCCTCTTCCGGGTCCTGGCCCATCTCCCTCTTAATCCATTCGCGCCATTTCGGATCGAGGTAATAGCTGTAGCGCGGCGCGTCCACTTGAATGTATTTCACGCCCTCGTCCGCGAGTTGGGCCATATCCTGCTTTATGATCTCGACGATGTCCCACAACAAAGCCGAATGATCCTTGTAGACTTTATCGGTCACGCCTCGCTTGAACGCGATCGCCGGGAATTGCGTGGGGCTCGGCAGCAGGATCTTTATGTCGCCCGGGCTATGCAGCTTCAGAAACGGCAACTCGCGCGCCGTCAGCGGATGCATCCGCTTCAACCTTCGGTTGACCACGCCCGTCACCGAAGCCACCTTCGGTTTCTCTTGCGACGCGTCCCAGTCTCGCGCGATCCCATCGTCCGTATCGAATCCATCGACCGCGTCCGTCAGCTCGCTCATGAAATTCCGGCGCCGCAGCTCGCCATCCGTGAAAATCTGGAATCCAAGCTCTTTCTGCCTCGCGAGCGCCCTCAAAATATATTGGTCTTCCATCGCTCTCAGGCGCGACGGGTTGGTTCCGTTTGCCCGCGCGGCGAGTAGATCTGGCGTCCGCAAGAAACTTCCGATATGGTCTGCTCTGAACTTTACCGGCATCGATTCGCCTCTCTTAATGGGTAGTTCGATTCCCTGTGTCTGAATCAAAACCCGTCGTTGCTGGATTCATTATGGCCCAGACTCGCAGAGATCTTCGCAGTCGTTTCCTTCGTAAGTGCTATCTTTCGCGCGAGTTCCTTGCCGCGGAAGCGCGGCGTCGGCCCCGCCATACCCACCGCCGCAATCACGCGCCCGTCCCGCGACCACACCGGCGCTGCCACGCCGCTTAGGCCGCGCTCGGTCTCCTGGCTGTCGAGGGCGTAACCGCGTTCGGCCACTTCGCGGAGGTTTTTCTTGACCTCGGATACGGTCGTCATCGTGTGCGGCGTATAGGCTGTCAGCCCCATGATGGCAAGGATGGCGTCCACCTCATCCTCCGGCAGAAAGGCGAGCGTCGCCTTTGCGGCGGCTGTGCAATGGGCAGGAAACCGGGCGCCGACGGGAGTGCTCACGGTAATGACACTGTCGCGCGAGTCCACGCGATCGAGGCACAGCACTCCTCCGGGCCCGGGCACGGCTAGGCTCACGCTTTCGCGGGACGCGCGCGAAAGCTCCAGCAGGAATCGGTGCGCTTCCGTCCGCAGCGTCCTCGATTCGACTGCCCGGGTCCCCAGCTCGTGCAGCTTCAGCCCCAGCCGGTACCGGTCGCTTTCCGGATTCCTCTCGATCAGGTGGAACTTTTCCATGGCGTGAAGCAGGCGGTGAACGGTCGTTTTGTTCAGGCTCAATCCCGAGGCGAGCTGAGTCACCCCCAGGGCCGGCCCGTGGTCGCCCATGTAAATCAGAATGCGAAGGGCCTTCTGCAGGGACTTGCTGGAGCCAGCCTCGCCCCTCGCACGGCTCCGCTTCCTTCTCGATGTCCTGTTGATCCGCACGCCCATCCCTATGGATTTCGCTGGATGACCAATTGTAGGTCAGTCCCAGGAGAGGCGTCGATGCCAAACTGAAAGGTAGTTTCACATTGTAAAACAAAGAAACACAACGAGTTCGGAGGAAAGCGGCGGCCACGCCACGAACATTGGCCGGCTCGTATTATAATCACGCCTATGACAAACATTTCTGCTGCTCCGCCCAGCGTCGCCGACATGCTGCGCGGATTTTCGATCGAAGTGAATCCCGGCGAATCCAAGATTATCGATGCGGCCCCGACTCGCCTCGATCCCGGCACCGAGGTTTTTCTCACATGGATTCCCGGCACGAACCCGATGGAGACGATTGCACCAGCCGCGAAATTGCGCAGCGCCGGCCTGTTCCCTGTACCTCATATTGGCGCGCGCCATATCGAGAGCGCGGCTCAACTCGAACAGTTTGCCAAGCTTGCGGTGGGAGCTGGAATCGACCGCGTCCTGATTATCGGCGGCGACCGCGATCAACCGGCCGGTCCATATGATTCGAGCCTCGCGGTCATGCAGGGCGGCCTGCTTCAGAAGGCCGGGATCACGCGCATCGCCATTGGCGCATTTCCCGAAGGCAATCCGAATATTCCGGACGCCCTGCTTGCCGAAGCGCTCCCCGCAAAAGTGAATTTTGCGCGCAGCGCGGGCTTGCAGCTCACGATCGTAACGCAATTTTGTTTCGACGCGGAGCCGATCGTCACATGGCTCAAGCGGATTCGCGCCGAGGGCATTGATGTTCCTGTCCGCATCGGCCTGGCGGGTCCGGCCAGCCTGATTTCTCTCACCCGCTATGCCCTCAAGTGCGGCGTGGGAAATTCGATCAAGGTCCTCACGGAGAAGCCTGCTTTCGCGAAATTGCTCATTGATAAAGGCCCGGAGCCCATCATCCGTGAAGTTGCCGCTGGAATTGGTCCCGGGAATGGCAGCAGGCTGCCGCTCGGAATTCTCGGCCTGCACTTCTTCGTCTTCGGTGGCTTCAACAAGACGGTAGATTGGATCAACGCCCAGCGCGTCTAGGGTCTCCTACAGCGCGATTGCTTGAACTCAATTGCCAGCGTAAAATGCATAGCCCATGGCTGATTCTCCCTCAATCGTTGGACGCAGCATCACGCACTACACAATCATCGACAAAGTCGGCGGCGGCGGCATGGGCGTCGTCTATAAAGCCAAGGACACACGCCTCGGGCGGAATGTCGCGCTGAAATTTCTACCCGACGATGTTTCGCACGATCCGCAGGCGATCGAGCGGTTTCATCGCGAAGCGCGCTCCGCTTCCACGCTGAACCATCCGAATATCTGCACGATTTACGACATCGGCGAGTTCGAAGGTCGGCCGTTTATCGCCATGGAACTGCTCGAGGGCCAGACCCTGAAGCACCGGATCGCCGGAAAGCCCATCGAGATTTCGGAGCTGCTCGAGATCAGCGTTCAGATCACGAACGGCCTGGATGCGGCGCACGCCAAGGGCATCGTCCACCGCGATATCAAGCCTGCGAACATATTTCTGGTCGAACGCGGCCAGGCGAAAATTCTCGATTTTGGCCTGGCGAAGCTCACGACAGCGCTTCGGTACGCGGCCGAATCGGTGGGCGCCACCGCGATGAGCTTGCAGACGCAGACGCGTGGACTCCGGGAAGACCACCTGACGAGTCCGGGCAGTTCGCTTGGAACCATCGCCTATATGTCGCCCGAACAAGCGCGCGGCGAGGAGCTGGACGCGCGCTCCGATCTGTTTTCGCTGGGCGTAGTGCTATACGAAATGGCCACCGGGTCTCTTCCGTTTTCCGGCACAACGACCGCGGTCATCTTCGACGGCATCCTCCATTCCACTCCCTCATCCGCGAAGGAGCTCAACCCGCGCCTGCCGCTCGCGTTCGAGGCCATTCTCAGCAAGGCGCTCGAAAAGGACCCCGACCTGCGCGGCCAGACGGCCGCCGAACTCCGCGCCGACCTGAAGCGGCTCAAGCGGGACATGGAATCCAGCAGGCAGCCGGCTCCGGAGAAAAGTGGGACTGGTTCCGGGTCACAACCGGCTGCGACGCTGCAAAAGTCGGTTGCCGTGCTTTACTTCGAAAATCAGAGCGGCGCGAAAGAAGACGAGTATTTCCGCGACGGAATTACCGAAGACATCGTCACCGAGCTTTCCAAGATCGCGCAGCTGGAAATTTTTCCGCGCTCCGAGATGCTCGCTTTTAGGGACAAGCCGACGACGGTGCAACAGGTCAGCCAGAAGCTTGGCGCCGCTTACGTACTGGAAGGATCCATCCGCCGTGCCGGCAACCGCGTGCGTATCACGGCGCAGCTGGTGGAAGCATCTACCCGGCGTTCCGTCTGGGCCGAGCGCTACGACCGGCAACTCGAGGACGTCTTCGCGATTCAGGAGGAAATTGCCCGCAGCATCGCCCAGGCGCTGCGCATTACGCTCACCCCTCAGGAAGAAAAAACCATCGCGCGAAAGCCCACTGAAAATCCCCAGGCCTATGATTTTTATCTTCGCGGGAGAAGCTATACCCGCCGCGAAAATATCGAGTACGCCCTGCAAATGTTCGAGCAGGCCATCGAGCTCGACCCGAACTTTGCCCTGGCACACGCGGGCATTGCGGGCCTGTGCGGGCTCAACTACGAGATTCGCGAGCAAAAGCAGGCGTGGATTGACCGCGGACTCGCCGCCTGCGATCGCGCCACCGCGCTGGCGCCGGATCTGCCCGAAGTGTTGGTCGCGCATGCGCGGCTCTTCTACGCGCAGAGGAAGTATGCCGAAGCCGCGTTGATGGCCCAGCGTGCCAGCGAGCGCAAGCCGGATTGCGACGGCCTGTGGAACATTTTAGGCCGGGCTTATTTCGCCTCCGGCCGCTTCGAGGAAGCCGCGGCTCTGGCCGAGCGCGCCATGGAGTGCAACGGGGACGACTACAATACATACATTTCCTACGACCAGTCCCTCGAGCGGTTGGGACGCAAGAAGGAAGCCGAGCAGGTCCGCGATCGCATGACGAAGGTCCTTCGGCAGCAGCTAGAACGCGTGCCCGAGGATGTGCGCGCTCGCATCTTGCTCGCAACGAACCTCGCCTACTACGGTCAGGATTCCGACGAGGCCATTCGTCACCTGAAGACCGCCGTCGCCTTGCGCCCCAACGATCCCAACACGCTCTACAACGCCGCGTGCACCTACGGAGTGCTGGGACGAAAGGTCGAGGCCCTCGAGACGCTCAAGAAGACCTTCGCCGCCGGCTATGGCAACATGAATTGGGCAGCCAACGATTCCGATCTCCAGTGCCTGCACGATGAGCCCGAGTTCCGGAAGCTCGTCGGTCTCGACGACCGCCCCAAGTCCTAGTCGCAGTTCTGCTAGCTGATTTTCAATCCGACAGGCCCGATATATTCCGACTGCGGACGAATTAGATGATCTTCCGCGTGTTGCTCGATCACGTGCGCGCACCAGCCCGCCGTGCGGCCGCAGGCAAACATGGCGACAAACTGCCGGGGATCGAGTCCGAGCGCCTGCAAAACCAGCGCCGTGTAGAATTCCACGTTCGTCCGTAGATTGCGTCCCGGCTTGGCCTCCGCAAGGACGCGCAGCGCAGTCTGTTCCACCTGGAGCGCGAGATCGTAGAGTTGGCGGTTTTCCATTTGAGCCTTCCCCAGGCGTTCCGCTGCGCGGCTCAGCACTTCTGCGCGCGGGTCGCGAACTTTGTAAACGCGGTGGCCGAAGCCCATGATCCGGCGGCCTTGCGAGAGCTCATTTCGAAGCCACGCTTCGGCGTGATCGGCGCTGCCGATCTCAAGCAGCATATCGAGGACGGGTCCGGGCGCGCCGCCGTGCAGCGGTCCCTTCAGAGCGCCAAGCGCGCCGGTGACCGCGCTTACGAGATCGGAGCGAGTGCTGGCGATGACGCGCGCGGTGAACGTCGAGGCGTTCATGCCGTGATCCATCACCGTTACCCAATATGTATCGAGCGCTTGCGCGGCCGATGGATCCGGTTCCTTCCCATGAATCATGTAGAGAAAATTCGCGGCGAGCGGAAGATCCTTGCGCGGACGAATCGGCTCCTGTTTTCTGCCGATGCGCGCATGAGCGGCAACGACAGTTGGGAAGCAGGCCGTCAGCCGCATGGCCGCCGCTAAATCAGCTTCCGGCGTAATGGCATTCGGGTCGGCGAGACCCAGGGAAAGGGTCGCGCAGGCCATGCGCAGCGCGTCAATCGGCGGTGCCGCTGCCGCGCCACGAATAACTTCGAGCGTCAGCGCGGGCAGCTCCCGCAATTCCGCCATTTGCGAAGAGAGTTTCGTCAACTCCGCGCGATCGGGCAGGTGTCCGCGCCAAAGCAGGTGGGCGGCTGCCTCGAAGCCGACATGCCCGGCGAACTCTTCGATCGTGTAGCCGCCAACGATGAGCACGCCATTCTTCCCGTCCACATGACTAAGGCGCGTTTGAGCGGCAACCACGCCTTCCAGCCCGCGGGGTGCTCCGGTGACATTCGAGGACATCGAATTCTCCTTACAGCCAGCTTCGCGCCGTTATTAATATGATGCAGATGCCAGCGAAAAGTCGAACAGTGAAATAGCTGCGCGAAACGGCAACGCGTCGGTGTATCGCATTTCCGATCCGGTGACAATAAAAAAGGGACGGATCGAAAGCATCCGCCCCTCGCGACTTCGGAACCGCAACCGGCGCAGCCTACTTTTTCGCCGTGCGCCAGCCTTCCGCGTAGGTTTCGCGAACAACCTTCGAGTACGGCACGGAGCTGACGACCACCTTCACGTCGAGCTGCTTGTGGCGTTCGACGGTCGCTTTTTTCGTCCCGCCGTTTTCTTCGCCCCAGACCAGAGTCAGTTCCGTCCCGACTTCGATATCCGGCTCTACGATACCCAGCGACAGCACCGACCGCTCGTTGTAACTGTAGCCGGCGAACATCGAACACCCCACGACCTTGCCGCCCTTCGCCACGATTTTATCGTACGAAGACGACGCGTAGTTCGAAATGGGCATGTCGATGAACTTGTACGGATCGCCCGGTTCGAGCAGCGACTTGTAGGTCTTCGCGACGTCCTCGCCGCTCCACGCGAAGGTGACCTTCTTGCGCTGGGTCTTCTGGTCGATTTTCTCCAGTGCCTCGCGGCCGATGAAATCATGGTCGAACTTGACGAATATCCCGTAGCCCAGTTCGTACGGCGTGTTGTAGTAGTCTTCAATGTTGTTGGATACAAAGCTTCCGGCCAGCGAGCCCGTGGCTTCGTAACTGTTGGCAGGCAGCCACTGGCGGTAGGCCTTCATCTTTTCGCCGGTGTAAACGGCCGGAAGCGGTGAAGGAATCCAGCCCGATTCAAGCGTATTCGACGCGTACGCCCGCGCCCCGACTTCCTTGAGCCCGAGATCCTTGCCTGCCTCCACAATGGCGGCGCGGATTTCGTCCCGTTCTTCGTAGGGTCCCCAGATTTCCAGGCCAGGAGCGCCGGCCATGCCATGCCGCAGTGCGCGCACGGTCCTTCCCTTGATCTTGATCTCGCCCATGTTAAAGAACTTGATCTCCGGAAACGGCCCGCCGTTCAGCTTCTCGATTATCTGTTTGGCGTTCGGTCCCTGAATCTGGTACCGGTATGTCGTCCGGATCACCGCCCTGCCGCCGGGGTTCGAGGGCGACCGGTCGTCCCGCTTGATCTTTACGTCATATTTTCCCGACGTAGCATGGAACTCCAGCCAGTTCGCCACCGGCGCGCGCCCCACGTAAACCAGGCTATTCTGCTCGAGATGGAACAGAATTCCATCGCCGATGATGTATCCGTCGTAATTGCATGGAGCAAACTGTTTCGCGCGATTCACCGGAAAATTCGCGAAGCTATTTGTCCCGAGATAGGACAACAGCTTCAGCGCATCCGGCCCTTCCACATACAAATTCGCCATGTGATGAGATTGATCGAATAGGACCGCCGTATCCCGCCATGCCTTCTGCTCGTCGCGCCAGTTCGAATACTCGGAAGGAACCACCGGATAGACGTACGCTCCAATCGGAGAGTTGCGGAGCATCGTCACCGGATTCCCGGCTGCTTGCAGGACTTCCTCTAGGTTTTTTGGTGCCATGGCTGTTGATAGCCTCCTGTTGAACTCTTATCGGCCAAAGCGCGGCCAGATACTGACAGACTTCCGCGCTCTCGCGCAATACGCGTGCGGACGCGCTGGGTCCAAGCTGGGGAACCTGCTTCGCGAAAGGCGCGTCCCCCCACCCCCAAGTGTTACGGGACGCGCCCCCTCAGGATACCTAGTTCTTCGCGGCGCAGGACTGCGGGTACACGGCGTCGAGCGCGCCCCAAAGCGCCTTCAGGCTTCTCTCGGCCGCGCAGAGCACTTCGAAGTTGTCCCCGTCGTTCTGATTATTCAGCCAGGAGCGCCATGCGGCGCGGTGGCGCACGTCGGCTTCCTCGTGCACGCTGAAATAAGCGAGCGCGCGAGGCTCGGTGATGTCGTAGAAACGCCGCAGCCCGGAGATTTTCTGCGCTGCGATCTCCGGCACCTGCGCCTCGTACGCGTAGAACACGGCAACGGCCTGCGCCATCGTGCCCTGTGAGGTCACTTCGTCGAACGTATCCAGCAGCGCCGCAATGCCCGGAAGCGGGCGCGAGTCGGCGAGTGTGGCTTCGCTCACGCCGAGCGATTCAGCGAATTGGCGCCAGAGCATGGGGTGCGGAGAAACCGGATCGAGTTCTTCATCCAGGTTTTCCTGGATGAGCTTTGCCACGGGGCCTTCGGCCCGGTCGGCGAGCTGCTGCAGATTCTCGGGAAACGCGCGCACATGTTGGTAATACTGCCCCGCATAGAGCTGGAGCGATTCCTTGGAGAGTGTCCCTTCGGTCCAGGCCTGATAGAAGGGATGTTTTAGCAGGTGGTGTTTTTCGATCAGAATGTCGAGTGATTCAAGCAAAGTCTTCGGTCGTGCGCTGTTCTTAGGCATCGCCTTTTTTCAGGTTTCCTTTCAGGGCTGTTGCTGATCCAAAACTTCGAAATCCTAACCGATATGTGCGAGGAAATCCAGAGATCGCCGGACCATGTGCCATTCCGGGGCGGCGGTACGTTTCACAAGATGAAACACACCAAAGCTCGTCCAACACCCTCCCGCAATCGTCGACACGTTCCACGTCCATTGCCTGAACCGCCGCTTCGGATTACCATCGCCCCGGGCATTGCCCGGAGGGCGTCGAAGGAGGCTGCCATGTTCCTGCGAGATTTCTGGTATGCGGTGGCCTGGGACTTCGAGGTCAAGCACGCTCCCATGGCTCGAACGGTCTGTGGCGAGCCGGTCGTGCTCTACCGCCAAACGAACGGCGCTCTCTCCGCTTTCGAGGACTGCTGTCCCCACCGCCTCCTGCCGCTTTCAATGGGATATCTCAAAGGCGACCATCTGGTCTGCAGGTATCACGGACTTGAATTCGACGAAGGCGGCAAATGCGTATGGATGCCGGGCCAGGAAGGCGTCCGAAAGGACATGCTGATTGGGACGTATCCGGTGGCAGAGAAATATCGCTTCGTTTGGATTTGGATCGGCGATCCGCAGCGGGCCGACGAAAGTAAGATTCCCGACCTGCACTGGTGCTCCGACCCGAACTGGATCTTTGAAGGAAGCACCTATCACATCAAGTGCAACTATCAGTTGCTGGTGGACAACCTGATGGACCTATCCCACGAAACCTACGTCCACCCGAGCAGCATCGGACAGCACGAAATCGTCGAAGCTCCGATTAAAGCCGTGTCGGATGAGAACTCCGTGACCGTCACTCGCTGGATGTTAAATATAGATCCGCCGCCATTCTGGTCCGCCAATTTGAAGTCCCAGCAAAAATGCGACCGCTGGCAGATCTGCATGTTTTCTCTTCCGGCGAACGTCATGATAGATGTCGGTGTCGCACTGGCGGGTACGGGCGCAGCCGAAGGCGATCGGTCCAAGGGAGTCACGGGCATCGTCGTAAACCTCATGACGCCGGAGACGGAAACCTCCACCTGGTATCACTGGGGGATGGTCCGGAATTTTCAGACCGACGATCGCGGCCTCACCTTTCGCATCCGCGATGGACAGGCGGCCGTTTTTGAGGAGGATACCCAGATACTCGAATCGCAGCAGCGGAACGTCCTTCAGCGCCCGGATCGCGATCTGCGCAACTTGAAAATCGATGCAGGTGGCGTGCACGCCCGGAGAATCATTCAACACGTGCTGGATCGCCAGGCGAGTGCCGCGGCCCGCTAGACGCTCTCGCAATCGCCGCCCGGCTTCTCCGCGCCCGCCGAATGTGGTAAAAGAACTCGCGCTCTCAAACGCGATCGAATAGGCTCTTACAGTCTGTCAGAAAGAGGAGATTTCCATGGCACAAGCTGTCGCAGGTCGCGAAGCAAAACAGTTCATCAACGGCGAATGGACCGGCGCCGCCGACGGTACAACTTTTCAAAAGAAGAATCCCTACAACGGCGAAGTAGCTTCCCACGTTGCCTCCGGCAAGCGCGAGGACGCGCGCCGCGCCATCGAAGCCGCCCACGCCGCTTTCCAGACATGGGGTTCCACCGCGCCGGCCGTCCGCCGCGGCTTGTTCCTGAAAGTCGCCGACGTGCTCGAGCGCCGCATGCAGGAAGTCGCGAAGATCACCGCCGAAGAAACCGGCCAGACCTTCGGCTGGGGCATGTTCAATTGTATTTTCAGCGTCGGCACGCTTCGCGAAGCCGCCGCGCAGGCCTACGCAGCAGTCGGCGAAGTAATTCCCACTGACTTGCCCGACACCACAGCGATGGCCATTCGCCAGCCTGTCGGCGTCGTGGTAGGCATCGCCCCGTGGAACGCGCCGATGATTTTGGGAATTCGCGCAATCGCCGCGCCACTGGCGTACGGCAACACCGTGATCCTGAAAGCCTCCGAGGAATGTCCAGCCACGCATCTCATGATTGCATCCATCTTTGAAGAAGCCGGCTTCCCCAAGGGCGTCGTCAACGTCATCACCAATGCGCCTGCCGATGCCGCCGAAGTGGTGGATGAGTTGATTGCGAATCCCAAGACGCGCCGCATCAGCTTCACCGGTTCGACCAAAATCGGACGCCTCATCGCCGAGAGCGCCGGGCGGCACCTCAAGCGCGTGGTGCTGGAGCTTGGTGGCAAAGCGCCGATGATCGTTCTGAAGGACGCGGATATAGATGCGGCAGTCTCGGCGGCGAATTTTGGCGCCTTCATGAATCAGGGCCAGATCTGCATGTCCACCGAGCGCATCGTCGTCGAAAAATCCATCGCCGAGGAATTCGCAAAGAAGCTCGCGGCCAAGGGCCAGGCCCTGAAAGTGGGCGATCCGCTCAGCCCCGATTCGCAGCTTGGCTGCATGATCAATCCGGGCGCCATCAAGCGCGTGCAGGAGTTGGTGGACGACGCCGTCGCGAAGGGCGCGAAAGTTCTCTGCGGTGGAAAAGCGCAGGGACCCTGCTATCCGCCGACCGTGGTTTACGGCGTCACGCCCGCGATGCGCATGTATGGAGAGGAATCATTCGGCCCGGCGAAGCCGATCGTGATCGCCAACGATGCCGAGGACGCTCTCCTCATCGCCAACGACACTCCCTACGGCCTCTCGAGCGCCGTTTTCACCCGCGATGTGAACAATGCTCTCCGGATTGCCGAGAAACTCGAATTCGGAATCTGCCACATCAATGGCGCCACGGTGCATGACGAGCCTCAAATGCCCTTCGGGGGGATGAAGGACAGCGGCTATGGCAGGTTCGGCGGCCACGCGGGTCTGCAGGAGTTCACCGAGCTGCGCTGGATCACCATTCGCCGCACGCCCTCCCACTATCCCATCTGAACCGTCGAGGAATCAGCCATGCGCCTGGGGCACTCCAGCATCCCAGCCTCGCTGAAGCATTCGGTAGGGTGACGGTTTGTGAGCTGGGCGGACCAGGCGCTCGCGAGAATTTTGGCGAGGGACAGGCGAAGGGCGATGAGGGGGTTGCGTGAATTCAGTCAGGTGTCTCAGGCGTGTCGCTTTGGTTTTCATGGCGTGGACTCTGACTGCGAATGCGTTTCACGTTTCTCAGGCAGCGGGCCAGGAATCTCCCGCCGATCAGCAATCCCCGACCTCGCCGGCCACTCCTGCCGATCCTGAACAGGGCAAGCATCTATTTGCGCAGAACTGCGCTCCGTGTCACGGAGCGGATGCTGGCGGCGGAGACGGTCCCAATCTTCACGGAGTTCCGGCCAGCTTGGGCGATACAACGGTGCAAGGCATCGTCCGGAGAGGAATCCCGGGCACCGCAATGCCGGGATCCTCCACCCTCTCCGACAAACAAGCCGCAAACATCGTGGCTTACTTACGAACGCTGGACAGCGCAACAACCTCCGGCCCGGCAACAGGCGATCCCAAGAAGGGCGAAGCTCTCTATAATTTCAGCGGCTGCTCGGCTTGCCATATGATCGCCGGCCAGGGCGGCAGCATTGGACCCGAGTTGACCCGCGTCGGCGCCATGCGGGGCGCCACGAGCTTGAAAGCACGATTGCAGGATCCCGGCGCGAATTTGCCCCAGGTCGGAGACGGCGGCGCCTTCGGCAGCAGATGGGCGCAATATCTGATGTACCGCGCTATTGAAAAGAACGGACGCGTCGTTGAGGGAATGCGCGTCGGTGAAGACTCGTTCACGATTGTCCTGAAGGACGCCGGTGGAAAATTTCACGGACTCTGGAAGCCTGACCTGCGATCGTTGGAAAAGGAACCCGGAAAGAGTTTCATGCCGAGCTTCAAGGACACATTGTCCGCGGCGCAGCAGGATGACCTGGTGGCCTATCTTATGACTTTGAAGAGCGCGCAATGAAAAGCTTCCTGTATGCGCTTGTGATTGTTTTTGCGCTTTCGTCGGCTCCAGCGCGCTTGCTCGCGCAGGATGTGACCTACGAACAGCTGCTGCACGCCGATAGCACGCCTCAAGACTGGCTCATGTACGGCGGAGATTATTCGTCGCAGCGCTTTTCAAGGCTTACGCAGATTAACCGGGTGAATGTTCATAGCCTCAAACCGGCATGGATGTACCAGCCCAACCGCCCTCTTCAGCCGTTCGAATCATCTCCCGTCGTCGTCGGCGGGATTATGTACGTCACCGAGCCGCTTAGTACCGTAACTGCTCTCGACGCGCGCCTGGGCACGAAAATCTGGACATGGTCCGCTCACCTTCCCGAAAAAATATTGACGGTCGGAGTGCATCGTTCGAATCGCGGAGTGGCAGTTTTCAATAACACCGTTTACGTGGAAACGCTCGATGCGCATCTCGTCGCGCTTGACGCCACCACAGGCGCGGTGAAATGGACTGTCCACGTTGACGAGAATAGCCAGGGCTACGCAATGACCGGGGCGCCTCGAGTGCTCGACGGGAAAATCATTGTCGGAGTTTCCGGAGGCGACGTAGGGATTCGGGGTTTCCTTGACGCCTACGACGCGAAAACCGGCAAGCGCCTCTGGCGTGTGTGGACCATTCCGAGTCCGGGCGAGCCCGGTTCGGAAACCTGGGGAAAAGACATGGCTGGCACCGGCGGCGGAGGCACATGGGGCACCGGATCCTATGATCCGGAGCTGAACCTGCTGTATTGGACTACCGGAAATCCCGCTCCCGATTACAACGGCCATAATAGGGACGGCGACAACCTGTACTCGAACTCAGTCCTCGCCATCGATCCCGATGCAGGAAAAGTGAAATGGTATTTCCAGTTCACGCCTCATGATACGCATGACTGGGATGCAATCCAGGTCCCCGTGTTGTTCGACGACACGGTAAACGGCAAACCGGGAAAGTATTTGGCGCTGGCGAACCGCAACGGATTTTATTACGTTCTGAATCGCGTGACGGGCGAGTTCGTAGCCGGCGTCCCCTTCGTGAAGGAAACCTGGGCCAAAGGCCTCGACGAGAAAGGGCGGCCGATTTTGCTGCCCAACATCGAGCCAACTCCGGAAGGGAGTTTGGTCTATCCCGATGGCCACGGCGGGACGAACTGGAACAGCCCGTCCTACAGTCCGCAGACAAAACTGTTCTATGTGTCCGCTCGTGAAGTGGGCGCATACACGGTGGCAGGCCTGCCCAAGGTAGACTTCCCCGGCTTCGGTGGCGGCGGACGAAACGCGATGTCTGGAGATGACTCCTACGGAGCAATTCGCGCGCTCGAAGTGATGACCGGCAAGTTGAAGTGGGAATATCGGATGCTTGCCCCTGTGGAGGCCAGCACGCTTGCGACCGCCGGCGGTCTTGTCTTCGCGACCAGTAACGAAGGCAATTTCTTCGCGCTCGACGCCGCGAGCGGAAAGCTGTTGTGGGAATTCACTGTAGGCGGCGCCAATTCTGAATCCAATTTGATTACATATGAAGTGGATGGCAAGCAATACTTGATCGGAGCTTCTGGCAACTGCTTTGTCGCTTTCAATTTGCCGTAATCTGGATTCGATGATGCGAGGCAAATTGCCAAAGCCCAATTCCGGAAGGTTCAGCCATGACTAACTTTGGGCTTTTCGCGACCGTAGCGCTTGTTATGGTTACAATCGCCGGATGCGGCGCAAATCGCAGAGTGGACCTCTCCGCTGAGGAAGCGGCTATTCGGAAGACTGATGCTGACTGGCTCGCCGCAGCGGGTGCGCACGACCCGAATCGCATACTCCCATTCTGGGCGGATGATGCCACTATCCTCGCTCCGGGCATACCAGCGGTAGTGGGTAAGGACGCGATTCGGAAATACGTCTCCGACGCGTTTGCTACGCCGGGTTTCTCGATCACCTGGCAGACTGACAAAGTGGAAGTTGCCCAGTCGGGCGATTTGGCTTACTCCACCGGTACCGACCGTATGTCCTTAAATGGTCCCGATGGTAAGTCCGTGACGGAGGAGAGCAGAGGAGTGGCGATTTGGAAAAAGCAGCCTGACGGTTCCTGGAAGTGCGTTGTGGACGTGATGAACCCTGCAGCGCCTTTAGACGTAAAATGATTGCGCAGTTCCAGTTGTGTGCGCTCCACGTCGCAGAGGCTCGGCAAAACATACGGGGGTGTTTCATCCATGAAAGTTAACAGGCGAAAAATATTGTCGCTGCTGGGCATGTCTCCGGCGCTTCTGGCCGGATCCCAGGCGGACGCGGAGCAAAAGAAAAAGGGCGCGCAGAGCGCCGCGGGAAGTGAACCTAAAATCCTCGCGGTCAGTCCCAAAGGCACTCCGCCGGCCGTATCTCTCTTCGCTATGGCTCCTCGCGCCAGCTCCCTCGACGGGAAAACCATCTACGTGGTTGACGCCACCAGTTTTGATGGAAGCGCGACGCTCCTGAAAAATATGCAGGCTTGGTTTCAACAGAACATGCCCACCGTCAAGACCGTCTTCCGAACGAAGGCCGGAGTGTATGCCGAGGCTGACCCAAAGCTGTGGGCGGAAATCAAGGCAAACGCTTACGCCACCGTCATGGCCATTGGCCATTGAGGAGGCTGTGCCCCAGCGACCGTGAGTCACTGCGTAACGATGGAAAAGATGGGCGTCCCTGCAATCCCGATGTGCACCAAGGCCTACACGGAATTGGCGAACCTCACCGCAGCAAGAGAAGGCATGCCGCACTTACGTCAAGTATTCACTCCTCACCCTGTTGGAGGCAAATCAGAGAAGGAACTCGCGGCGTATCTGATAAATCCCGATCCGGTATCCCAGAAACAGATCATGAAGGAGATCGTTGACGATCTGACCGTGCCGCTTTCGGCGGACGAGCTGAAGACCGGGATGCAATCCCTCGCGGCAGGGCCGGCGACCTACGGTCCGGAAATCGCCGATAACCTGCAAGAAATCTTCATGAATAACGGAATGACGGATTACATGCCGATCATCATTCCCACGGAAGAAAAAGTACAGGCAATGCTTAAGGGAACGAGCCACAGTCCGGATGAAGTGCTCAGGACGGCGCAGCAAGGTGTGGGCTATACGTCTGCGCGCTGGGCGTACACGGTGAGGCAGGTAGCTGTGAACGCCGTCATGGCGGGATGCCGTCCGGAATATTTTCCGGTGATCCTCGCCATGGCCTCCGTGGGCCAATTGGGGCTTTTCGGCTCGACGACGTCATCCGGCACGGCGCTCGTGATCAACGGTCCCATCCGCGACAAGCTCAACATGAACTACGGGCTCGGCGCGCTCAGCCCCTTCGCGCAGTCTAATGCCGCGATCGGGCGGTCGTGGACGCTGATGGGCAAGAACCTCAGCAACGCTGGCATACCGGGCGACACCTATCAAGGTGGGCAGGGCAACCAGTTGGACTACAACAACTGCGTAATTGCGGAGGACGAGAAGAGCAGCCCCTGGACCCCACTTCACGTGCAGTTGGGATTCAAACCCGAGGAAAACGTTGTCAGTATTTTCGACGGGCCGGACATGCGTCAGGGTCATGGCGCGAGAGGCTCGGGGGCTGAGCCTGCGATGTTCGACGAACAGATCAGCTTCATGTTTCAATCCATGGTCGGCGGGTCCGGTGCATTGGTGATTTGCGACCCGCTGGTGGCGAGGCGTCTGGTGGACCAGGGGTACGACACAAAGGAAAAGCTCATTGACTGGTTGTGGAAGAATACGATGCGCACGGCGAAGGATTTTCGGGAGTCCTTCTTAGCCCCCTTTCACTTGTATCCGCTCGCGCTGCAAGGACGAGAGCCCTATGCCACCTGGTACAAGGTTCCAGAAGACACGCTGATTCCCTTTTTCCCGAGAACCACCGACATTAACTTGGTCGTTTGCGGCGGCCAGGCCAATGCCTTCTTCCAGGTGGCGAACATGCGCCACGGCAGGAGCGCGTCGATCGACAAGTGGATGTAGTCGGACTCAGCACGAATTGGCGATTCCGAAGCTGCTTCGGGCTGACGATTAACCGCGACCGATGAAGGGCATCTTCGTCGCCATCACGGTCATGAATTGGACGTTGGCGTCGAGCGGAAGAGACGCCATATACACCACGGCCCGCGCAACATCCGCGGGATCCATCGTGGGCTCGACGGCGACCGTGCCGTTCGCCTGCGGAACGCCCTTCTTCATTCTCTCCGCCATCCCAGTTGACGCGTTTCCGATGTCAATCTGGCCGCAGGCGATATCGTACTTTCGGCCGTCGAGAGACGTTACCTTGGTAAGGCCCGTGACTCCGTGCTTCGATGCCGTATAGGGTGCGGAATTCGGCCGGGGACTGTGCGCCGAAATCGAGCCGTTGTTGATGATGCGCCCGCCGCGCGGCTCCTGGCTCTTCATGATTATGAATGCTTCCTGCGTGCAGAGAAACGTGCCGGTGAGGTTCGTATCCACGATGGATTTCCACTGCTCGTATGTTAAGTCCTCGAGCGGAATGGCGCGGCCGGACGTGCCGGCGTTGTTGAATAGCAGATCGAGCCGGCCGAAAGCGCCCTTTGTTTTCGCGAAAAGCTCACGCACAGAGGTGGGATCGCTCACGTCCGTGGGTACCACGAGCATTGGGGTGTTGGGCCGCCCCGTTTCAAGCGCGGTCGCTTCCAAAGTTTCCTTGCGCCGGCCGGCAAGAACTACCGAGTAGCCCTCCCGGGCGAGGGCAACGGCGACAGCCTTGCCGATCCCGCTGCCTGCACCAGTTACGATGGCGATCTTCTGCGGTGAGTCCATAAATGTCCTCCGCTATACGCTATGCGGGCCAGAGTGCTTCGCTCCATGTGCGAGCCAATCTACGCGAGTCATGGACCTGTGTAACGACGTCAGGCTGGCGACTTCGCCCATGCATCAAGCATGTTGTCCGAATGCTTGAAGGGCGGCGCCCTCGTCCGCGTGGATTTCGAAAATCCTGTTCAGTCGGGAGATTTCGAGCACGTCCAGCACTTTCTGGTTCACGCAGGCCAATTTCAGCTCTCCACCCGTCTGTCGGATGACGGAATAGGACCGCACCAACTCACCGACGCCGTAACTGTCCACGTATTCCACCTGCGCGAAATTGAATATGAACTTCTTCACGCCTTCGCCGGTGGACACATGAATTAGGTCACGGAGTTTGGTGTGACCATCCGTCAGTGTGAGCCTCCCCACCGCCTCGACCACGACGACGCGATTGATCTCCCGTGTGTGGAGCTGAAATCCCATGACGGCGTCACCACCCGATGCAAAGTTCGCGGGGGAACGCATCCTCCAGCAGCTGAAGCGCTAGCTCGACCCGGCGCGGGCTCTTAGCAGGTTCGGCGCGGTTGCCTGTTTGTTCTCTTCTTCGATTTTCTGGTGCGCCAGCTGCGGCTCAAAACATCGGCGGCACCGCGCCTCATACATTCCGGTTGCACCCACCACGATCAACTCCTCCGACGCCACGAGCCGCTGCGTATGAACAGCTGGATTCCCGCAGCGCATGCAGATGGCCAGAAGCTTCGTGATTTCCTCGGACACCGCAAGCAGGCGCGGCATCGGTTCAAAGGGTCTGCCCATGAAATCGGTGTCGAGCCCGGCCACAATCACGCGCTTGCCGAGTTCCGCAAGCCTCGAGCAAGCGTCCACGATGCCTTCGCCGAGAAATTGCGCTTCATCGATTCCCACCACTTCTGTGCGGGCGGCCACTCTTTCCAGAATTTCGCTGCCGGCCCCAATTAGCTCCGAAGGAATTTCGAGGCCGGAATGAGAGACGATCCCGCTTTTCGCATACCGCTGATCGATCACCGGCTTGAAGATTTGAACGCGCTGTTTCCCATACTCCGCGCGGCGCAAACGCCGGATCAGTTCCTCGCTCTTTCCGGAAAACATTGGTCCGACGATCACTTCGATCCAACCCATGTTGCCCTTGACGATGTCCACGTCGTTCGGTGCCTCCGCGCGTTAGCCTATCATTCAAATTCGAAATCCGAACCAAGTTCTGCGCTCAAAGCCCGCGACGAGCCGGTTAAAACACAGGTTGCGAACCAATCTCCCGCTCGCGCCAAAACTGGTTTATCGTTGAATGGGATGTTGACCCGGAGAGAAGTGTTACGACCATGGGCCGAGGAATCTGGCAGGCTTATCTCGTGGGCGTTCTGCTCTCGGCGAGCCTGCTGATCATGCCAAACCGCACCGCCAAAACCTTAGCAGGCGCGCAACCGGTGTCTTCACACCGGCAGGAATCCTTCCAGTCGCTCGATGACATCCTCCGCTACATCTCCGATGGTTGGGACAATCTGCAGCGCTCGCTGAAGGATTGCAAAACCTTCGAGGACGTCAAAACCGAAGGCGAGCCGATGTTGTATCTTCCCGCCGATGTCGCCACTCCTTCGGGCTTAGGCGATATGCGCCAGCGCTGTCGCGTGGATGTCGAACATCTTCCCGCCACGATTTCGGAGCAAACTCTCGGCACGATTCAAAGGCATGGGCTGCTTTATCTCGAGAATCCGTATGTCGTACCGGGCGGCCAATTCAACGAAATGTACGGCTGGGACAGCTATTTCATCATCCGCGGCCTGCTTCGAGACCATCGCAGAGATCTGGCAAGGGGAATGGTCGAGAATTTCTTTTACGAGATTCAGCATTACGGCGGCGTGTTGAATGCGAACCGGACGTATTATCTCGGCCGTTCCCAGCCGCCCTTTCTCACGTCCATGATCTTGGCCGTGTACGAAGCAGGCAAGGTCGCCGGGCATCCCGACATTCCGTGGCTTGAGAGAAGCTATGGATTTGCGGTCGAAGACTACGAACAATGGAATCGCGAGCCTCACCTTGCCGGCGACACGGGTTTATCTCGTTACTTCGATGAAGGCGATGGTCCCGTTCCTGAAATCATGGGCGACCCCAGCAATTACTACCACGGTGCCGCGCAGTTCTTCCTGATTCACGAAGGCGAGAATAGCCCTTATTTGGCTTTACACAATGCAGGCTCGCCTGCCGCGGAAGCCACAGGCCCCATCTTCGAACTTCAGGACTGCGATCTGGAATCGAAACAAACTCCCAAGCCAGACTGCTCACGGGAAGATCGAGTTTCTCTCACAGCCGATTTCTACAAGGGCGATCGCAGCATGCGCGAATCGGGATTCGATGTCACGTTTCGCTTCGGTCCTTACGGAGCCGATACGCATCGCTTCGCCCCGGTGTGCCTCAACAGCCTGCTCTACAAGACCGAGAAGGATCTCGAGCAGATGAGCCTGCTGCTTGGCCGCAAAGATGAAGCCCGCGAGTGGGCGCGCAAAGCGGACTTGCGCCGCGTAAGAATCATCAAATATTTCTGGAACGAACGGCAAGGTCTCTTCTTCGATTACAACTTCGCGACTCACACGCAATCCACCTACGAGTACGCCACGAGCTTCTACCCTCTGTGGGTCGGGTTAGCTTCGAAGGAGGAGGCGCGCGCCGTCGCGCGGAATTTGCCGTTATTTGAACAACCAGGCGGGCTGGCAATGAGCCGCGTCGAGACCGGGGCGCAGTGGGACTTTCCGTACGGATGGGCTCCGATCCATCTGATGGCCATCGAGGGGCTGCGGCGCTACGGGTACGATTCCGATGGCGACCGGATCACGTTCAAGTTTCTGGCCATGATTCTCCAAAATTTCCGCCGCGATCACACGATCAGGGAAAAATACAACGTCGTCACGCAATCCTCCACCACGCGTATCATCGCCGGCTACAGGCAGAACGTCACCGGATTCGGATGGACGAATGCCGCATTCCTGGAGCTGCTGCACGAATCGCCGCCGGAAATAGCCGCGCGGCTGAGGAAAGAGTAGACCCCGATGAACGCCGTGGAAACTCCTCGGTGCTGCGGGACGCGANNGCGTCCCGCAGCTGGACCGGAGATTTGAACCCGCCGCGCGGTTAGCTCTTCACCACGCGGAGGTTGTTGGTCACCGAGAAGACATTCGGCACGCGATTCGCCACGATGTTAGCCGCATCCTTATCGGCCTGCCTCGCAACGACGCCTTCCAGCGTCACGTGACCGTTGTTAACGATGATGTGGATCTGCGGCACGCTCCCTAGCGAATACATCTGCAGTCCGGGGAACGAATAGACGGCGCGGTACTCTGCCCGCCGGATGCTATTGTCGAAGAACGAGACTGGCAGCACTTGGATCTGGTTATCCACCGATTGCACGCCCTCGATGCGCTTGACTGCACTTGCCGCCTCGTCCTTCAGAATGGGCTGCACGACCTGTCCCACCAGCGTCACCTTATCGCCGTCCACTTTGTATTCGAGATTGTCGAACACAGAGTAGAAGGGCAGCATGACCAGATTGTGGCGCACCTGATTGGCGAGCCATGCTTCGTAACCGGCCGAATCGGGCGCCGGGGCCTGCTGCCTTGTGGGGGGTGAAGCAAAGCTGCGACCCGCTAGTCCGAGGACCAACAGGAGTGCAAAAAGACCGAGAACAATGCGTTGGAATGAGCTTTGAATGAATTTACGCATGAATGCCTCCTTTTATTGAATTTCCTTACTACGGTGGATTAGATGCGTCGAGCGAGTCCCAAGTCGTCTGGAGCAGGCATGCCAGGCGTGGTGCCATGCGAAATCGAATAAGTCACAAGGGGCCGCGAACTTACCATGGCCGGCCGGGGATGTACAAAAATCGGCTTACAAAGATGAGGCCTGGTGTACGCTATCGGTTCGCCGGGAAGCCAAGATGGACACTTCAGCTGATTTGCTCAGCGGATTCTGGGAGAAAAGCGATGGGTTCTAAGATAGCCCTGGTGTTGGTTGGTCTTTTCGCAATCACCACTTGCGCCCAGCAGACGAAGACGGTCGCTACCGCGCCGAACGCGCCCGCCGAGGCGCCATCGCAGCAGCCTGGAGAATCCTCCCTTCCGTACACGCCGAGTCTTGATCCCGCAGCCATGGACCGCACCGTCGATCCCTGCGTGGATTTCTACGAGTACTCCTGCGGTGGTTGGAAGAAGATGAATCCAATTCCGCCTGATCAAACCTCGTGGAGCGTTTACCACAAACTCTACGAAGATAATCTCAACTACCTCCGCGGCATTCTTGAGGAAGCGAGCACCGGTGCGAATCGCGACGTGGTCACGCAGGAAATCGGTGACTATTACGCATCCTGCATGGCCGAGACCTCGGTAGAAAAATTGGGCGCCGCGCCGCTGCAACCGGATTTGTTAGCTATTCGAAACCTGAAGAGCACGAAGGAACTGGCAGTCCTGCTCGCGACTCTTCACCTCGAAGGTACCTCGGCCCTTTTTAACGCAGGCTCAACCCAGGACCCTGACAATTCGAATGAAGTCATTGTGGATGTCTCGCAGGGCGGCCTCGGACTTCCCGATCGCGATTACTACACTAAAGTTGACGCCAAATCGAAAGAGACTCGCGAGCGTTATGTGCAGCACGTTCAGAAAATGTTCGAACTCCTGGGTGATTCTCCGGTCGCCGCCAAGAACAACGCCGCCGTCGTGATGCGCATGGAGACCAGCCTGGCGATGGCGTCGCTCACGCGCGTCGAGCGGCGCGATCCTTACAAGCAGAAGCACAAGATGAGCGTTCCGGAACTGTATAAGATCGCGCCGGATTTCGATTGGAACTCCTACTTCGCCGCCGCCTCAGTTCCCCAATTTCAAATCCTGAACGTCAGCTGGCCGGATTTCTTCAAGGACGTCGATGCGCAGTTGAAATCGGATTCGCTGAAGGACTGGAAGACCTATCTCCGCTTTCACGTCGCCAATTCTCGTGCAAAATATCTATCCTCTGCTTTCGTCAATGAAGACTTCGAGTTCTACAGCAAGTATTTGCGCGGCGCGAAAGAGCTTCAGCCTCGCTGGAAACGTTGCGTTCGTTCCATTGACGTTGACCTGGGAGAGGCTTTGGGGCAAGCCTACGTGCGTAAGACTTTTCCGCCGGACCTGAAGGCGGCCACCATCGAGATGACCAGGCACGTCGAAGCCGCCATGGCGCTGCGTATTCAGCAGCTGGACTGGATGAGCCCCCAAACGAAGCAGCAGGCCCTGATGAAATTGAACGCCATTCGCAACAAAGTCGGCTATCCGGACAATTGGCGCGATTACACTTCGGTGAATATTGTCCGCGACGATTTTTACGGCAACGACCTGCGCGCCACCGGCTTCGAAATCCATCGGCAGCTCAACAAGGTCGGCAAACCGGTGGACCGCGGTGAATGGGGAATGACGCCGCCCACGGTCAACGCGTACTTCAATTCACAGATGAACGACATAAATTTCCCCGCTGGCGTTTTGCAGCCTCCTCTCTACGACGCCAAAATGGATGACGCCCCGAACTACGGCAATACGGGGTCCACCATCGGCCACGAGCTTACTCACGGATTTGACGACCAGGGCCGAAAATTCGATGCGAACGGAAACCTGAAAGACTGGTGGACCAAGGACGATGCCGATCAATTCGCGACGCACGCGGATTGTGTGGTGGACCAATATGCGCAGTACGTCGTCGTGGACGACATTCACATTAACTCCAGGCTGACCGAAGGCGAGGATATTGCCGATCTCGGCGGAACGATTCTTGCCTACATCGCCTGGAAGGACGCCACCAAGGATATGACGCTTCAGGACCGGGACGGCCTTACCCCCGACCAGCGCTTTTTTGTCGGTCTCGCGCAGTGGGCCTGCGAAAACAACCGTCCCGAGAATCAGCGAGTGAATGCCATAACCGATCCACACTCCCCCGGAAAGTACCGCATCAATGGTGTTGTCGTTAACATGCCGGAGTTCGGAGCTGCATTCTCCTGCAAATCGGGCCAACCGATGGTGAAGCCGCCTAAAAAGGTCTGCCATATCTGGTAGCGTGAGTGGGTCCGCGCGAGCCCGATTGTGATTGGCGGTTCGCCGTGAATTAGACTGGAGAAGTCCAGATTTTGGGGAGGTCCAGATCATGCAATACGCGGTCGTGGGAATTTTTGGAAGTTTCGGAGATGCAGAAGCCGCGGTCCGCGACCTGGAGTTGGCAGGCATCGCCGGGGAACAGGTCGAGGTGATCAGCGATATCAACGAAGATGCGCGAACCGCAAACACATCGGGCGAGCCCTCCACCAAGCCGCGCGAACCACATCACAGCCGGATTGCGCGTTTATTCGGCGCTGGCGGTCCTCTCGAAAAACCCGAAGTGCGCGACCTTCCCGGGGAACAGCCGAACTACATCGGCGCACAGGAATTTTACGCCACCCATGTAAAACAAGGCGGCGCGGTGATTATCGTCCGAACATCCGCGGAGCCGCCCGCCAGCCGCGCTGCCACAATATTGCACGACCACGGTGCCCGAACCCCGGGCCGCAAAGATGGCCCCGCTGTCCGCCGCATCGAATAACCGGACATGTCCCGTTATCCCTGCGGCAGGCTAGGGAACAATGAGCCGCTAACTACGCATTGCGCTGTATTTCCAGCCGAACCTTATCGTCCCATCATTGTTTCTGGCGCGGTACCAGAGGCGATTGACGATGAGCGTCTCTTTAAAACGATTACTGATCCTGCTAAGTTTCATGTTTGCGTTGGGTCTGCATGCTGACGCCCAGAGCATCGAACATCGCATAACCTCCAGTGAACCAACCAGCTCAACGGTAACCGCCCCGCCGCCCAGCCGCGCAGAGGCCTCCGCGGCGCTGCCGGTGCAGGATTTTCGCGACCATCCGAGCCGCGACGAACACAATTCCCAGGGATTTTCGCCATTCCATGTAACCAAGACACCGTTCATGACTGAATCTCGCCTGCCCCTTGCTCAAATATCTGGAGCTCGACTCCAGCTGAACTTTTTCATGGTCTCCGTGAACAATCGGAACCTGACGCAGGGACCTTTGGTGCCACCCCAAACCACTCAACAGTTGGCACAGATGCGCGGCGGCGATCTATATGGCATCGGCGTAAGCGTTCCCCTTGGCCGGGACGCGGGATCGGCCGGCTCGAAAAGTTTGTGGCGTGGGGTATCCCGGATTGTGCATGGGAGATGATCGGCGGCGCTCCTACCGAGGCCTGCCTTCTTGCAATCTAAAGAATCTAAGGGGCTTACTCGAGATTGGTGGCTAAGGGTCATCCCCAGGAGTTTTACAGGTTTTAGCGTATCGCAACTATTCGGGCGAAATACGATCATACGTGCGCTGGTAGGCAGTCCGCTGAATTCGAGTGCCGATCGGCGTCCTTAACGCGACGCTTACCAATTTTGGATTCGGTGTTCAAAGGAGCGAGAGATGACGAAATACTTCGCAGTAGGTTGGGCCCTGGTTTTGTTCTTGGTCATGCCGACTATCTCGTCTGCTTCAGACAAAGAAGACGACATCAGCCGTGCGCAGAGGGCCGGCCAGGTTTTTCAAGAGATTATGAACGCCCCTGACAGCATTCCTCATGACGTGCTGAACAAGGCCCGCTGCATCGCTGTCGTCCCGGGAGACAAGAAGTTCGCCTTCATTTTTGGCGCTAACTACGGACGCGGTCTGGCCATTTGCCGTACCGCAACCGGATGGAGTGCGCCATTGTACTTGGCGGTCGAAGGCGGCAGCTTCGGCTATCAGGCCGGTGGGTCGTCCACGGATCTGGTTCTTCTCTTTATGAACGACCACGCATTGCACAGTCTGCTGAGCGATAAGTTCAAGCTGGGCGGCGATGCTTCGGTAGCAGCTGGACCGGTTGGACGCGACGCCACTGCAAGCACTGACCTGAAACTAACCGCGGAAATTCTCTCGTATTCCCGTAGCAAGGGCATTTTTGCGGGAGTCAGCCTGGACGGCACGGTTGTGCAGGCTGATAAGAGTGGTGACAAAGCGATGTATGGTGAGGACGTTGCTCGTCACGATATTCTCGACGGCACCGTCCATGCCCCTGCTGACACACGCACTCTAGCTCGAGAACTTCAAAGGTATTCCGCTAACGCAGGGTATTAAAGATGTGAGCGAGCCGGGGAGGCGAGAGCCTCCTCGGTCTCCTCCTCTATTTAACCTACGTACCGGCATTCTTCCTGAATGTTTGAGGCCGTCACCGCCCCTCTCGCCACTCCCCCGGAGTATTGTCAAACCGCACTCCACTGGCCTATGATAACTCCGCTCGGCCACCGATTGTGGCCAGCCCAGTGACGGGCCGGGAAGGCGGCTCCCTCTGGTTCACCCGTCCCCGCGGGAGCGCATCTCACGATGCGCGGTTCGATCCAGTGACGGTCGCCAGGAAACCGAAAGTGATATCCACGCTCGCGCCAATTTGACGCGGCCGATTTTCGAAGCTCTGAATTGAAGGAGGAAAGAAATGGCTACAGCCACGCAAGCCGTACAGCTCACTGACAGCGTAACTCGTTACGTCGCGAAAACGCGCCAAATGTTGATCAACGGAAAATGGGTGGACGCCGTTTCCGGCAAGACGTTCCCCACGTACAATCCGGCCACCGGCGAGGTTCTCGCCAACGTCGCCGAAGGCGACAAGGAAGATATCAACCGCGCGGTTGCCGCCGCACGCGCCGCGTTCGATACCGGCCCGTGGTCGAAAATCACGCCCTCGCAGCGCGGCAAGCTCATCTGGAAGCTCGCCGACCTGATCGAGCAGCACGCCGAAGAATTCGCGCAGCTCGAATCGCTCGACAACGGCAAGCCGCTTGCCATCGCCCGTATTGCCGACATCCCCGGAACGATCGACATGTTCCGCTACATGGCCGGCTGGGCCACGAAGATCGAAGGCAATACAATTCCGATCTCCGCTCATGGCGCCAAGTTTCTGGCGTACACGCTTCGCGAACCTGTCGGCGTGGTCGGCCAGATCATCCCCTGGAATTTCCCGCTGATGATGGCTTCGTGGAAATTGGGCCCGGCGCTCGCCACGGGTTGTTGCGTGGTCCTGAAGCCGGCCGAACAGACTCCGCTTTCCGCTCTTCTTCTGGGCGAATTGATTCAGGAAGCCGGCATCCCGGACGGAGTCGTAAACATCGTTCCCGGCTACGGCGAGACTGCCGGCGCCGCGCTCGCGGCCCATCCGAATGTTGACAAGATCGCTTTCACGGGTTCAACCGAAGTCGGCAAGCTGATCGTGCATGCCGCCACGGGCAACTTGAAGAAAGTTTCGCTGGAGCTCGGTGGCAAGTCCCCCAACATCGTTTTCCAGGACGCCGATATTGATGCCACGATTCCCGGAGCTGCCATGGCCATCTTCTTCAACCACGGCCAGTGCTGCTGCGCGGGCTCGCGGCTGTACGTCGAAGCCAAGGAATTCGATAAGGTCGTTGACGGCGTGTCGCAGCTTGCCTCGAAGATCCGCGTTGGCTCGGGCCTCGAGCCAACCACCGATATGGGCCCGCTCGTTTCCGAAGAGCAGATGAATAAGGTATGCAGCTATCTTGAATCGGGATACTCGGAAGGCGCGAAGGCCACCGTCGGCGGCAGCCGCCAGGGGGACAAGGGCTACTTCGTCAAGCCCACGGTCCTGGTCAACACCAACGAAAAGATGAAAGTCGTGAGGGAGGAAATATTTGGCCCCGTTGTCACCGCCATCCCGTTCAAGGATGTGGACGATCTCGTCGCCAAGGCCAACGCCACGGAGTATGGTCTCGCCGCCGGCGTCTGGACTCGCGACATCGGCAAGGCGCACCGAATTGCTTCGCAGCTCCGCGCCGGCACCGTCTGGATCAATTGCTACAACGTGTTTGATCCGGCGATGCCGTTCGGCGGCTACAAGCAATCCGGATGGGGCCGCGAGATGGGGCACGAAGTTCTGAATCTCTACACCGAGGTCAAATCGGTCTGCACGCCGATTTCGTAATTGCCGCGGTCTTTCGCGGCGGTAGTTCGTAGGGGCGCCGCCGATTTCGGGCGGCCTGCGCCCCTGCTTCGAGGTCGTCTCCGCAGGGTTGCCCACCCTTCCCGGTTCGCCGGGAAGGGTGGTTTTTTATGTGGCTCACTCGGCTTCGTTGGGGTGAGACTTTTCGGTCCTCGATTTCTTAGGGGGTCGGAGCTTCAGCTCCGACATAAAACCCGACGGCGCGCGGCGCCGTAACTATGCGCTGTCGCACCGGCGGCAAGTTTTGTTGCTTCGGGCTCAATTTCAGCAAGGGGCGGAAAAACCTCCGGCAGACCTGAGCTACCTCAATATTCCCAGCCGGTCTTCGATCCATACGGCAATATGAAACCCATCGCTTCGATTTCGTGAATTTGGCCGCCTCGAATCTTGAACATTTCCCCCGCTTCCAGATCGCTTGTCCGGAGTCCCGTCATCGGCATGGATTCCAAACCCGGAATCCCCACGATCTGGATCGTCCTCACATTTCCGCGATGCACGAACATCGGGAATCCAAGAACCAGGCCTTTCTCCTCGTCAATAATGACCAGCCGTCGCGGTCGGATCTTGGTGATGTAACTGAGCGTGCGCGTGTTGATGTTGTCCCGGCAGCCCAGCATGCGGATCTTCGCCCGCAGCGGATCAATGGGCGCGCCGGGTTGATCGCCGGGATCAGGTGTAGGCACGGTGTTGCCCGTGGTCTGCATTCCGTTTTCGCGCCGCACGCAGTCGTCCGCGAATGGCGCCAGGTTTCCGTCGCTATGCTCGATGGCCTCGAAATAGGAATTCGCGATTCGCCACATTTCGTCTCGCGAGACGCGTTCGGCAGGCGGAACGGTCCCCAGCAAGGCCGGCCTCGGCGTTGTTAGATTAGGAAGCGACGACTCGCGCACGCTTCGGGCGACCACATGCTCGATCTCCGAGATATTCCCGTTCTCGATCTTCAGCCGCAGCGCCAGAATCACGGGCTTGTCGAATTCCTTCATCACCGCGAAGAGCCCCGCCTGATGAGACACCGGATCGAGCGCATAAATCTTGAACGTCGTTGGAGCCTCGGAAGCTCCCACCCAGAGCCCGTCGCCCAGCGGCATCGCCGCGGTGTTCTCGGTGTATTTGTAATCCGAAGTCAGCGGTAGTCCGGAGGGATCGTGCTTCACCATTGCCGCGATATATTGATCAACCATAGCCTGCAGGCAGGCCCGGTCGCATGGATGATCCGATCGAGCGCTCTGCGCCGCTCCGGCCGAGTCCCAACCTGTTGAGTGGCTTCCGATTCCGACAAGAAGCGCCGCAACAACCGTCGTCGTTGCAAAAATATTTGCGCGCATGTGATTCCCCCCGAAAAACGCGCAGATAATACCACGCTGCCGATATACGAATGCTTGCTTCCTTGTTCGCCACGGTTTCGTAGGGGCGCAGCATGCTGCGCCCGGCAAACTTGCTTGCCTGTGCGTCGCCATTTGGCGCTCGTGCAAGAGCGCTTCCCCCATTCCCGTATTCATGGGATATTCAGCGAAATCCTTGGAGGGTTATTTGACTAACGACTCGCCTGCATGGCCGTGGCCGGATTCGCTCGACGCCGTGATCGCCGCGCCCAACCATCACAAGCTGCTGTTTGAAAACGAGCGCGTCCGCGTTCTCGAAGTGCGCATCGCGCCGGGCGATCTCGTACCCGTGCATACGCATCGTTGGCCGGCCTCGATCTACGTGGCCAGGCAGAGCGATTTTCTTCGCCGCGATGGCGACGGCAACTTGCTCTTCGATAGCCGCTCGGCCGGACCTCCGCCGTCGAAGCCCTTCGCCCAATGGACGCCGCCGCTGCCGCCACATTCCGTCGAAAACATCGGCGCGAATGAAATTCTGCTCATCAGCACCGAACTGAAGGGTGCTAGCTGAAGGCTCCGATTGGTTGGGGCCAACCACCCCCCCCCCGGAACTCATTGTAACTAAGCTATTTACATCGCTGTTCGGTGGTTGTAAGCTTTCGTTCCCAGCCCGAAATTGTCAGCCCCGGACTCTCAATCCATCGCCACCGGCTTACTGGCCGCGCATTGTCAATTGCGAAGCACCCTTCGCCCGTCGCGTTGGCGAGGGCCGGAGCCTGTGCTATAAGTAAGAGGCTGCCGCAACTTGAGGAAATTGTGCCATTTATAAATTTTCCCGCTCGCGAAATTAACTGCAAGCTCGTGTACTACGGTCCCGGCTTGGGCGGGAAGACCGCCAATTTGCAGTGGATTTACGAGCATACGGGCACGAGCCAGAAGGGGAAAATGGTCTCGCTCGCGACCGAGACCGATCGCACCCTTTTCTTCGATTTTCTTCCGCTCGATCTCGGCACCGTGCGCGGATTCAAGACGCGCTTCCATCTCTATACGGTTCCCGGCCAGGTATTTTACGAAGCGAGTCGCCGCCTGATTTTGAAGGGCGCCGATGGCGTCGTCTTCGTCGCGGATTCGCAGGAAGAGCGGCTCGACGCCAATCTGGAAACGCTCGACAACCTGCGCGAGCACTTGAAGGATCACAACCTCGACTTCAATACGATTCCCTACGTGTTGCAATTCAATAAGCGCGACCTGCCCAATATCCTTTCCGTGGAAGAACTCCAGAAGCAGCTATCGGTCAAAGGTGAGCCCACCGTCGAAGCCGTCGCCGTGACGGGCCAGGGCGTATTCGACACGCTCAAGGAAGTCGCCAAACTAGTCCTCGCCGAACTCAAGAAAAATTCCTGACGCGCTGGCTAGTGGAACTGGAAAGAAACTTCAATAGTTTGCCGAACCACGATTGGAATGCCATCGGGCCCTTTCGCGGGCGAAAGCTTCCATGTCTTAATGGTCGCAATCGCCACCGCTGTCAGTCCGTGAGCCAAAGGTTTAATGACTCGGATGCTTTGAAACCGCCCATCCGCGCCGACCACGGCTTCCAATAAGACGACGCCCTGAGTCTTATAGTTCAAAGCTTCTCCAGTGTAGTCGGCACGCGGACAGAAAAGACACTTCGGCGACGTATAACTCTTGTCATCCGGGTCCACATATGGAGGAACGGGCGCATCCACCACGGTTTTGTCGAGAAGGTTTCTCATCTCGCCAGTAAGAGGCACGGAAAATTGCAGGCTCGTAATTTCCTTACCATCTTTCACGGCTCTTGATTTGACAAGAACCATTTGTTCTTGACCGTGAAGCGTTACTGTTCCGGTCACGTAAGCCTTCACCTTTAGTTCACTCGCCAGGACGGGATCGTATGGCGAAAGGTGAATCACGTCCGGGGAATATTGACCCTTGGAAATGACTTCCGCGATGCTGGAACGGCTTTCGACTTGAAGATCGTAGGTTGATTTTGAAAGCATACTGCTGAAATCGTCGGCAAGTTTCTCTCCCAGGGCGGTCAACCTATGATCGGGTCCGACGAAGTCGAATACGATCACGCTCTTCTGTTTCGCATGCGTGATTGCTTTCGCCGCCTGAGCCGCCGCAGCGTCCATCGAGAGGTCCTGCGCCCGTGCGCCTGGCATCGGCGCAACTGCCGCGAGCAGGATGGCCGCAACCCGAAGGAGATAACGCCTTGCGCCTCGCATCGGAAGGCCGTAACTCCTGTTCATGTATCGAGCCTCATGGTCTGCGACAATCACCGATCCGGGGCATTGTAGCTCTTCTGCCAACGACAGGCGGGTGTGTCTGATTCACTTTCCTCACTAGACCTGAAGAGTACAGGTTGCTGTCGTCTGCACTAATGTTGAACGAAAGGACAGTAGATCAGTCTCCGGCAATCTGCCAACGTGGATTGACCGCCAAAAGCCGTCCGCTCTCTCGATGAGAGTCGAACGCTCTTTGACAACTGAATATGAAGTTCCGGTGAAAGCGTGGGCCTTAAGGCCCACGAAACGCGCTCCCGGTAATCATGGCTTCAGCCATGGCGCTGTTGTTTTCGTAGCGTCTGCCTTTTTACCCTGAGCGACCCTCGTGAAGGGTCGCGCTCTGAGGTCCCCGAAGCCCAGCGGCCGGAAGGCAGGCGCCTTCGTTGCTGCCCACTAGAGTCACAAATCCCGCCGGACAAAGTGACACACCATGCTAAGTAATTTCTGGCCTATCTCATTGAAAACAAAGCAAAGGCACCCTCGCAAAGTGACACACAAAATGAAGGTCAGCGCTCCCACTCTCGACGCCGGATAGGGCTCCCGAGCGACGGTGAGTGGCGCCCGGGAGGTCAATTGACCCTGGGAGATCGGTCGGCATCACATCAAACAGCCGGGAATCTCGCCTATTTTTTCGGACGGGACTCTGGGGGCACGATGCCGTTGGCGCGATAGTAGGCCACCAGCAGGCCATAGTGCTCGGCGGAATGCTCAGTGACGTCGTCCCATGGCTCGACGGTTTTCGCGAATGAATCGTCCGGCAGCGATTTCAACGTGGCCTCGGAATCGGCGATCGATTTCTCAAGCAAGGCGACGATGCTGGCCTTGGTTGTGTAATTCTTGGGGTCGATTTCATCCCAACTGGCTTTCTCACCGCGTCCGGCCTTCCCCGCGTAGACGATTCCTGATGTGACGTGGACAATCACTTCGCCGAAGGATCGCATCTCGGGCTTCATCCGGTAATCGTACTTCTCTTCGGGGAAGTCCTTCGCCATGGCCAGGATCTTCCGGTCGATGTAAGTGAAGTTTCCTCGAACGGTTGCGGCCGTGGACTTGGGCGCTTGGCCGAGGCAAGCGGAAGCAAAGGCAAAGAACAGGCCGATTGCGAGCGAAAGTTTCGCGCTGGGTCGAAGATTCATGTTCGCCTCCGGAGAGTCAGGTATCAGCCTGTAGACGTGTGCCGCGGCGGGAGGTGAGCAGGGGCGCCCCGGTAATTGAGGCCAAAATAAAACGGGAGGCGAACGCCTAAAGGCATTCACCTCCCGGGGTGGGTGGGGTTTGTTGCCGAGACCCAGTAAGGGATTTTGGTGTTCCCGCGCCTGGGCGCTTCAGCAAACCGGCATTCAGCCGGTGCCACATGTAACTTATGCTTATCACGCAGAAAGATTGGGTGTCAATCTTATTTCTGGACGGCCACAAGGGCGCGGTCGAGTGTTTCGCGGATTTTCCGCGCCAAATCGCGGGGCGAATAGGGCTTTTGCAGCACCGGCAAGCCCTCCTGCTGAGCTTTATGCAGCAGGGCGATATCCGGACTATAGCCGGTTGCGAAAATCACCGGCAAATCCGGTCTGTCGTTCCGCATCCGTGCGTAGACTTCAGGCCCATTGAGTCTTGGGAGCACCACATCCAGGAGAACGAGATCGATCTGGGTGCGATTGGCGCGAAAATTCTGCACGGCCGTTTCGCCGTCCGTCGCCAGCATCACTCGATACCCCAGTCCGGTCAGTGCTTCGACGGCGAGCTGGCCGAGGCCCTCGTGATCTTCCGCAATCAGGATCGTCTCCGATCCTCCACGGACCGGTCCAGCTTCCTCAACCCTTTCCCGCGGAACCGAAACATCCGTGCTGACCGGGAAATAACAACGGAACGTGCTACCCGTTCCGAGCTCGCTATAAACATCCACGAACCCGCCGTGCTGGCGGACGATGCCGTACACCGTGGCGAGGCCCAGCCCCGTTCCTTTTCCCAGTTCCTTGGTCGTGAAGAAAGGCTCGAAGATGCGGTCCAGCGTCGCGGCGTCCATGCCTGTTCCCGTGTCCGTGACGGTGAGCATGGCGTATTCGCCGGGGCGCCCCAGGGGATGCGACGCGCAGAATTGTTCATCGAGCCGAACATTGGACGTCTCGATCGTCAGCGAGCCTCCCGCGGGCATGGCGTCGCGCGCATTAATGCAGAGATTCATTACCACCTGTTCCACGTGCGTCGGATCAACGCGCACAATCGCCAGATCCGGAGATAGGGTTGCATTAATCTCGATGTTGCTGCCAATTACCTTCTCCAGCAGGCTGAGAGTTTCGACGACTGTCTGGTTGAGGTCCACGTTGCGCGGTTCGAGGATTTGCTTGCGCGCGAAGGCGAGCAACTGGCGTGTGAGCGCCGCGGCGCGTTTGGCCTGCTGTTGCACCTTGACGAAGTGTCGATGGAGGCGCGAATCAGCTTCGGTTTCCTCGGCGCCCATCTCCGCCCACCCGAGGATTGCGCCGATCATGTTGTTGAAATCGTGAGCGATGCCGCCGGCAAGCTGCCCGATGGCCTCGAACTTCTGCGCCTGGAGGAGTCGTTTTTCGAGCGCGACGCGTTCGGTAACATTCTCGACGATTACCTCGGTACATTCGGACTTTCCGTCGGGGTCCATCGCCGCTCGACCGGTCATGCGAATCGTGATCAGCTTCCCATCCTTGCGCTTCCATTCCACCGTGGCATTCGCCCGCCCATGGTTCATGTATTCAGAGACGATCCGGGCCTGGTCCGCAGGATCGCGGTAAAGCGCCTGGGTGAGCCCGACGGAGAGAAGCTCGGCCGGGGATTCGTAGCCGAGCATCTCCGCCAGCGCCGCGTTTGCATGGATCAGCTTTCCCTCCGGTTGAGTCGTCCCGAATATTCCGTACGCGGCGTGATCAACGAGAGCCCGGTATCGCGCTTCGCTCTCGCGGAGAGCCCGTTCGGCGCGCTTGCGTTCCGAAATGTCGGTGATGCTGACACGCACGAGTTGACGCGTGGCCGAGGGCAATCGCACGAGGTGCATCTCGGCGGGGAATTCCTCCCCCGCGGAATTGCGACATACCCATTCGAGATGAGCGGGAACGCCGTTCGAGATTTGCGCGATTAACTCGCGTTCGGCAGCTTCCGCGCTCCTGCCACCCGACTGGAAAGCGGCGCTCACGTGGCTCACGCTCGCGCGCAGAAGTTCTTCGCGGCTCAGGTGAAAGAGGCGCAAAGCATTGCTGTTGCCGTCAATGAATGTGCCTTTGTCCACATCGAGCACGACAACCGCCTCCGGGGCGTGTTCTACCAGCGCGCGGTAATGTTCCTCGCTTTCGCGCAAGGCGGCCATCGCCTTGTTTTCGTCTTCGCGAGCCGCCTTCTCCTCCTCTGCGTGGCGAACCGCCGGCGGCATGCGTGCCGGATCTTTTCGCGGGAGACCCTTCTTGAAAATGACTCGAGACATCGCTGCGCACAGCTCCTATGGGAAGACTTCGAGGGTCTTATCGGCATATTCGGGGTTGAAGCCCACACCGTAATTGCCCGCAAGCATCGTGGTTGCGCGCTTGATTCTATGCGCACCTGCTTCAATTGCCCTGAGGTGGTACCGAAAGCGGAATTCCGAACGCGGTCGAAAGAAGATTAACGAAAGCTTATTTCAGGAATTCTTGCGCGACCAGATGTCTCGCAGAGTACCTACAAGCGGCCCTATTGCCCGGTTGGCGCTTGCGGAGGATGGCTTGCGAAGTATTGGCCGAGTTCGCTGGTGAGTTGAGTCAGACCGGCGCGCACGTTGCGATCCTGCGCCTCAACAACGTCGGCTACCGTCTTGCCGCTGACGGGCTCGTCATGCGTGTAGGAGCTGGACCAAAGGGTCGCTCCGGTTTTCGGATCGAACAATTCCAATTGCAGGGAAAAACGCGCCGTCAGCCCCGGCGACTGCACATCATCCATCGCGTAGAGGTGGCCGCGAACGACGTAATCGCCGCGCACGCTGGTGCTGATCCTCGAAACGGAACGGTATGTTCCCGATGAACGCAGCGTCCCGATCAGCATATCCTGCACCATCTCGGCCGGCGGTGCGGCCCAGCGATCGTACTCGTACGTGCCGAGCTGCACGGCTCCAGTCCCATAGACGAGGCGGTTATCACGGTACAGGCTTGAAGCAGTGATGCGGGAAACGAGAAGCGTGACCGGAACCTGAGGCGAGGCCGAGGTGGCGGGCGTCGGACCGACATCGAGCACATAGTACTTTACGGGCCGCGAAGCGCCGCAACCTGCGACAACTCCTGCGATCAAAAGGACAAGCGCGGCTTGCTGGATACGGCGCGTCAGCACTTTTCGTTCCTCCCTATTTTACTTCGGCGGAGCTTCGCCTGGTTCGTGCGCCTTGAGGCCGGATGCGCGAATCAGGGTGTAAGGCCGCGTCTTGATGGTCTCCGTAAACTCGTTCATGTTTTCGGTGATGTGGCGGAGATTGTCGATAATCTCATCGAGGTTCTCGGTATTCGCGCCCAGCGTGTTGTCGAGCTGGGCGGTAAGCGAGACAACCGACGTGAGGGATTGCCGGAGATCGGCAATCGCTTTTTTCAGGTCGGGGCGATCCTCGCCAATCATCGCGTCAACATGCGCCAGGGTATCATTGGCCTGGTTGGCGGTCTTGTGGAAGTCGTCGATCAGCGGACCCAGTTTTGCGGTTGACGCATTAACATTGGTCAGCGTCGAATGGACAAGCGCTCGATTTTCAGCCAGCATCACATTCAGGTTCGCCAGGCTCCCGGAAATGTTGGCGCGGTTCCGATCGTTCAGTAGGTCATTTACCCGATCCATCGTTTCCTTCAACCCGACTACGCGATCGTTCAAATTGGCGATCAGCACGTTCGCGTTCGGCCCGAGATCGGAAATCGTCGCAGCCACGTCGGCGAGGCTGGTGTATTCCATGGATTTCAAAACCGCGTCTTTTTGCGCCCTCGGCGCATTCAGCGTGCCGGGTATGATTCCGAGGAAATTGTCACCCAGTGGGCTGACGCTGGTGATTTGAGCGATGCTGTCGGTCTTCACCGGCACGCTGGGCTCCACGGCGAAGTCCACTTGCATCCGCGTGGAATTCAGCGGGTCGCTCACTACCTTCTCGACCCGGCCAACCGGAGGACCTCCCGCATACCGAACTTCCGCGCCCGGGCTCAGCCCGCCCGCGTTCTTGAAATACGCGCGATAGGTCACGGTGCCGCTGCCGAAAGTTCCCGATAGAAGAAACACGACCACGACAAGCAGGGCAGCAGCCACCAGAGTGAACAATCCGACTAAAGCTTGCTCCCGCCTCGGTTCCATGTGCTTCCTCGTGAATTCAGGGCCTGATTTACGCTGCAGCTAACTTACCCAGCCGCCCCAAAAGTTGCGGCGGAGTATATCACGTCATTGCCGTTTGCCAGCTTCAACGCCGCTGGGGAGGGTTCTCCCCAGTCAGCATTTGCAGATAGTCTATTTCCGCGGCCATTTCCGGCTCGGGAACGCGGTCCAGGAACTGGCGCACGCGCGGCCCGGTGTTCTGGCGCAGCTCCTCCGGCGTTCCCTTGGCGGCGACCACTCCCTTGTCGAGCAGAATCATGCGATCGGCGATCAGGAACGCGCTGGCGAGTTCGTGCGTGACTACCACGATCGTGATGCGAAACGCCTTCTTCAATTTCAGGATTAGCTCGTCGAGACCCGCGGCGATGATGGGGTCGAGCCCAGCCGAGGGCTCGTCGAAGAACAGGATCTCCGGGTCCATGGCGAGCGCGCGGGCGATGGCGGCGCGTTTTTTCATTCCGCCGCTCAATTGCGCGGGCATGTAATTTTCAAAGCCGGAGAGGCCGACCTGGTCGAGCTTCAGACGAACCACGATGTCGATCGTGGATTCATCGAGCGGCGTATGCTCGCGCAGCGGAAGCGCGACATTTTCGCCCACGGTCATAGAACCGAAAAGCGCTCCACTCTGAAACGACATCCCCATTTTCTTGCGAAGATCGTCGCGCTGCGTTCCCGACATGCCCGCGAAGTTCTTGCCCTGAATCCAGATTTCGCCCTCGCTGGGATGTTCCAGGCCCACCAGCGTCCGCAACAGGGTGCTCTTTCCACAGCCGGAGCCGCCCATGATCACCAGCGTTTCGCCCGCCGGCACTTCAAAATTGACGCCGTGGAGAATCTCGCGAGTTCCGTAGCGGACGCGCAGATTCCGTACGCTGATGGCGATATCGGCCGATTTGCCGGAAGTGTTTTCTTTCGAGATGGGTTGTGCCGGCATTTTCCTATTTCAGCGGCGCTGTGAAATAAAAGATCGCCGTGAAAACCAGGTCAACGACGATCACGAAGAAGATTGAATTCACGACTGCCGAGGTGGTGGACCGCCCGACCTGCTCGGAGCCCAGCCCGGTGTTGAATCCTTCCCGGCATCCGACGGCGGTGATCACCAGCCCGAACATCACGCTCTTGATCAAGCCGCTGGCGATGTCGCGCAGCTCCAGCGCATTCAGCGTGGCGTGAAAATACGTTCCCCAGGTGAAACCGGCGCTGGTGACGCCGAACAATCCGCCTCCTAGAACGCCCATAAAATCAGCCCAGGTCGTCAGGCAGGGCATCATCAGGAGCATTGCCAGGAATTTCGGCGCGACGAGAAAGCGAACCGGCTCGAGCGCCATGGTTTCCAGTGCGTCTATTTCTTCGTTCACCTTCATCGTGCCGATTTCGGCGGCGAATGCCGAACCGGAACGTCCGATTACCATGATGGCGGTCATCAGCGGGCCAAGCTCGCGCGTCATCGAAACAGCCACGGCGCTGGCCACCAGTTGCAGCGCGCCAAGCTGGCGCAGTTCGTAGGCGCCTTGCAGAGCTAGAATCAGGCCGACGAAAAACGAGATCAGAGAGACGATGGGAATGGCTTCCACGCCCACGGACATCGCTTGATGTATGGCGCGGGCCCAGCGAAGCGGCTTTCCCCGAAAAGGCTCGATAAATACCGCCCGCGCCGCGCCTCCGGCAAGTCGCGCCAGGCTACCTACGTAGGCCACTCCGTCGATTGTCGCTTCGCCGATATTGTCTATGAACGCCATACGGGGATCAGCGCGAGAGCGCTACTTGGCGCCACCGGCGCCGCCAGGGATCGCGCTGAGGGCTTCCTCTTCGTTGTCGTAAACTTCGAAAACTTTCAGAAGGCGCGTCAGTTCCAGGACCTCGCGAGTCGTCTTGCTTAAGCCATACAGCGCGAATCCGCTTTTCAAATCGCGAGAGAGCTTCAAACCTTCGACCAGGGAGGCCACGCCCGCGCTGTCAATGTATTTCACCTTTTCAAGGTTCACGATGACGCGCTTGACGCGTTTTTCCTTGAGCAGGTCGAGCAGGGTTTTACGGACTTCGGGGGTGTTATAAAGCGTAATGTCGCCGGTAACGTCGACAATAGCAGCGTTCTCAAATTGACGCGTGGAGATATTCATGAACGGGACACCCTCTGGCGCACCAGTGTTTTGCCAGAGATTACGCATATATGCAACCCTTTTCGAATCGCGCGGAAACGCAGGCGTTAACCCAAAATGGGACACTCGGGCGAAGCGTGGGCGAAACAAGAAGCCTGTAGGAATTTAGCTTCGATGATCCAGAGGGACGTAGCTGCGCAGGTCGTAACCCAGGTATACCTGGCGCGGCCGGGAGATTTTCTGCTCGTGGTCCAGCAGCATCTCCTGCCACTGGGCGATCCATCCCGACGTGCGCGGGATGGCAAACAGCACGGGGAACATGGTCACCGGGAATCCCATTGATTGATAGATGAGGCCGGTATAGAAGTCCACGTTGGGATAGAGGCGGCGCGAAACGAAATATTCGTCCTCGAGCGCGATGCGTTCGCATTCGAGCGCGATATCAATCAGCGGGTTGCGGCCCATCACGTCGAAGACCTCGTAGGCGACGCGCTTCACGATCTTGGCGCGCGGATCATAGTTCTTATAAACGCGGTGGCCGAAGCCCATCAGCAGTTTTTCGCCGGCCTTCACGCTCTTGACGTACGCCGGCACATTATTCACCGACCCAATTTCGACCAGCATGCGCAGCACGGCTTCGTTGGCGCCGCCGTGAAGCGGGCCATACAGCGCAGCGGTGGCCGCGGCCGTGGCGGAGTACGGATCCACGTGCGAACTCCCGACGCCGCGCATGGCGGTGGACGAACAGTTCTGTTCGTGGTCCGCATGCAGGATGAACAAAACATCGAGCGCGCGCTCGAGAGTCGGATTCGGGCGATACTGCAGTTCCGTGGTGCGGAACAGCATGTTCAGAAAATTCCCGCAGTAGCTCAAATCGTTGTCGGGATACACAAACGGCATTCCCAGACAGTGACGGTAGGCGAACGCGGCGACCGTCGGCATTTTGCCGATCAGGCGATAGGTCTGTTTGCGGCGCGAGTCGGGATTAAATATGTCCTTCGCGTCCGGATAAAACGTGGAAAGCGCGGCAATCGTCGAAATCAGCATCCCCATCGGGTGCGCGTCGTAGTGGAATCCGTCCAGAAATTTCTTGATGCTTTCGTGAATAAACGTGTGGTGCGTGATGTGATAGTTCCATTCCTTCAATTGCTCGCTCGTCGGCAGCTCGCCGTGGAGGATCAGGTAGGCGGTCTCGGGGTACGAGCTCTTTTCGGCCAGCTCCTCAATGGAATAGCCGCGATAGCGCAGAATTCCCTTGTCGCCATCGATGTACGTGATCTTGCTCGCGCACGAGGCCGTGTTCGCGAACGCCGGATCGTAGCTCATCATCCCGAAATCGGATTCGTGGACCTTGATCTGGCGCAAATCGATGGGCCGGATGGTGTCATTCTTAACCGGAATCTCATATTGCCGGCCGGTGCGATTGTCAACGATCGATAGAGTGTCGCGGCGTGCGCCTGCGGGCGTTTCGCTGTTGCCAACCGAGGCCGATTTGGTCGGATTCATGCCCTAACCCTTCCCGATGCCGCAAACAAATGGTGATTTTCAGATTACGAATAACCAATGTACACCAAAATCCCGTGCTGGCGAACCGGTTTGCGCCAACATTCACCAAAATTGCAAATGGGAGCGACCATACGTCTCCGTATGGAGACGAACAGGGCGTGCCCAACCGTACTTGCGGACTCTTGCGGACACTGTTCAACGGCTCCGCGAGCCGCCGCGCGTCAGCTCGAACTCGTCAGCTCAGTCTCCGTCGCGAGTTCTGATCGGTCGCGCCCGCGCTCTTTAGCGCGATAGAGCGCTTCGTCGGCCAAGTGAATAAGCTCGCGTGGATCGAGTGGCTTAGCGGCAGTGCTGATGGCGATCCCGCAACTCACGGTGACGGACAATGGGCCGCGGTCGGTTTCTACGGGCGCGGAGCGGAGTGAATTGAGAATTCTTTCCGCCAGTGCGATTGCTCCCGAACGGCCGCACGAAGGCGCGACCACGATGAACTCCTCGCCGCCATACCGGCCTACGGTGTCGTATGGGCGGACGCTGCGGGCCATGCGGCGCGACACCTCTTTCAGCACGGCATCGCCCGTGGGATGCCCGCGCGTGTCATTGACGCTTTTGAAATGATCAAGATCAACCAGAATGATTGCGAAGCTCCCGCCTTGACGCAGGTGACGCGAATGTTCTCTGGCAATTTCGTCGAGAACGACGCGGCGGTTCGCGAGCCCGGTCAGCTCATCGTGGGTGGCGCGAAAACTCGACTCCTCGCGTGCGGCGATCAAGCCATTCTGAAGATCCAGAATGCGCTGGCCCACGCGAAGGCGAGCTCGAAGCTCCGAGGCATCGAACGGTTTTGTGAGGTAGTCGTCGGCGCCGGATTCCAGCCCTCGCAGCAGATCGTCCCTCTGGCTGCGCGCTGTAAGCAAAAGAATGTAAACGTACGGTCGGTCTGGGTGCGCCCGCACCCGCCGGCAGACTTCCGGGCCTTCCAGACCCGGCATCATCCAATCCAGTACCGCGAGCGCCGGGGCATCTTTGCTTTCGAGAATTCGAACCGCGTCCAAGCCGTCCGTCGCGGTCACCACCTGATATCCCCACTTCTCGAGGAATGCCTCAAGCATGCGGCGAGAAACGGGGTCGTCTTCGGCAATCAGGACGCGATTTGCGCTTGTTTCTTTGTCGGTCATTTTTGAATTCCTTTGTCTGAATCCTGAGCGGTCCAGGACGCCGCAGGATCAGCGGGTCACCTGGCGGCAAAACGATTCCAGAGCGGGTAGCAGTAGATCGAGTTGCCGCGCCAGGTTTTCAAACAATTGACCGGCGTTTCCTAGGTCGCCGGCGCGTGCCTGCTTTTCAAGATCGAATGCCGCCTCCGAGACTTGCGGCGCGCCCAGGCTCAACGCCGCGCCCTTGATCTTGTGCGCCAGCATCTCGATCGCCCGGGAATTACCGGCTTCCATGGCTTCACGAATTCCTCCCATGTCCTCTGGACACTCGTCCGCAAAGAGGCGCGCGAGCTCCTCAAAAAGTTCCCGATCCCCCTCAACTCGTTCGAGCGCGGCAACCATATCCAAGTGATTCGAAGCGACCGCTGCAACGGCGGGCGGCGCTGCAGGGCCTGCGCTCGCTTTGCCGAGCCTGACGCGATTCATCGCAGCAAGCAGTTCGGACATCCGAATCGGCTTCGCGACGTATTCGTCTGCGCCCGCCGACAGGCATCTTTCCCGGTCTCCCTTCATGGCATGGGCCGTCAAGGCGATGATCGGCAGGTGCGCGCCGGTACTTTGCTCTTTTGTTCGTATCGCGCGTATCGCCTCCAATCCGTCCATGACCGGCATCTGCACGTCCATGAGGATCAATTCGAAACTCTCCCCTTGCAGGGCAGCAAGCGCCTCGCGGCCGTTCTCTGTGGCCACAACGGTGTGGCCTCGCTTTCCCAGGAGCGCGGTAGCCAGGGTCCGGTTGACGGCATTGTCCTCGGCGAGAAGGATTTTCAATCTCGGGCCGTTGTCCTCCGTTCGAACGTCCGGCGGCGGCAAAGGCTCGTGCACGCCCGTGGGATTCGAGAGCGCTGCTAATAGCGCGCTCAGAAGTTCGGAGGGCTGCACAGGTTTGGTCAGATAGCTGGCGATGGCAAGTGCGCGGCACCTTGCCGCCTCACCATGGCGGGCGCTCGAACTCAACAACACGATCGGGATCTCGCCGAAGCTGGAACTCCTGCGGATTTCCGTGCTCAACGTGCACCCATCCATCTCCGGCATCTGCATATCGGTGATCACGAGGCGGAACGGCACACCGCGCTCGTGCGCACGCGCGAGCGCTTCCAGCGCGATCCTGCCTCCATCGGTCGCGTGGGGATGCAATCCCCATGCCGCTAGCATCTCGACGAGAATCTTGCGGTTCGTCTGATTGTCGTCCACCAGCAGCACCCGGACGCCCGACAGGATTTCCGGATCCGGAGTTTCCCGTGCGGCGCCATCATCACCCGCGAAGCCAAAGTGACCGGTAAAATGAAACGTACTGCCCTGTCCCAGCTCGCTTTCCACCCAAAGTTTTCCTCCGATCAATTCCACGAGCCGCGAGGTGATCGCCAGCCCCAATCCCGTTCCTCCGTAGTTGCGGGTTGAAGAACTGTCCGCTTGGGTGAATGCATCGAAAATCATTTCCTGCTTCTCTTTTGGAATTCCGATTCCGGTGTCGCGCACACGAAAGTGCAATAGAACGCCGCTGTCGTCCTCTGCTTGTTTCTCGACGTCCACCGTGACCTCGCCCTGTTCCGTGAACTTCACTGCGTTTCCCACCAGGTTGACCAACACTTGCCGCAGTCTGCCCATATCGCCTTTCAGGCGCTCCGGCACTCCGGGTCCGGCGCGCCAGGTTAGTTCCAAATTCTTAACGTGGGCTCGTAACGCCAGCGTTTTAAGGGTTTCTCCGATGCTCTGTTTGAATTCGAAGTCGATGTTCTCGATCTCGAGCTTGCCCGCTTCAATTTTGGAGAAATCCAGAATTTCGTTGATCAGCGTCAAAAGAGAATCCGCGGAAGTTTTCACCATGCCCAGGTACTCACGCTGTTCGGCGTTCAGATCTGTCTCGAGCGCGAGTTCCGTCATTCCGATAATGCCGTTCATCGGGGTGCGGATTTCGTGGCTCATGTTGGCCAGGAACTCGCTCTTGGCGCGGCTGGCTGCTTCGGCCGCCTCTTTTGCTGTCCAGAGCGCCGCTTCGGCCCGCTTGCGATCGGTGATGTCCTGATACAGGGTGAGCACCCCGGTCGTCGCGCCGTCGGTGAAAATGGGAACCGCGAAGACTTCGACGTCAACAAGCGAACCGTCGCTGCGGCTCCGTCGCCCAACGATGTGCGTGGTCTGGCCCTGCAGGACTCTGTCCTGGTTGGATTCGAGCTCCGCGCGAAACTCATTATTGGCGATCAGATCGACGAGCGGACGGCCGAGAATATCCTCCTGCCGAACTTGAAAAAGTTTCTCGAACGTGGGGTTGCACAGATTTACGGCTCCGTCGGTGCCTGTCGCAACGATGCCCACGGGGCTGTTTGCGATGACAGAGTTCAGGAACGACTTCCCTTCTATGAGTTTCCACTCCGTCTGTTTGCGTTCCGCAATTTCGTTTTGCAACTCGCGCGTGCGTTCCTCCACTCGTGCTTCCAGTTCGTGATGCGCCAATTGCAAAGCATTCTCGCGCGTTTCGATCTGGCTGAGCATCTCGTTGAAGCGGTCCGCCAATATCCCGATTTCATCCTCGCTGCTCTTAGTGGCACGGAGGGAATAGTCTTTCACAAGAGAAACCGCGGACGCCGTCCGAGCGAGTTCAAGAATCGGTTCGGAAATCACGCGCTGCAGTCTCGATGCCAGCAAGTAAGCGGTCACAAAAGAGGCCAGAATCACAATGAGGAAAATCAAAGCGAATCGCCCAGTGCGCGCATAAAGTTCATCCAGGTCGGATTTCAAATAAATCGTGCCGATTTCCTCTCCGTTCAGCTTTATGGGCTGGAAAAGGATCACCTGATTCGGAGTAAACACAGTGCCTGTCGCACCTCTGACGGGAGGTGTGAAGCTGGGATCCGTGCCGCTGCGTGCGTACTTCGCGAACACGGACCCGTCCTGGGCGTAGATGCAAGCCTCGACAATGTGCGGCTGCGATCGCAATGAGCTGAGAGTTTCACGAGCGGACTGTGCGTCCGAAAACACAAGCGCAGCGGTGCTGTTGGACCCGGCCATGGCCGCTGCGGAAACCAGGTCCGTGGCCAGTTCCGTGCGGAAGGACAGGCCGTCATACACCGCCAGAGCGGTACAGGCTATCAATATGGAGACACCGCAGGTCACCAGGATAATTCCCTTAAGTTTCTGGCCAATCGATGCATTGGGCCCTATGTACATTTCAGCTCCTGTCGTTCTTGGGCGCGTCGTGGACAAGCCGGGCCAGCGAGAGCAGCTTTGAGCTCACCTTCAGGCCGGCGCGGTCGGTAGCGTCTGTATTGATCAAGAAACGCACACGGTTGTCTTCGAGGACGAATTGAATCATGCCGCCAGCCGCCGCGAAGCCTTCCGTCTCCCCCACCACGAGGGTGCTCGTGCCTTTAAGGCCGTCGAGAATCTCCGCTACCCGGCTCTTCTCCGAGGAGCTGACGAAGACCATTTGGCAGTGCCGGGCGTCCGCCAATTCCTTACTTCTTTCAATGGCGACGCCGCGCTCTCCGATCATCTTTCCTAGTAAGGCATCGTCCATCGCGTGTCCGAACGGATCCGCTCCGAGGATGCAAATCACGAAGGGCGATCGAGGGTCTGAAAAACTTGCCGCGGGCCATTCGACGAACTTCGCGAAGTTGAAAAGAAAAGCGGCCTTTAGCTGGTACTCGCTCGGCGGATTTGCCTGGGCCCGATCCAGGGGGGGCCATGCGGATGACAATAAAGCCGCCAGAACGAGCGCGGCAGATTGCCGCCAGGAAAGCGAATTCCGCGCGATCAAGCTCTTCGCCCGCACTCCCGCAAAACGCATCGCCCATCGCCCGCGGAGTTCAATGCTCGTGACCTCCTCGTCAGAATCGCCATGTGAACTTCGCGTAAGCGCTGCGCTTGACTTGAGTCCTTCTCGCGCTGTTCGTGGAATCCACGAATTCCTCGTGGAGGTCCCTCAGGAGATTCTGACCTACAAGACTCAGGGAGACGCCTTCGCCCACCAGCCACGAGAGTTGTGTGTCGAGCCTCGTATAGGAAGGCTCGCTCGGGTCGGTTAGCCGGCCGACAAAATACGCAGACGTGTCCCAGCTCAGCGCGTGAGTGAAAACGAAGTGCGATCGAAGCTGCGCCGAATGATCGGGGCTGCTTCCCTCCGCGGCGGCGACCGACGTCGTGTCCTGACTCGCGGGGGCCAGATGCATGTGGATTTCCTCAAACGCATATCCTGGGCTTAGAGTCCAGCGCGGGGTCGGCTGCCAATTCACCGCGAACTCGATGCCTTCTGTTTCTCCGTGCATCAGATTTTCGTAAGTGATCGGCAGGATAAAATGCGTCGGCGGCGGTATATTGTCCAAGAATGGCGACGACGGCTCACGCGTGTATTGATCGCTGTAATTGTTGTAGTAGGCGGTGAAGTCTATGGATAGGGTTCTGCGAACCGTCGTTCGATAGCCCATTTCGTACGCAATCAGACCTTCATCCTTAACCTGCGGAGTGCCGATAAACGTGACCAACACGGGAATCCCTCCTGGGCCCGGGAACGCGCTGAGGGTATAGCGGGCGGAGGCATCGATCGCGCTTGGTGTCCGCTCCGCCTTGGAGACGGCGGCCCACAACGTGTGGTGTGGGCTGAGCGCCCAAGTCACACCAGCGCTTGGCATGAAGTCAAAGCCTGTGTAGTAGTTGTGCGCCAGCTTTGCTCCAACGGTCAGGTAAAAGCGGTCTGGAACGATGGCGATCTCGTCCTGGACAAACGAACTGAAGAGCTGTGTGTTGAGTTTAGAGGGGACAAAAGACGCAGTCAGATTTCCGTCGGAGTTCCACGGCGAATAAACATAGGTGAGTCCCCAAACGATGTTCTGCCGCGCCCACCCGCTGAAGTGATGCTGAAAATCAAGATCGAGCGTGCTGCGGCGCTCGCGGATAATGTCATTGAGTTCGTACCTGTCGTAGGAGACTCGTAAGGTCGTGTCCGAATCAGTAGACAAAGTGTGGCCCCAAACCGCTTGCACGAACTCGCCTGTCTGATTGGCTAACTGCTCGATGTTCTGGGGGGCCGAGGCGGTAACGGATGGGAAGTCGCTGGTGGGGATGCCCTCTCGGGCGTCGTAGATATTTCCTTGGACCGTCAGCGTGTCTTTGGAAGAAAGGGCGCTGTCGGTGCGAAAGCCGCCTTGGAGCAAATGCCAGCCATCTCCGCCGTCCTGGTCGGCGGAGTTCGGCAAATGATCCTGATTGAAATATTTCGTGTAAACGCGATAGTCCGTGCTGTCGCCCGCGCTGCCGCCGTATTGGATGGCTCCAAATCCCTGGTCAAGATTCCCGCCTCCACCCAGCACCAGGCCGCCCAGCGTTTCGGATCCTTTTTTCGTAATGATGTTGATGACGCCGTTGACCGCATTCGCTCCCCAGATTGAACCGCCGGGCCCACGGATCACTTCAATCCTCTCGATATCTGCGAATGGAAGATCCAATACATCCCAGAAAACGCCGCCGAAGGTCTGCGTGTAGACTGGGCGCCCGTCCACCAGCACCAGCAACTCGTTGCTGAATCGTCCGTTGAACCCGCGCGCGCTGATGGCCCATGTACTGGCATTAATTTGCGCCACGTCCATGCCGGGAACCATCCGGAGCAAATCCGGAATATTCCTCGCACCCGAGCGGAGTATATCTTCCGCCGATATCACAAAAACCGCGGCGGCGGTGCGCGAAAGCGTCTGCTTGATCTTCGAGACGGAAGTCACCTCGATGTTCATCAAGTCCTCGAGACTCCGCGCTGTTAGGTCGGCGCTCTCTTGCTGCGCGCGCGCAGGCGGCGAAGCCGATCCAAGAATTGTGGCGAGCGTGATGGCGCGAACGACCTTCCCTGCGCGATAATTCAGGGTGACAGCGTGTTTACGTTTTCCTGGCACTCTTCGGCCCTCCCAATGCGGATGCGCACACACCGGCAGCGCTCCCCTGGATGAACTATCGGCACAAGTTTGCAAACGCATTGATGAGCGGTTTGGGGCCCGTGCGGTAAAACTCGACTGCAATGGCTACCTGCGGCCTCGGGTTAAGCCGCCTGAGTGCAGCAACTTAAGCGATGTGCCAGCATGGAACGGATGGTTGCCAAACCACGAAAACCAGCCCGCGGCTGCCGCAAGACCGTTATGGAATGATGTTAATGCTCCGTTAAAACCACACGAACGAAGCATCGCCTGCTTGCGCCCAAGGCCGCATTTCCCGTATGTTGTGGACGACTCCCCGAAAGAGAATCGATGAAACGCGTTCTGGTAATCGAAGACGACAAAGACATTATTGAGTTGGTGAAATACAACCTGGAGAAGGACGGCTTTCAGGTCGCCGCGAGCGTGGATGGCGCGACGGGGCTCGCGCAGGTGCGCAAGACGCCTCCCGATCTCCTGATTCTCGATTTGATGCTGCCGAAACTGTCGGGCCTCGAAATCTGCAAGGAGGTTCGCAAAGACGTCAGCCTGAATCGCCTGCCGGTTCTGATCCTGACCGCTAAGGGCGAAGAAGCCGATCGCGTCGTAGGACTGGAACTCGGCGCGGACGATTACGTGACGAAGCCGTTCAGCCCGCGCGAGCTTGTGGCTCGCGTGAAGGCGCTTTTGCGGCGTACCGAACCCGGAACGCCGTCGGAGAAGCCCATCGAAATTGGCGTGCTGCGGATCGATCCGGCCGCTTACAAAGTGACGCGCGGCGGAAAACCGGTTCCGATGAGCACGCTCGAATTCCGCCTGCTTTATTTTCTGGCGGCGCGCCCGGATCGCGTCTTCACGCGCGATCAGTTGCTCGACGGCGTCTGGGGGACCGAGCGGTTCGTCACGCCGCGCAGCGTGGACGTGTACGTGCGGCGCCTGCGCGAAAAGATCGAAGCCGATCCGCAGCATCCGGCCTACATGAAGACGATTCGCGGCGCCGGCTACCTTTTCGAAACCCGTGCGAGCTAGGCTTTTCTGGAAACTCGGGCTGACGTATTTCGCCCTGCTGCTTGGCGTCCTGCTTGCCGTTGATTTCTACTCCTCCCGGGTTCTTCGCCGCGATTACATTCGCTCGGCCGACGACAAGCTCGCCTCCCTCTTGAATGTCGCGCAGGCGCGTCCGCCACGGCTTGATGATGCGGCGGACCTTCGCGCGTGGACCGAGTGGATGGGGCGCAGCGGCGCGCGGGTCACGGTGATCGACAACACCGGCCGGGTGCTCTCGGATTCCCAGCACGATCCGGAGACGATGGAGAATCATTCCAACCGCCCTGAGATCCAACAGGCATTCGCGACGGGTGAAGGCCAATCCGTACGCCACAGCGCGACCCTCGGCCGCGATCTCGTGTATCGAGCAGTGCGCTGTGAGCAGACTGGCGGACCTCCCGTAGTGCTACGCATGGCGCTGCCGCTGGCGCAAGTAGACGCGTCCGTTTCGGAGCTGCGCCGACGGATCTATGCCGCCTCGCTCGTCGTCCTGCTGTTGGGCGGGATAATCTCGCTGACCTATTTCCGGGTGTTCTCCGCACGTGTCGAGCGGCTCAAGGATTTTTCGCGCCGTGTCGCCGAAGGAGACTTTCGCCCCTTGCCCGCGGAGCGCCCGCGCGACGAACTCGCCGATCTAGCCAGCGCGCTGAATGAAACGGCGGCGTGGATGGATAAAACGATCCGCTCGCTAAGCGGCGAACGCAATCGTTCGAGCGCGATCCTGCGGAGCATGGTGGAAGGCGTCGCCGTAATTGATGCGCAAGAAAGGCTCGTATTTTGCAACCGCGCCTTTTCGGAGATTTGGAACCTGGACTCCGTCGAGATCGAGGGGCGCCCGGTGATCGAAGCGGTCCGCAATTCCGATCTGCTGGGGCTGATTCGCCGGGCCCTGCGCGGCGAAGAAGGACTGCGGAGCGAAATCGCGATGGGCATTGTGCAGCACAGGAATTTCTCGGTGACGGCGACTCCGGTGCAGGCGCTCGAGGCGGCCTCGCTGAATGAGAAGCCGTCGGGAGCAGTCGTGGTGTTGCACGATGTCACCGAACTGCGCCGGCTGGAGCGCGTGCGGCACGATTTCGTCGCCAACGTCTCGCACGAATTCAAGACGCCGCTTACGGCTATCCAGGGCTTTGCCGAAACGCTGCTCTCCGGCGCGCTGGAAGATCCCCGCAACAACCGCCGTTTTTTGGAAATCATCCGCGACCACGCCACGCGGCTCGCGGTATTGACGGACGACCTGCTCAAGCTGGCGCGCATCGAGGCCGGAAAGCTGGAGGTTCAGTTCGTTCCGGTCCAACTAGCGGAAGTGATTGAACGCTGCACCGAAACTTCTCAGTTGAAAGCGAACCGGAAACGGATCGCGCTCGAAGTGAATGTGCCGGCCGCACTGCCCGTCGTTCATGGCGATGCCAGCCTGCTGCGCGACGTCGTGCAAAACCTCCTCGATAACGCCGTGCAGTACACGCCGGAGGGTGGCCGCGTCCGCATCAGCGCGACGGCAGGGTCGCGCGAGGCTGTCGTCACCGTGGACGACACAGGCATCGGCATTCCTCTCGCCGATCAGGAGAGAATTTTCGAGCGTTTCTATCGCGTGGACGCGGCGCGTTCGCGCGAAGCCGGCGGCACCGGCCTGGGCCTCTCCATCGCCAAACATATCGTCGAAGCGCACGGCGGCCGCCTGTGGGTGGAAAGCGAAGTCGGCCACGGCTCGAAATTTTCCTTCTCCGTATCGCTCGCCACCTGATTCCTGCGACATGGCTCGCCAGCGCTGTCTTGAAGCATTCACTTCCAATTTATCTGATTGCAATCGCAGCGGTTCATGCTGCATACGGTGACAAAGTTTGAGTAGACCGGCAACCGCCGGGGAAAGGTCATCATGGCAGCCACAAAGGTGAGCACCGAAGGAGTTTTTCAGGCGGTGCTGCTGAACTATCTGGTTTCTCAGGCGCGAACCGTCGAAGGTTCGGTGAACCGGGCGCTCGGCGCATTGCTCGGACGCGACGAACGCCTGGCGAGCGAAGTGTTTCTCACCGAACCGCGCATCAACGAACTCGAAATCGTGATTGACGAGCACGCCATCCGCCTGCTGCGCGCGGGAAATCTCGCTGATGCGGATGTCCGCCTGATCGTCGCCACGCTCAAAATCAACAATGACCTCGAGCGTATGGGAGACCTGGCCGTTAACGTGGCCGAGCGCGCCATCTCACTTTCTACCATGGGAAACGTCGAGACGCCGGCGGAACTCGAACCGATGACCGCCGCGGTTCGCGCGATGATTTCGAAATGTCTCGGCGCGCTCATCTATCAGAACGTGGATCTCGCGACGCAGGTGCTCGAAAGCGACGATGCCGTGGATCAGTACCGCGACCGCGTCTTCGAGGCGCTTCTTTCCGGCATCGCAGAGAATTCCTCGCTGGCTGCTCCGAGCCTCCAATTTGTTTTGGCATCGCGCCATCTCGAGCGCATCGCCGACCACGCCACGAACATCGCTGAAGACGTCCTGTTCTGGGTCCGCGGCCTCGAAGTGCGCCATGGACGCGCCAGACAATTGGAGGCGCGCGCCGAAAACGCGGTCGTAGCCGGCGCGTAGTCTTCGTCTTTTCACACGGGACTCATCCCTGATTCAACACGGACCTCTAGGGTGACGACGCGCGGCGCTCTGGCCTCGAAGCCAAGTGGCCGCCTGGGGCAGCGGGCCAGGAACGCCCGCTTGAGGCGAATCGGCACTGGTTTGGGCGACTGGTACGGGGAAATCTCGATAAGTTCTGGAGTCTCAGCGGCCTGCCCCGGAAGAACCACAGCACGTCTCGCCCAACAGAGAGGCGCGGTCTCTACCCCCGAGATTGCGCCTCTCCACCCTTCCGAGCAGCGATGTGCGCGTTCACGCCGAATTCTTGCAGATGTAACACGGCTGTAACAATCAGGAAAACATAATGACAAATGACACAGGAGAATCCCAAAGCACATGAGAAAAACGTTGGTTGTACTGTTCCTTCTCTTTGCCGGGGCGGCCACCGCGGGCGCGCAGTCGAACCCCATGCTGCTGAATGCCGCGGGCGCCACGTTCCCGTATCCGATTTATTCGAAGTGGTTTGACGTTTACCATACCGCGCATCCCAACATTCAGATCAACTATCAGTCCATTGGCTCGGGCGGCGGCATACGCCAGCTCCTGGCCGGTACCGTGGATTTCGGCGCGTCGGATGGTCCGATGTCCGACGATCAATTGGCGCAGGCAAAGTTCAAGATACTCCACTTCCCCACGGTCCTCGGCGCGGTGATCCCCACCTACAACGTTTCCGGCGTCAGCACTGACCTGAACTTCACGCAGAAGGCTCTGGCGGGAATTTACCTGGGCACGATCACCAAGTGGAACGATCCAGAGATAACGAAGGCAAACCCGGGAGTGAAACTGCCGGGCGAAGATATCGTGGTCGTGCACCGCTCCGACGGCAGCGGAACCTCCTACATCTTCACGGATTTTCTTTCCAAGGCCAGCGACGACTGGAAGAACAAAGTGGGCAAGGGCACCTCGGTCAACTGGCCCGTGGGCCTCGGCGGCAAGGGCAACGAAGGCGTTTCCGGATTGGTGAAGCAGACGCCGAACTCCATCGGCTACATCGAACTGATTTATGCCGTTCAGAACAGCATCCCGTACGGCAAAGTGCAGAACGCGGCCGGGAAATTCGTCAAGGCGGACCTCGCGGGCGTGACGGCCGCAGCCGCTTCTATGAAGGACATGCCGGAGGATTTCCGCGTTTCGATCACCAACGCTCCGGGCGCGACGTCCTACCCGATCTCGAGCTTCACCTGGCTCCTGATCCCCGCGCAGATTTCCGATGCGGGGAAGCGCGATGCGATCAAGGATTTCCTGAAGTGGATGCTGATGGATGGTCAAAAGTTTAACGAAGGACTTTTCTACGCACAGTTGCCGAAGTCGGTCGTCACGAAAGAGACGAAGGCTATTTCGCTGATCCAATAGGATGTCAACATCGGCCACCACGATGGATCGCGCGGCCCCCCGCCGTTTCAATGGAGGGGGGCCGCGTGCGTTTATTCACCGTCTTCGCCACGGCGATGAAGTGGCGCACATCCTGACGCTCACGTTCGCGGCCGGCATTCTGCTCCTTACATCCATGTTGGTGTACGAGCTGTGGGTAAATTCCCACCTGTCCCGCGCNNCGCCGTGCCGCTGGGTCTCGCCGCTGCGATATTTCTTTCTGAACTCGCTCCCCGCCGGATGTCGGATACGATTTCGTTTCTGATTGATTTGCTTGCCGCGGTTCCCAGCGTGATCTACGGTCTCCTGGGAATTTTTATCGTTGTTCCGCTGATGCGTACCACGGTGGGACCGATCTTGATTGGCACTCTGGGCCATGTTCCCGTGATCGGAAGATTCTTTAAGGGACCGAACTACGGAGTGGGGTTCCTGACTGCCGGAGTCGTTCTGGCGATCATGGTCGTTCCTTTCATCATTTCCGTTTCGCGAGAAGTCCTGCTGACCGTTCCGCGCGAGCAGCGCGAAGCGGCGCTCGCGCTCGGCGCGACTCGATGGGAAGCCACCTGGAAAGTGGTCGTGCCGTGGGCGAGAACCGGCATTCTCGGTTCGGTGTTCCTGGCATTGGCCCGCGCGCTGGGAGAAACGATGGCCGTCACCATGGTCATCGGCAACGATCCCAAGATTAGCGCGTCCCTTTTTGCGCCCGGTTACACGATTGCCGCCGTGATCGCGAACGAATTCACGGAGGCGACGGGCGATTTGTACCTGAGCGCGCTGATCGAGTTGGGGCTCGTGCTGTTCCTGATGACGTTCATCCTCAATGGTCTTGCCCGGTTGCTGATCGTCGCCACCGAACGCGGCGGAGGGCATCCGTCATGAGCCGAGTCCTCCTGATTTGGCGAAAATTATTGAACATCGTGATGCTGACGCTCACCGGAGTGGCGGCATTTGGGGTCGTTGCGGTCCTGTTCCTGATTCTCGGATATCTGGTGTGGAACGGTGGAAAATCGCTCAACCTGAATTTCTTCACGCAGCTTCCGAAGCCGGTCGGCGAAACGGGCGGCGGCATGGCCAATGCCATCGTCGGGAGCCTGAAACTTTTGTTTCTGGCCGCGCTGATGGGAGTACCCGTAGGCTTGATGGCGGGCGTGTATCTTGCCGAATTCGGCGGGAAGACCTTTTCTTATATCATCCGTTATACGACCGACCTGTTGAACGGGGTTCCTTCGATCGTGATCGGGATATTCGCCTATTCGCTAGCCGTTCTGCCCTTCAAGCACTTCTCCGCGATTGCCGGCGGCGTTGCGCTGGGGATTATGGTGATTCCCATCACCGTGCGAAGTACCGAGGAATTCCTGCGCGCCGTGCCCGGGAATCTGCGCGAGGGCGCGATGGCGCTCGGCGCCAGCAAATGGCGGACGATTGCGACGGTTGTGCTGCCTGCCGCAAAAGGCGGAATCATCACCGGCGTGCTGCTTGCGCTTGCTCGCGTCGCGGGCGAGACGGCGCCCCTGCTGTTCACCGCCTTCAGCAATCGTTTCTGGAGTCCGGGCTGGGAGCAGCCCATTGCTTCGCTTCCGGTGATGATTTATACCTATGCAATTGCTCCGTACGACGATTGGCACCGGCAGGCATGGGCCGCCGGGCTCGTCCTGCTGGCTCTCGTGCTGGTTGCCAACATTGGCACTCGGGTAGTTTTGAGCCGCGGCGGAGGGGGACGGAGTGCCTGATATGGGTGCCACCACACAGGGAAATAACGCCACGGCCGCGCGGCGCGCGCCGCAGATCCTAATGACCGAAAAACCACCGACGGCATCGGAAAAGGAGGCGCAGGTGCGCTTTGAGATTTCCGATCTGAACTTCTACTATGGTCCGAAGCAGGCCGTCTTCGGATTGAATCTCAAGATCCCCAAGAACCGCGTGACGGCGCTGATTGGTCCATCCGGCTGCGGGAAATCCACCTTCCTGCGCACGCTGAATCGCATGAACGAGACGATCCGCAATACGCGCGTGGCCGGCGAAATCCTTCTGGACGGCCAGGACATCTTGCAAATGGATGTTGTCGGCCTGCGCCGGCGAGTGGGCATGGTTTTTCAGCGCCCGAATCCGTTTCCGAAATCGATTTATGACAACGTAGCCTACGGGCTGCGTATCAATGGCTATCAGGGCCGGCTTGACGATCTGGTCGAGCACAGCTTGCGCCGCGCGGCGCTATGGGAGGAAGTGAAGGACTCCCTGCACAAATCGGCGTTTGCGCTTTCCGGCGGCCAGCAGCAGCGCCTTTGCATCGCGCGCGCTCTCGCCGTCGATCCCGAGGTTTTGCTTCTCGACGAGCCATGCTCGGCGCTCGATCCAGTGACGACCGCCAAGATCGAGGAGCTGCTGTTCCACCTGAAAGATAGCTGTACGATGGCCATTGTGACGCACAACATGCAGCAAGCGGCGCGCGCCAGTGATTTCACGGCCTTCATGCTGGACGGAAAACTAATCGAGCACAGCGAGACTTCGAAGCTCTTTACGACGCCGACCGACCCCCGCACGGAGGCTTACATCACGGGCCGCTTCGGATGACCCATATTCTTGCGGCTGCGTTATTGTATGGAAGGGGAAGGGGCTGAGCATCCATGGAACGCCATTTCGAACACGATCTTGAAGAACTGAAGCAGCGGCTGCTGTGGATGGGGAGCCTCGCCGAGCGCGCGGTCCATCAGGCCGTACAGGCGGTGCTCGATGGCGAGGAGCGCCTCGCCGAAGCCGTGCTCGGTGAAGAAGACGCCATCAACGAGATGCAGATTGAAATTGACGAGCGCGTGCAGCGCCTGCTTGCCTTGCAAGCGCCCATGGCGACCGACCTGCGCTTTCTCCTGGCCGTTTCGCGCATCAATGGCGATCTGGAGCGCATCGGCGATCAGGCCGTGAACATCGCGCAATCCGCGATGCGCATCTTGCGCCATCCGCAGGTGAAGCCTTACGTGGATTTGCCGCGAATGAGCGAGCTGGCCGAGGCCATGGTTCGCGACAGCCTCAATGCCGTCGTCCGCGGCGACCAGGAACTGGCCCAGAGCGTGCTGCGGCGCGACGATCAAGTGGATCGTCTGCGCGACCAGCTCTTCCGCGAGTTGCTCACCTACATGATGGAAGACTCCGCCGTCGTTTTTGCCGCTTTCGAACTGGTGCTCGTGGCCAAGAATCTGGAGCGCATCGGCGACCACGCCACCAACATCGCCGAGACCATCTACTACATGATCGAAGGTCGCCCGATCACCGACCAGCGTCCCAAGGGCGACACGACGAGCTTCCCGGCAGCACTGCTG
>PMUS01000017.1 GCA_003166795.1 Acidobacteriota bacterium | reverse complement strand
CGCGTTAATCAGGCACAAGGGTCGATATTTTCAGTTTTGTAAACGCCCGATCGATGCTGTCGCTACAGCGAACGCTGTATTGTGGGCGGTGAAGTTGCCAGTATGCTTGGCCACGCGGACCGAAGTTTCGGAGCCACTCTCGAAAGAACATCATAAGGGATCCTCGCCGGTTCCAATCGATCGGCCACGTGGCGCTGCAGCCGAGTGTGTCGCAGATCGATCAGAGAATGGCAACGCATGAATTCTTTACGGAGGACTCACATGACTTTGGAAAAAGCTTTGCGTACCGACAACGTCCATATCACTGGCAGGTGGAAGAGTATTTTCATGAAGCATCCGCTCTTAAATCTCCTATCCGCCTCCTTGCTGGTGGGGCTGGCAACTCCGAGCACGGTCTGGGCCCAAGCGCAGGCGGCCCCGCCAACGGCGGTCTCGTCCTCGCAACCGTCGCAAACAACTGCCTATCACTACGTTTTGCCGCTCAGTCTTTCGCTTGAGGCCGCGACTGAGGCTGTTCGTGTGTGTGCCCAACACGGATATTTTGTGACCGCAACGGTCGTGGACATGGATGGAGTGCCGCAGGTAGCGCTTCGCGGCGATGGAGCCACGATCCATACTTCAGAATCGAGTTTCGACAAGGCTTACACGGTCGTCACGCTGGGGCCTATATTCGACTTTGATACCTCTAGCAAGTTTTTCGAAATGGTGAAAACCAGTCCCTATGCGCCGGCGCTCGCAAAGATGCACAATGTTATGGCGCTTCCCGGCGCAGTGGCGTTCAAGTCGAAAAATGCCATCGTAGGCGCTCTCGGTGTGGGAGGGGCTCCCGGCGGAGACAAGGATGAAGTCTGCGCCCAAGCTGGGGTGGCGAAAGTTGCCGACCGGCTTCCAAATTGAATATCACCGAAGTCGGGAGTTTTTTGGAGTACGGCGACGGTAAAGACGCCCGTTGAGCGACTTCGTTCGATCTCCGTTGAATAACGGCGCTCAACTGTGCGGCCTCTAAACAGGAAATACAGGAGTCACCTCTTCCCCAATTCGCCCGAGGTCTGCTCGGGCAGCACAGAAGTTGTGCGGGGGCGCACGAGAAGCGTACGATGCCCCGACCGGATGTCCAATGAAACAGGGTGTGCAGGTCGAATTGCGCCGCGCGAGTGCAGCGCACGCAAATCCAATCACTGAGAGGAACAATGACGGAAACGACGAAACCGACTAGCTTTCAAGCGGACATTCGGCCGCTTTTTACGGAGCGAGACGTTCAAGGCATGATCAAGGGGTTCAACCTGGCAAGTTATGATGACGTCAAGACGCACGCGGCCGCCATCTACGACCGCATTCGCGGAATCGGCGGCGCGCTGATGCCGCCGCTACCTCCAAGAGGGGAAGGTCCTTGGCCTCAGGCTCGCATTGAACTATTCGCAAAGTGGATGGCGGACGGGTACCAGCCTTAGGCGAAGTCGTTTCATATACTACGAAATCCGAAGGCTCGGCGGGAAAGCCGCCGAAAGGAAAGTTTGTCAAAGGCGTTTTTATGTCGCGGCTGCCCTTCGCGGGCTCAGGGTAAAAAGCCGCGACCCACAAAACTACTGAACGCCGCACGCCACAGCGAGTTGTGATCCATTATCGATCGAGCGATCTGTACCGCGACCATTTTAAGGAGGACGTATGCCAAATGAGAAAACAGGAAGCGCGGCCGGTGCGAAGCGAGCGCTGCAGCCCACGGAAACAAATCCTCTCGATTTTGTGCCGGAAAAGATGCCTTTCGACGTTCCGTACGGCCCGCCGATAACGCTAGACCGAGCCGAGGCGCTAATTCATGCGGCGGTGGCAGAGGCGAAGAAGCGGAATTGGAAGATGAATGTGGCGGTGGTGGATAGCGGCGGCAACCTCGTCGCCTTTCAACGAATGGACGGGGCGATGCTTGCTTCCATTCGGATTGCTGAGCACAAGGCACGAGCAGCCGCGACTTTTCGGCGCCCAACGAAGGAGTTCGAGGTTGGTATCAACGTTATGCATCTCAACTATCTGCTCGCGTTCGACGGAATCATTGCGTCTCGAGGCGGCATCCCGCTGATTGAGCGGGGCGCGATTATCGGCGGAATCGGTTGTTCGGGAGGCGCGGATTCGCAGGACGAGATCGTCAGCAAGGCAGGCGCGGCGTTAATTAACCAACTGCCGGCAGGGAACAAGTAATCCAAATTTCGAGAAAGCGTTGGCGACAGTCAAACGGTTTGCGAGACGAATAAATAGACAGGAGAAATGCCATGACAACTGCAAGCGCAGCTACGAAGCACGAACAGATTCGCGTGACGCGGCGGTCGCCCGCTTATTGGCGCGTGACGATCGACAATCCGCCGCTCAACGTGATGGGGCCGGAAATGGTGAAGCAGTTTCGGCAAGTGATGAACGCGCTGGAAACCGACGAGCAGGTGAGAGTCGTGGTCTTCGACAGCGCGGTCGAGGACTACTTTTTGAATCACTCCGACTTCACCACCAAGATCGAGGATCTGACCAGTATTCCGCAAGGCCCCACCGGCCTGGAGGCGTGGCCGGACTTTCTTGTGCGCCTGACGCACTTGCCAGTGGCTTCCATCGCGCTTATTCGCGGCCGGGCGACGGGCAACGGCAGCGAGATCACGCTNNTGCGACATGAGTTTTGCCAGCCGCGAGAAGACCATCATCTCGCAATGGGAAGTGGGTGTAGGAATGGTCGCCGGCGGCGGCCCCATGGCCCGGCTGCCGCGACTCATCGGCCGAAACCGCGCGCTCGAAGTGTTGTTGAGCTCGGAAGACATCAGAGCGGAGCAGGCCGAGGCCTACGGCTACATTAATCGCGCGCTGCCTGACGCCGAGCTCGATGCGTACGTGGAGGCGCTCGCGACGCGGATCGCCAAGTTCGACAAGTGGGCGATCTCCAACACGAAACGCCTGGTCAACGCCAGCCTGCCGCCGGACGTCGAGATCGACGCCGGGTGGGATGCGTGCATCAAATCGCTCGGTCGGCCTACTGCGCAAGAGGGGATCAAGGCGCTGACGGCCCGCGGGTTTCAGAAGCCGGGGGAAGTCGAAAATCGGCTCGGATACTACCTAGGCCAAATCGCGGCGCGCTAGGCCCGCGGGCGCTACGAGGGCGAGGCGTACTGCTGCTGCACCCTAGAGGATCTCGCTGCTGCAGCAAGTTGGGGCAAAGAAAAGCGGGAGCAAGCTCCCGCACTCCACATGGCCCGAGGCGGCGTTACAATGGGCGACCTATCGCCTAAGGATGCCGCCAGGCGCGGGTCCGGAAAGTAGGAGCGGAGTCAAAATGTCTTTCGATTTGCAGCCCGCTTTGAAAGGTGCGCTCCTCGAACTGAGGCCGCTGCGCCCGGAGGATTGGTCCGATCTCTACGCCGTGGCTTCCGATCCGCTCATCTGGGAGCAGCATCCGGTCAGCGATCGCTACAAGGAAGACGTCTTCAGGGGATATTTCCGCGAAGCGATGGAATCGGGCGGAGCGATGATCGCTATTGACGCCAAAGACGGCCGCGTCATCGGGGCGTCGCGATATCAGGGCTACGACGAAGCGAACAGCGAGATCGAGATCGGCTGGACGTTTCTGGCGAGAACCCACTGGGGCGGCGCCTACAACAAGGAAATGAAACAGCTGATGCTTCGGCACGCATTCCGATTCGTGAAGAACGTCGTCTTTCTGGTTGGGCCGCGGAATATGCGTTCGCAGAGAGCCATGGAAAAAATCGGCGGCGTTCGCGCCGGATCGCGGCTCGACGCGCACGGCAAGGAAAACGTCGTCTTCCGGATCACCGCGTCAACGTTCGCGCCAGGGGCGTAGGGGTTGAGTAGCGCCAGCGTCTCGGTGGCGTTTTTCGCGCGAATCCGCAAATGAGAAAAGAGCCGACGGGACCCCGGCGCCACGCGGGGGCCACGCACCCGGCGTGCGAGTTGGATGGGCCGCATGGCGCCAAGGTCTTTCGCCGGGCGTAGCGGTGCTACGCCCCTACGAAGAAACATCAAAAGCGCGGCGGCGCGCGGGCCTCGAGCGATCACTCACCAATCAACAATCAGCACTCACAGCTGCTAATGCAAGATGATCGCGGGGAGGCCGTAGCCGCTGTACGTCACGCCGGCGCTTGGCACCGTGATCGGTGACGTGATGGCGCCGCTGGAGCTGGTGGAGCTTGAGACGGCGCTCGATAGCGCGAGCGGCGCGGTGCCGCTATAGGCGATCTTGCCCGCGGTGGCGTTGCCGGTGAACGCGAAAATGTACGCGCCGGCTGCGAGCGTCACCGTTCCCTGCGTGCACGATTGGTCGCTCGCGCCGCCCGAGAGCAGGTTCACGGCGGTGATCGAGCATTTCACGTTGCCGGAGGTATCCGTGATCGCCCAGCCATAGAAATCGCTGGTGCTCGAGTCTGTCGTCGAGACGTCCACCGTGAGGTGCGTGAATTGAATGTTCGGCAAATAAATTACCGAGACGTCCACGGCGTTCGCCGCGCTGGGCGCTTCCCCCGCCGAAAGAAATCCCATCGCGAATTTGGTGAAGAGCGTCGGGCACGGCGAGCCGGAATCCTGCACGTTCGTGGTCGTCGAAGCGAACGCCGCGCAGTTCCCTGCCACAGGTGTGCCGGTGGTCAGGGCGGCAGGCAGAGCGCTGGGGCCAACGGTGAGCGCGCCGCTGACGTTGAGATTGCCGTACACGGTCGGATTGATGCTGTCGGAAATGCCAGCCGTAAGCGGGACATTGGGACTCACCGGTCCCTGGCTCAACACGGCGTCGTCCACGAATATCTGGTTCGGATTCGCGGCGGTATTTTCCAGGATGAAAACGCGCATCGATTGCGCGACCGTGGTCGAGCTCGAATAGGCGTTGGGCACGCGGAACGTGATCGCAAAATTGCGCGTGGGCGTCCAGGTGCTCGCGGTCGCCACCTGCCAATCGGATCCGGTGACGTTGCAATTGCAGGTGATTCCGTTGTTGTAGGTAAGCGACGCGTTGCTGCTCTGCCAGTTCGGACCGGTGCCTACCAGCGCGGAAGTGCCCGAGTAATTCGCGGGCGTGAGGACGCGCGCGTTCGTGGCCACGCCGGTAATTTTGTCGGCTTCGGTGCAATTCGGATCGGAGTAGAAGCGGAACCCGGGGCGGAAATTGATGCCGGTGGAGGAAGCGGCGATGCGAAACGCGAGCGTGTAGTTCATCGTCGCGTCCACCTGCACGCAGCCGGAGTTCACGCCCAGCCCGGCGGTGGCGTTGTCGCCGATCTTCACGTTGTATGTGCCCTGCGTGGTCGCGTCGGCAGGCGTGCCCGCGCTCGTATTCTGCGCGTAGATGCCGCTGCCGGCCTGATTGATGCTGGTGCCGGTCGCGCCGCCCCAATAGTAGAGCGCGGTCGTGCCGGACCATCCCTCGAACGCGGCATTGCCGAGCAAATTTCGCCCCGCCAGATCGTTCATTCCGAAGTGCATCGAAGGCAGCCAGTTCGGGCCGTTGTTATCAATCGCGACCTGCGCGGTGGAGGGTTCGTTGGCCTTGATCACCGAATTCGCGGAAACGGAAATGTAGGGATCGAGGATGTGAATGCCGACCGCGCTGCCGTCAATTGGAAATTGGAAGCAGTTGTAAACATTCTCGCAGCGGTTGTTAGGGCCGATGGTGACGCTGTCCGCGTTGATGATGTTGTAGCCGATCTGGCCGAACGAAGTGGTCGAGCCTTCGCAATCGTTGCCGTAGAATTCGTCGTTGTTGGGATAGTTGCCGCTGGAATCCTTGGCCAGCTCGAAGCAGACCGTGCCGGTATTCGACGCCGGCAGGATGCAGGTGTTCTGCTCCATCTCGACCACGTTGAAAACGCCGGCGAGATGCAGGCAGCGGTCGTTCTGATATTGTGGGTCGAATTCATTGTGCTTGATCAGCGTGTTGGTGGAATCAAAGCCTCCCGTGGACGTATCTCCGAAAATCCCGTAGGAGCTCCCGCCCGTGCCCATCACCAGGCGATTATTTTCGATATCGGCATGGCCGACGCTGGTGAGATTCAGGACGGTCGAGCCCGCGCCCGTCGCTCTCAAATACATTCCGTTGATATGGACCCAGTCCACGTTGCGCGTGGCGGCATTCGGATTTTTCACCGCGGTGCATCCCGTGGGCTGGCAGGCGATGAAACCGCTGGAATCGGCGCGAGGGACCGTGCCTGCGCCGCTTTCCTGATCTCCGACGAGCGAGCTGCCGTCCCCGAGCAATTCGACCGCGTCGTTGTTGGTGGTGTCGTTGATAGTGAGTTCCGCCTGGCCCCATCGCAGCGTGGTGCCTGCGGGAATGGTGATGTGCGAGGCGCCTGTCAGCGTGCCGGTCAGTCCGTGCGCGTCGCATACGCCGCTGCTGGTGCTCGCTGCGGTGAGGCAGGCGTTGATTTTCGCGGCGGCGTCCGATCCGGTGAAGCGCTCGGCCATCTGCACGCCGTTGAGGGAATTGACGGCTGCGGAACCGTTCACGTCGAGGTTGTACTGTGGGCTGGTGGTATTGACGCCGAGCGACGTGGGCGTGAACCGGTGAGACGCCTGCATGTGATTGATCTCGACACCGCTGCCCGCCGCGGGCGTGAAATTCGCCCCGGTATCCGTCGTGCTCGTGGAAGTCGCGCCCGCGACATAGAGGCCCCTCTGCGTTCCATACGTTGACGCCACCGTGTTGCGAAACACGCAGAATCCCGTGAGCGCCGCGGACGCTGCGGGAGGCAGCGTCCAGGAAATATTGACCTGATCGTTTCCGGTGGTCGTGGTGGCTGCGGCGGAGACCAGCGACGGCGCGCCCACGGATGCCGCCGCGCAGCTTCCTCCGCCAAATGACGCAGAAACGAAGTAGTAGTAGGTCCCGTTGGCGAGCGTGCCACCGCTGGCCGGCGTCGCGGTCACGGCCGTTGGCGGCAAGGTGGTGGAAAAACCGACGTCGAGCGTTTGCTGGCTCGATTGCAAAAGCTGAGCGGTCCATCCGTAACTCGCGCCATTTCCGAAAAGGACGCCCTGTGCCGGATCTATCGCCAACGTTGCAAATGTCGAGCCGCTGGCCATGAACCGCGCGGGCGGCCCATGGCTGAGCGTGTCTCCCAGCTGAAACACGTCCGTGCGCAGCCGGGAGATGTCCGACGTATTCACGATGTAGTCGAATCCCGCGGTATTTTGGAGCACGGCCGGGCCGTACGGATTCCCGCTGCCGTCGTACACGCCCTCGCCGCAGAAAAACGTGCAGCCCGTGATGAAAACGTGGTCGAGCGTCTGCGTATTGGCCGCTCCGGACATCACGATCTCGCGTCCGATGTAGCCGATACCCGCCGACGTGGCGTGATTGATCGTCACGCCGCTCAGGGAACCCGGAGCGCTGTCGTTGATCAGCGCCGCCGTGGGATTCGTTCCATCGGAATCCTGAAAATGGTCAATCGTAATTTCGCCCATGCAGACGGTGTTGCTGCCGGTCGCGGTGATGTCAATAAAATCGGAGCTGGACGCTTCGCGCAGGATGTCGCGGAAGACCCAATCCACCGAGCAGCTTCCTGTGGGGGCGCGCTGGCTGTAGAGAATTGCTCCTCCGGCGAGAGTCACATCCTGCATGCGCATGATGTAAACGGCCGGCGTCGAGCTTCCGTTGCTTTCTCCGTCCCAAATGGAAACGGGCAGCGCGCCATTGGTTGTGGATCCACCGGTGGCCAGGGTTTCCAGGCAGCCCTTCTCCATCCAGAAATTGAAGACGTTGGTGAGCTTCAGCGGAGTGTTGTCGGTTTGCCCGGTGGTCTTCACGCGCAGGCAAGTGTTGGTCAGCGTGAGGCCGACGGTGTTGTCGGCCCAGATGGCCTGGTTGTAACCGTCAATGGCGATGTCTTCGAACGTGAGGCTGGGCTGCCCTGCATTCAGGAGCGAGAAAACGGGCGCCGCGCTTGGGCTCGAGCCTGGTGCGACCTCGATGTAAGCCTGCGCGGGCGTCGCGAAAGTCATCAGCGCGCCATTGCCGAGGCCGCGAATGCGCAGCCCGGAGCAGAATGGCAAATCCGCCGTGGTGGAAGAACCCTGCGTTTGATCCACGAGATACCGGCCGGGGGGGAATACGACGTCCGGGATGATACTCGCGCCGCCAATCGTGGTGGCGCACGCCGCGTTGATCGCGCTCGTGATGGCCGTGGTGTCGTCGGTGGTGCCGTCGCCTTTCGCGCCGTAGGGCGGGCAGGTCACGTCCACATAGGGACGCGGTCCGGCGAAGCAGCCGTTGCCGCTGACCTGCAGCGCCGAGGGCGTGAGAATGCCCGGATTGTACCCCGCGGATGTGAGCGTTCCGCTGATCGTGGCGTTCCCGGCGACGGAGAGATTGCCGCCAAGGCTGAGGCCGAACGCGGAAATATTATTGGGCGAGCTGGAGGAGGAAACGTCGGGAGGGAGAATTACGTCCGGCTGCGTGACCGTGCCGCTAATGCCCGGGCCGGTGAATTGAATCAGGTAGCGTCCCGCGGGCGCGTAGAAGTGATAGTTGCCGAGGCCATCGGACTGGAATGGGTTTGTCGCGGGCACGGACATCGTGGTGTCGGTGTAGATCGTCGCGAGCGGCGAACACGGTGCGCCGGTAGCCGCCGCCTGGCACACGCGCACGGTCGCGCCGGCGACCGGGTGCCCCGTGGTGCCAAATACGATGTCGTCCTTGCGCGAGCCTTGCGCGCCGGCAGCAGGCGCCAGCGCCAGCGCGAGCAGCGCGACAACCGTCGCGGCCATAAACGCACCGATTCCATATGGGCGCCGCCCGCCGTTTCTTAGTAGGGGCGTAGTACCGCCATGCCCGGTGCGGCATTGCCCGTATTCGCCTCGCGCGCGATTGCGCGTTCGCACGTCGCGGCTGGGCGAATTGGCGGCACGTCGCCAAGCACTTGCGCCGGACATCCGTCCCGACTCACTGGCGGACCGTGCCCCTACGGAAAAAACGGTGGTCGTCGCAATCGTCATCGTCGCGTTCCCTTCCCTTTCGTGCGTGTGGATGCCATCCCGCGAGGAATTGTATGTCCGCGGAGGCTCGCGGGCACGCTGAGAATTATCGGTATGTTTGCCGATGCTCCGGGGCGTTGACACACCTCGGAGCCATGTGGAGTGCGGGAGCTCGCTCCCGTTGTATTTGGGCGAGGCTCGCCTCGCCCGATCCGAGGCGTTGGCAAATGCGTCGAGCGCGCCCGGGCAAGCCCGTCCGGCAAACAGCGGCGGCAAGCCGCCGCACTCCACATGAGCGGATCCGTTATTTTCGGGGTGCGGAGTGTGCGACGACGGGCGTTGCTGTCGTTGGCGGAGTCGAATTCGCCGCGCCGCCGCCGAGACCGTGCTGGGCGGCTTTTGCCGGGTCGAGGATCGCGCGGCAATGCTTGCAGACGGCCACGCCGGCCTTGACCTTCTCGCCGCACGCGGGACAATCGCTCAATCGCATAGGGACGTACGCCCACTCGCGCTCGACTCCGATGGTCATCGCCGCGCGGCGATGCAGGTCCGAGATTTCGCGGAAGGAATGGCCGCGGGCCCAGAGCGTGTCGCCCTCGGAGATCAGGCGGTGATAGTAGGCGTCGCGGCGCGATGTGGCGGCAACGAGTTCCCCGGGCGTGGGCCGCGCGCCGGCGCAAACGAAGATGCCGTGGTCGTGCAGGTCCTGCAGAAGATCGTCGGCGATCTCGCGCGCGGAAATCGCGAACGGGAGCCGCCGGCCGTCGCCGATGTCAATCACGTCGCCGCGCGAAGTGATCAGCAGCAGCGCGTAAGGCGCGTCTGATCCCGCAGTCTCGGCCGTTTTCTTCGCGCAGGCGGGAATGTGATAGACGCCGTGCGTGCGCGAAATGTACCAGTCCTGGTCGGAGATGGAGGCGATCGCAGCGGTTGCGGCGATGTCGCCCCTCGGCTGCGTGTCAATCACGGTTTCGCGCCGGCCGCTGCCGAAATGCGAAAGCGGGCGCGGAACGTCGCTCTGTGCGAGGTGTGCTGCGGTTTGAATGTCAGTGGGCAAGGGAGTTTCCTTTCGGGGGTTGATATCGGGAGCACGTGCTCATTTTCAGGCTTTGCATCGCATTGCACATATTCGTACAATCAGCTATAGTTGTACATGGGAGTACAATTCATGAAACACATCTCCAGCGTCCTTATTGCCGACGTGGTTCATTCCCGCCGCGAGCCGCGCCTGCGCGCGTTGCTGGGCGCGAAGCTTGCCCGCGCCACGAGCGCGCATCTGCGCGCAAAATGGATTCGCGTGCCCTACGCGGTGACCGCCGGAGATGAGTTTCAGGTCGTTCTCTCGCGGATCGAGGCCATCCCGGAATTAATCCTCGATCTCCGGCGCAGGCTGCGGCCTTTCAGCTTGCGAATCGGCGTGGGAATCGGCGATATCCGCGGGCCGATCCGCACGCCTGTGAACCGGCTGGGCGGCGGCGCCTTCATCTTCGCGCGGCAGGCAATCGAGGACGTCAAGCAGAACTCGCTCTATCGCTACCGCACGCTCACCGCCTTCTGTTCCGCGCGAAAATCCTTTGATCGGATTGCCAATCTGGTGTATGGACTGAACGACACATTGCTACTGGATGTGACCGACGCGCAGTGGCGCACCATGGATGTGTATTTCACAAAAAGGCGCGTGGATCGCACCGCGCGCAGCCTGCATCTGGACATATCCACGGCGTCGCGAAGCCTGAAGAGAGGCAGCTACTGGCAACTGGCAGAAGTCGCCGGCACCATGAAAGCGATCCTGAAAGACGAATGGAGCTGATTGCACGAATTCGTACAATCAGGCCGAATTGCACAATTTAATGCAAACACTCCTCATCTTCTGGCTCGGGCACCTCGTGGCCGATTTCCTGCTCCAATCGAACTCCCTGATCGCGCTCAAAAAGAAGGGTCTGGCAAGAGGCTATTTATATCACGGGCTGCTGCACTATCTGGCGATCGCGTTTTTCATGGCCTTGGTGGCTCCGTCCGATCTGCTGCGCCTGCGCTTTCACGCGATTCTTTTCGCCCTCACCGCGGTGCATCTGCTGATTGACTGGTGCAAATTGCGGCTCGCGAAATCCGGCCGCATTCCCGACGGCATCGTTCCCTTCCTCGTTGATCAGGTTCTCCACGCGATTACGATCGTGATCGCCGTGATGGTGTACGCGCGCATTCCGGCGCAGGAAATCTCGAGCGCGATTGATACGCTCCAGCCCTACTACACGAAGGGCCTTGCCGTTCTCGTGGTTTACGTGGCGATTGTGTTCGCCGGAGGCTACGTCGTCCGCTATCTCACGAAGTCGCTGCTGCGGGATCTGCCGCGAGTCGCCGATGAGAGCTCCGAGCAATTGCAGAATGCGGGCATGTACATCGGCTGGCTGGAGCGGATCATCATTCTGACCGCAGTGATCATGCGATCGCCGGCGACGATCGGCCTGGTCCTCACCGCAAAATCCATCGTGCGCTATCAGGAAATGAAGTCCGGGCGCTTCGCGGAATATTTCCTCATCGGCACGTTGCTCAGCATCGTCCTCGCCATTTTCGGCGGCATCATATTGCTCAGGGTGTTGCACGGATCCGTTGATTTCCCCTCGTAATTTCTAAATTCCCGCGCTATCGCAGCGAGCAGTTGTAGGGGCGCAGTCCGCCGCGGCGGACCCCTACGAAGAAAAACCCTCGTCGAGAATGTCGTCGGCGGCGCGATCGAACTCGCGGGCGCGGGCGGATTCGCGCGCTGCGAGCGCGAGGCGCCTCGCCTGGCGCGGCTGGCGGCGCGACCATTCAATCGCGCGCACGATCCAATCCGATGCCGCGGGCGTCAACGCGACGAACTCGCCCACGGCGCTCTCGAGCGTGAAGCAGTGCTCGTATTCGCCGCGCGCCGGATAGGGCCCGAGTGCCGGGACGCGCATGCCGTCCTCGGTTTCGGTGGTCCGTTCGTGCCACTGCTCCGGCGAGCCATAAAATTCCGGCGGCGTCCATCGCTCGATGTGCCATCGCTCGAGCGGCAAATATTTCGGCACTTGCCGTAACTCGACTGCCTCGCGGATCACGTTGCCGTGCGCGTCGCGGTCCGTCCAGCGGCCGCCGATCCACGTGAGCCGCGAACCTCCCCACACCACGCGAAAGTTCGGCTCGCCGAAGCGGTTTTCACCGCCCGCGCGCGCGACGCGTTGCTGGACCGCGGCGGGCGCCTCGTGCGTTTCGCGTAGCACTTGGATCACGGGAGGGTTGCAAGCCTGAAGATTCGTAAGACAATCGAGGTAAGCGGATCGTTCGGAGGGACAGCATGGCTACGCACAAAAACTTGGCAATTCGCATGGGAGCAGATCCGGCCGCGCCGCGCACGGTGGCTGGCACGCGCACGCGCGCCCGAATTCGCTTGTACGCACGTCGCGCGCTGGCGCGAATCGCCGTGCCAATCTTGATCGTGAGCACGTGCTTGCTGTTCGGCACCGCGGCGCGCGCGCAAGACGGCGGATACATGCGCGCGCTTACATCGCACGGGCAGGTTGCCGGCGAATCAACGGACCCAAAATTCAACGGATGGATATTGCTGCACGGCGCGACGATGCCCTCCGCGCCGGAAATCGCGGCGATGGCGGATGAGTCAGGCGCCGGTTCAGCAACCGGCGGCGCGAAGGCCGTGCGCAAGCCTGTGATTATCGTGAAGGACAGGGACCAATCGTCGCTCGCGCTGCTCGGCGCCTACACCAGCCATCAGCATTTCCCGGAGATTGACATCGTGACGACGTCGCCCGGCGGCGCGCCCACCTCCCGATATAAATTGACCGATGCGATGATCGTCTCGGTCCGCGCCGGCGACACCGACGGCGGAACCCACGAGCCCTTCGAGCAGGTCAGAATCAGTTACGCGAAAATCGAGATTCAGCAGTAAAGCCTCAGCGGTAAATCCCGCGCCGTAGGGGCACAATATTTCTGGCCCGGCAGAAGTCCTTGAGAATGGATCGCCCATATGAGGGCTGTCATCCTGAGCGGAGTCTCGCGCGCTTTCGCAGTTCCCGCGTTTTACACGGGCGCGAGACGGAGCCGAAGGATCTCTCTTCATGTGAGCGCATCGTTGGGCGGCTCGTCGAAGAAAGATTCTTCGACTGCGCGACCGGACGTCCCGCAAGAGCGGGACGAAAATACTATCGGGTCACTTCGCTCAGAATGACAGCGCGTGTGGAATGCGGCGGGCTGCGCCCGGCAAACATGCTTGGCTTGGTCAAGCCATTTGAGAACTCAGAAGAGCCGGCGGGCAGGCGTTCGCGATCGCCAACGACGCATAACCGCTTACGATTTTGCGGCGCGTTCGAGTTTCGCGATATCGAGTTTCTTCATCTTCATCATGGCCTGCATCGCCTTCGGATGTTTGATGAGCTCGGGCAGGCGCGCGGGGACGATCTGCCAGGCCAGGCCGTACTTGTCCTTCAGCCAGCCGCACTGGATTTCGTTTCCTCCGGCGGTAAGCTTCGACCAGTAGTAATCCACTTCCTCCTGCGAGTCGCACCGCACCACGAATGAAATTGCCTCGGTGAACTTATACATCGGGCCGCCATTGATCGCCGTAAATGTCTGGCCGTCGAGCTCGAACGCGACGGTCAGGACGCTGCCCTTCGGCATCCGGCTTTCTTCGCTCGTGCGCAGCGCATCGAGATGGCGCGAGTTTTTGAACACGCCGACGTAGAAGTCCACAGCCTCCTCGGCGTTCGCGTCGAACCAGAGGAACGGCGTAATGCGCGGAAATTTCTCGAACGAGCCCGTTCAGCCACCCTGCTTTCCGCCGTGAATTGCGGCATCCGTGACGACGCCGTTCGCAGAGTATGGGAGCAGGGGCCGGGATAGTCTCAAGCGAGGGCTCGCTGATCCACTGCGCCGCTCTGGCTTTCCGCGTTCCCGCAACCGGTGGCGATCTCGATGTTTCGATCCTTTTGACCCGTGGGCGCTTTCCGGCGTATGCTCCCCGCGCTGAAGCACGCGCGGTCCGAAACCACTTTGCCGGAGGATGGGAACCATGATCGAAGACAGACGAAGAGCCGGATTTTCGCGCCGAGGCTTCCTGGGAATTGGCGGAGCGGCTTTCGGCGCAGCCGCGCTGCTTTCAGCGGCCGAGGCCGCGGCGCAAGGTCAGCGCGGCGTCCCGCCGACCGGCGACCGAAAGACCAGCGACCCGGGCCCCGCAAATCAGGCGCTCGACGCGCAGAATCCGGACTCGATTCTTCCGCCAAGCTCGGATGCAGGCAGCGTGCAGACGTTTAAGTATCCGTTCTCGCTGGCGCACAAACGCCTTCACTCCGGCGGATGGTCCCGCGAGGTGACCATCCGCGAGCTGGCGATGGCGACGACCATCGCGGGCGTGGACATGAGGCTGACGGCAGGCGGCGTGCGCGAGCTGCACTGGCACACCGCCGGCGAGTGGGCCATCATGCTTTACGGAAACGCCCGGATCACCGCGATTGATTCGGACGGCCGCAGCTTCGTGGCCGACGTGACGGAAGGCGAGCTCTGGTATTTTCCAACGGGAATTCCGCATTCGATTCAAGGCCTGAATCCCGACGGCTGTGAGTTTCTGCTGGTGTTCGACGATGGCAACTTCTCGGAATACGAGACTGTGCTGCTCACCGA
>PMUS01000105.1 GCA_003166795.1 Acidobacteriota bacterium | reverse complement strand
GCGCGAAGCAGGTTCGGAATTGCGATGGCCGCGATGATCAAAATGATCGCCACGACGATCAGCAATTCGATAAGCGAGAAACCCTTCTGTTTCTTATTCATTGTCTCTCCTAGGAGCATTGCTCCGAAACTCGATTTTGTACTCCCTGGCGGGGTACGCTCACATACATTGCAAGGAAGATGCCAGCCGGGCGACCCGGGTTTACTCTCCCGACACAATTGAATTATACCTCTCAGTTTCAATGACATACAGCCCGCACTTCATCGAACTTTGCGCGTTGGTCATGTTCGGTCGCGGCACGGGGCCTCGGAGGATGACACTTAGTGCTTATGGGGAATGACCAAAACGGCTGGATGCGCTGCTTCGCGCCGCCGAGCGCGCTGAGGCCGCCCGTCCTTCCAGCGACCCGAGCGCTACACCCCATATTTTTTCGCATAGTGGCGGAAGGAGCGGTAGGACATCTTCAGCAGGGTCGCTGCCTGGGTGCGAACTCCGCCCGAGCGTTCCAACGCGGCCAACAGATACGAGCGCTCCAACCCCTGGATGTGTTCTTCGAGGCTGAGGCCCTCCTGCGGCAAGCAGGTATGGTTCCCGTTGTGGTTCGCGTGGGGAACCGATTCTTGAAAATGCTTCTGGATTCGCTCCGGTAGAGCATCCACGGATATCCGGTTCCCGCTCTCCAACGCCACGGCGCGTTCGATCGTGTTCTCGAGCTCGCGGACGTTTCCGGGCCAGTCGTAGACTTCCAGCCGACGCATCGCTTCCGGCTCGATTCCGTCAATCTTCTTCGTCATGGACTTGGCGAAACGTCCCAGAAACTCGCGCGCCAGAAGCGGAATATCCTCCCGGCGTTCCCGAAGCGGCGGCAGGTGAATCGGAATGACGCTCAGGCGATAATACAAGTCCTCGCGGAACCGTCCCTCGGCGATTTCCTTGGCGAGGTCCTTGTTCGTCGCGGCGATGATGCGGACGTCCACATCGGATTCTTCGGTGCTGCCTATCGCCCGGACCTTGCCTTCCTGCAGCACGCGATAGAGCTTCACCTGCATCGTGACGCTCATGTTTCCGATTTCGTCCATGAAAAGGGTGCCGCCATGGGCCGCATGAAAAAGCCCGTTGCGGTTTTCGTTTGCGCCTGTGAACGCGCCCTTAACGTAGCCAAACAGCTCGGATTCCAGAAGGGTCTCCGGAAAGGCCCCGCAGTTGATAGTAATGAAGGGGCTCTTCGCACGAGCGCTGTTCTCATGGATGGCGCGTGCGACCAGCTCCTTGCCCGTGCCGCTCTCGCCGGTGATCAGAACCCGGCTCGGCTGCGGGGCTATGTTTTGAATCAGCTCGAATATCGCGCGCATCTTCGGGCTGGTTCCAATCATGTGGTCCAGGCCAGTCAGCCGGCGCAGCTCGCGCCGCAGGTAGCCCGCCTCCTTCTTCAGGGCGAGTCTCTCGGCCACCTGCTGAACCGCGGGGCGAAGCTCATCGAGCAATCGGTCCCCCTTAATGACGTACCGATCCGCGCCAAAATTCACAGCGGAAACCGCGGTATCAATCGTTGGCACGCCGGTGATCAGTATGAAAATGCTCGCCGGCGACACTTCCTTCGAATAACGAAGCAGCTCCACGCCGTCCATATCGGGCATGCAGATGTCGGAAACCACGATGTCGAATATCCGGGACGCCAGCAGGCGCTTCGCCGCTTCGCCGCTTGAGGCCACTTCCACTTTGTGGCCTTCCTTGCGGAAGCTGATTTCCAGGAGCTCGCAAATGGACCGCTCGTCGTCAACGATTAGCATGTGGGCCATGGGCGACCTATGCCTTTCCTACCAACGGCGCGGCCGGGGGCAAGGCTTCTGCCGCGAGACGCGGACCCGTTCGAGCGGTAGCGCGGGTTGACCGCGGAATTTCGACCACAAACTCCGTGCCGAGCCCTGGTTCTGTGTCGACACGAATCTGGCCTTTGTGCGCCTGCAGAATCTGATACACGATGGCGAGACCAAGGCCCGTGCCACCGGCGAATCCCGATTGAAACGGCTCGAAAATCCGGGCTGTGGCGCGAGGGTCGAAACCGATTCCGGTGTCGCGGATGGAAATTCGCACCGAGTCTGCAAACGTTTCGAGGCTTACGGTAAGCACGCCGCCGTCGGGCATGGCGCGCAGGGCGTTGTTGCAAAGATTCCAGAAAACCTGTTTCATCGCGTCGCGGTCCACACGGGCGCGAAGCTTTGCGGAAGAGAAGTCGCGCTCCACGCGCACCTTGCCTGAAGGGCCGGCATGGCGCTCGATCAGAAGCAGCGTTTCTTCGATCAGAGCCACGATGTCGAGATCCGCGAATGCGTACGACTTCTCGCGGGAGTAGTCCAGGAATTCGGTGATAATTTGATTCAAGCGCTGCGATTCCCTGCTGACGATCTGGACCAGCTTCTTGTCGTCGTCTTCCAGTGGCGCGAGGCGCGCCAGTTCCTTGAGCGCGCCGGTCATGGCTGTGAGCGGCTGCCGAATCTCATGGGCGATGGCCGCCGAAAGCCGGCCGAGTGCGGCCATCCTCTCCTTGTTGAACACTTCCCGTTCGAGGCGCTTCAGCTCCGTAAGGTCCTGAAAGTTGAATACGAAGCCCCCGGCTTCGTTCTGACCGGTGCGCAAAGGGGAGATCGAGAGTCCCAGAAAACGAATGTTTCCCGCGGCCGTGCGGAATTCGATCTCCTTGCGCAGCGCGAGTGGAGTTCCCTGCTCGTCGCTTTCCACCGGCCAAAAACCCGGAAAAACATCCGCGACATTCTCACCGCGAAGCAGACCGAATCCTTGTCCCGTGATTTCGGCTCCGGCGCGATTCACCAGCAAAATGCGGCCGTCGAGATCGGTCGTCAATAAGCCGCCGCGCATTGACTCGATGATGTCCCGATTGAAGGCCTGCAGATCCTTCAGCTCCTCGCTCTTCTCCTCGAGCTCGACGCCTTTCTTGCGGATGGTTTGTGCCAGCAGGCTCCCGAGATACGCGATCGCGAAAAATGCAAAAAGATTGCTCCCCAGCCAGGATTGAAGTTCCCGCAGGCCCGGCAACGTAGTAGCCGTCCGCGGAATGATGCCGTAGTAGGTCAGCTCGACCACGCATCCCAGCAAAACGAAACTTGCGCCGGCTACCAGAAACGCGCCCCGGCGTGAAAACAGGATGCTCCCCATCAAAATCGCCAACAGATACAACGATATGAAGTAACTATCCTGCGCGCCGCTGGAATATACGACGCCCGTGATCATGACCAGATCGGCTGCGATCTGAAAGGCGGCGTGCCATTTGAATCCGGGGAGCTTACGCTGCGAGAATACGAAGACCGCGGCGAGGGCATACCAGATGGCGCCGAGCACGAACAGCGTTGCGACGGGATAATAGACGGTGGACCATTGGCGAACTGCGACGAACACCACGAGAAGAAACGTAATAATGAGAAAACGAACGCGGCCCAGCAACGGCAGCCATTCGCTCACACTAGGCGTGAATTCCATTTCAGATTCGCTGATGTCTTCTGCTGCCGGCTCGATTCCGGTGGCGCGCGGCGAACTCGCTTCCTTTAACCCTCCGCCACCACCGGACCGAAACGCGATGGGTTTAGTGTCCGGCCAGTTTGCCGATCAACGAGAACAGTGGCAGATACATCGAAATGACCACGCCGCCGACGACCACGCCGAGGAACACGATCATGATCGGCTCGATCGCCGTCAACATGTCCTTCACCGCCGCGTCAACTTCGTCCTCGTAGAAATCGGCGATTTTCGAAAGCATCGCGTCCATCGCGCCGGTTTGTTCGCCGACGCCGATCATCTGCGTCACCATGCCCGGGAAGACTTCCGTTTCCTTGAGTGGCTCAACCAACGAGCGCCCGGCCTCGACCGCCTTGCGCGTCATGGTGATCGCTCTCTCGATCACGGCGTTACCCGAAGTGCGTGCCGTGATGTCCAAACCTTCGAGGATGGGCACGCCGCTGGAAATCAGTGTGCCGAGAGTGCGCGTGAATCGCGCGACGGCGATTTTCCGAAGAACGATTCCGACCACCGGAGCCTTCAACAAGAGTTGATCGATGGTCATCCGGCCCAGTGGCGTCTTTTGCCAGAATTTGATCGCCACACCGGCGCCGACGCAGAACACGAGAATGAGCAGTCCGTAGATGCTTCCCACGAAATTGCTCATCGCGATAACCGCGCGCGTGGGCAGCGGCAAATCCGCGCCCAAGCCGTTGAACAAGGTGGTGAAAATCGGAACGACTTTCCAGAGAAGAAGGATAATAACGCCGGCCGCGATGCTCAACACCGCCACGGGGTAAATCATGGCGGACTTCACGGCGCGCTTCAGTTTGACGTTCTTCTCGATGTACAACGCGAGGCGCTGGAGAATGGTATCGAGAATACCTCCCGTCTCACCGGCCTCCACCATGTTGTAGTAGAGAGGGTCAAAGACTTTTTCGTGCTGCTTCATGGACGCCGACAAGGTGGCGCCGCCTTCAACTGATGCCCGCACGCTGTTGAGAATCTTCTGAAAAGTCTTGTTCTCCTGTTGTCCCGCCAGAATTTCGAGGCACTGGACGAGAGGCAAGCCGGCATCGATCATCACGGAGAACTGGCGCGTAAAAATCGCGAGTTCCTTCTGATCGACTCCGGCGCCGAACGTGGGGATGTTGAACTCCTTCCCCTTCTCGGAGAGCTTGCTGACGTTAATGTTCTCCCGCCGGAGCATGGCCTGGAGCGCGGCCTTGCTGTCGGCTTCGCGTTCCCCCGCAACGTTCGTGCCCATGCGGTTCACTCCCCGATATGTAAATACCGGCATGACTGTTACCTCCCTATTCGATTACCGCCGGACTGGAACCCGGCCGCCGGCTGGCGGCGAAGTCACTCCTCGGTTAATTAAATCCTGTAATTCATCCGGATTCGAAGATCTCGCGATAGCCGTTTCCAAAGTGATTAACTTCTGGGAAAAGGCGTTCGCGAGGCTCTGGTTGAACGTCTGCATTCCGGTCTGCCCGGTGCCCGTCTGCATCGCGGAATAAATCTGGTGAATCTTGTCTTCGCGGATCAGGTTGCGGATCGCCGCGGTGGGGATCAGGACTTCCATCACCATCGCGCGGCCGCGGCCGTCAATCTTGGGCAGCAACGACTGGCAAAGAATTCCTTCCAGCACCATGGAAAGCTGGGCGCGAACTTGCGGCTGCTGGTGCGCCGGGAAGACGTCCACGATGCGGTTGATCGTCGATACCGCCGAATTCGTATGCAGCGTCGCGAACGTCAAGTGGCCCGTCTCGGCGATGCGCAGCGCCGATTCAATCGTTTCCAGGTCCCGCATTTCACCGATCAGAACGACGTCGGGGTCCTCGCGCAGCGCGGCGCGGAGAGAATTGGCGAACGAGTGCGTATCCGAGTGCACCTCCCGCTGGTTGACCAGGCACTTCTTGTGGTTGTGTAGAAACTCGATCGGGTCCTCGATCGTGATCATGTGCTCTTCGCGCTCGTTGTTGATCTTGTCCAGCATGGCAGCCAGCGTCGTGGATTTGCCCGAGCCGGTCGGCCCGGTGACCAGCACCAGCCCGCGCGGCTTGTCGCAGAGCCCCCGAACGACCGCCGGAAGCATCAGCGCGTCGAAACTCTTGATTTCCCAGGGAATGGTGCGGAAAACCGCCGCCACGGCGCCGCGCTGGTGGAAGATGTTGCCGCGGAAACGCGCCAGGCTCTTCAATCCGAAGGAGAAGTCGAGCTCGAGATTCTCCTCGAGGCGATGCTTCTGCACGTCGGTAAGCACGCTGTAGGCCAGCGCCTTGGTGTCCGCCGCGGTCAGGGGCGGCATATCCAGGGGGCGCAGTTTGCCGTGGACGCGGACCCGCGGTGCACTATTCGTCGAGAGGTGCAAATCGCTGCCCTGCATCTCCAGCATTTTTTTCAGAAGCTCGCTCAGTGTAATTCCAGGCATTTTCTTCTCCTCTTTACAGAACGGTTTCGCGCAAAACTTCTTCCATGGTCGTCTGCCCGGCCGCTACCTTCTGCAGGCCGCTGCGACGCAACGTAATCATTCCCTGTTCCAACGCTTTCTTCTTGATCTCCAACGCCGAAGCGCCGACGAGTATCAGCTCACGAAGCTCGTCGTTGATTTCCATCACTTCGTAAAGCCCGACTCGGCCCTTGTAACCGGTGTTGTTGCAGGTTGCGCAGCCCTTGCCGTGCTGCACAGTCGTTTTCGCGGCTTCGTCCGGCGAGTAGCCTGCCTCAATCAGCGCCGGGGCCTGAATCTGAAGCGGCTCCTTGCATTGCACGCAGATGCGGCGCACCAGCCGCTGCGCGCAAATCAAGTTCACCGAGGTCGCCACGAGAAATGGTTCGATTCCCATGTTCATTAATCGGCTGATGGTCGACGGAGCATCATTCGTGTGCAGCGTCGAAAGCACCATGTGGCCCGTCAGCGCGGCCTTTACCGCGATTTCCGCCGTCTCGAAGTCTCGAATTTCACCGACCAGGATAATGTTCGGGTCCTGCCGCAGGAACGCGCGGAGCGCGGAAGCGAAGTTCAGCCCGATCTGTTCCTTCATCTGAACCTGGTTAATCCCGGGAAGCTGGAACTCGACGGGATCCTCGGCGGTCATGATGTTTGTTTCTGGCGTGTTCAGCCGCGCGACGGAGGAATAAAGCGTGTTGGTCTTGCCCGAACCCGTTGGGCCGGTTACCAGCACCATGCCGTACGGCTTCAGAATCTGCCGCTCGAATTTCGCCAGCGCCTCGGGCTCGAATCCGAGCTTCGTCATGTCGAGGCGCAGGTTTTCCTTGTCGAGCAAGCGCAGCACGATCTTTTCGCCGAACAGTGTGGGGACGGTCGAAACGCGGAAATCCAGTTCCTTTTTCTTTCCGTCTTTCAGGTACTTGATCATGATGCGGCCGTCTTGCGGCAGCCGCTTCTCGCTGATGTCCAGCTTCGACATGATCTTCATGCGGCTGGTCATCGCATCTTTCAACTTCAGCGGCGGGGCCATCACGTTCTGCAGAATTCCGTCAATGCGGAACCGGACGCGAAACTCCTTCTCGTAAGGCTCCACGTGGATGTCGCTCGCGCCCCGCTTGACCGCGTCAGTCAGAATCAGGTTACACAGCTTGATGATGGGCGCCTCTTCGGCCGCCTTCGACAGGCTGGCCAGGTCCATCTCGGTCTCTTCGGCAGCCAGCTCGAGCGCGTCGGTTTCGTCGCCCGTCAGGTCCTTCATCACCTTGTCGAGTTCTTCGACGCTCTCCACTTCGCCGTAGAACTTGTGGATCGCTTCGCTGATCGCCGTTTCCGACGCGACCACCGGCTCGACGTTGAACCCGGTCATGAACTTGATGTCGTCCATGGCGAAGACGTTCGTCGGGTCCGTCATCGCGATCGTCAGGGTTGAGCCCACGCGCGACAGCGGCACAATCTGGTAGCGGACCGCCGTTTCCTGCGGTACGAGTTTGATCACCGCCGGATCCACTTCATAGAATTTCAGGTTGATGGACGGAACGCCGTACTGGCGGGAAAGAACCGCGGTGATATCGTCGTCGCTCACCAGACCCAGCTTGACCAGGCAAGTTCCGAGCCGTCCGCCATTCTTTTTCTGGTAGTCGAGCGCCTGCTTAAGCTGATCTGCGGAGATCAGGCTGTCTTTAACGAGGATTTCACCGAGTCGTGAAGACATAGTCGTGGCGCCCGCGGTACTAGAACCGCCGGAATTGGCAGAGTAGCATGCGCCCCACTAGGAATTGGGAACCCGGTGGGGCGTTCGTGGTGAATCTGCTAACATCTGACACGTCGCACGAAAACCTGTACGTTCGTACAGGCTATTTTTTGCCCCTGTACGAAGGTACAGGCTGCCCAAAAATGGCATCGGCTGTCGGCGCGTTTTGATTAGCTTTCATTTGACTGGTTGGAGAAGCGGACGCAGCGTGCGCAGATTTGCGTTGCGGCGTTTTCAAATGTCCGGCTTTGCGATTGAGACGCCCGTCAGCGAGCGTTTAAGCTCTGGCCTCTGGCGTCCGGGTTCTGCTACGATGACCCAAGGGCGGTTAGCTCAGCGGTTAGAGCGTCCGGTTTACACCCGGAAGGTCCGCGGTTCAAATCCGTGATCGCCCACCAGTTGGCGTAACTACCGCGGGGACGTAGTTCAGTCGGTTAGAACGCTGCCCTGTCACNNCGAGTCTCGTCGTCCCCGCCATTTTTCCCGCGTAGCGCGCCGGATCCTCGCCCCGGCAGGCCGCGAAATCCTATCAGGCCTCCGCCATGAACCCGCCGTAATTCCCTCTCCATGCCTTATGATGTTGCGCCAGTCTGAATTCGGAGGATGCAAAGATGGATGCAGCGATTGCGGCGGTCCTTGCAGAGTACGAAAAGCGCGGCGCCGAGGAGCACAAGCTTCAATTGAAAGGCACGATGGACGAGTGGCTCGAGCGCCGCGACGAGTTCTTGATCGCCGTCGGCCCCGCGACCGGCCAACTGCTCAATATCCTGGCCAAGAGCGTGAAAGCCCGGACCATCCTCGAGCTGGGCACGTCGTACGGCTATTCCACGGTGTGGCTTGCGGAAGCGGCGCGCGCCACCGGCGGAAAACTCATCACGCTGGATAAGGCCGCGTACAAACAGGAATACGCACGCACCATGCTCGCGAAGGCGGGACTAACCGCGCATGTTGATTTCCGTCTCGGTGACGCGCGCGAGACGATCGCATCGCTCGCGGGTCCATTCGATTTCGTGCTCGTGGACCTCTGGAAGGATCTCTACGTCGAATGCCTCGACCTCTTTTATCCGAAGCTTTCGCCCGGCGCCTTCATCGCCGCGGACAACATGCTCCTGCCGGAGAATTACCGCGAACATGCCCTCAAATACCGCAAGCATGTGCGGTCGAAGCCGAAGATTGATTCCGTGCTACTGCCGGTGGGAAGCGGCGTCGAGCTAAGCCGCTACAACGATTCGTCCATCTCTTAGAGCTGTTCTCGGCCACTGGGCCAATTTCGAGGGCGTTTTCCGGGTGCCCCATCCTCGTTTTGAGAGGGTGGGGCTTTTCTTTGCCTCTGTTGGACACACTGCCTGGCGGAAGCGACTACGATCGCGCCAGCATGCGCGTTTCGGCTTCGCGCATCGCTGCATATATCTGTTCGAAGCTTTCGATGGCGAACAGCAGCTTGTGAATGCTGTCCACCTTCACGGGCGTATCCAGCACCTCGTCGAGGCTGAAATCCCGGACCTCGCAGCCGCCTTCGATCACGTTCGTGCACTCGTTCTGCGAGCTGATTACTCCGCTGCCGTAAACCTTCACCTTGCCGCCTTCGCGAATCAGGCCAAACTCCACCGTGTACCAGAACAGGCGGCCGAGGCGCTCGAGCGTCTCCTTTTCCTTGATCCTCGCGCACACGCTGCCGTAGTGTTGCAGGAAATCCGCGAACACGGGGTGCGCGTGCATGGGGACGTGGCCGAAAACGTCGTGGAAAATATCGGGCTCCGGCGTATATCCGAGCGAATCGCGGCTGCGGAGCCAGGTCGTCGTCGGAAACATGCGCGCGTCGAGCATTTCGAAAAATGCGTCGCTCGGCAGGAATCCGCTCACCGGCGTCGCGCTCCATCCGGTTCTTGGTTTCAGCCGCGCGGAGATCGCGCTCAGGTTCGGCAGGCGGTCGTCTTCGAGCCCGATAATCTTGTAGCCTTCCAGAAACTCGCGGCAAGCATATGCCTCGATTTGCGGCCGCCGCCTCCGGACGAGCTCTGCCCACACCTCATGCTGCTCGGCGGTGTAATCCTGATACCGCTGCTCGCTGAGAAACGGCGCTGCCGCCACAAGTGCCATTAGAGTTTCCCTGCGTGGTTAAACATGCCGTTCAAGCCCCTCGGATACGTCATCTCGGCTACGCCCTCAAACAACGTGTCATTCTGAGCGGAGTGACCGGAGGCCTTGCCTCGCCCCGCTCTTGCGGGGCGTCCGGTTACGCAGTCGAAGAATCTCTCTTCGGCGCCGCCATTCGCTACCGGTAACAGTCGCCCGCCCTCATTCTAGAAATTCAACTCCCCATATCGTCCGGCCGTAACCGTCTCCGCCTTTCGCGATGACCGCGCGGAAATGTCCGCTGACGAATTCGCCCACCGCCCCGGAATCGCCAGTCCGCATTTCGGGCAGCACCCATCCGCCAGACGATTCTCCTCCACATCATGCCACGATCGGCGAATCAGCAGCGCCTTGCATAACGGGCAGGACGTGTGCGCGCCATCGCTATAGATGTTGCCTTCATACACGTAGTGCAATCCCACCTCGAGCGCCGTGGCGCGGGCCGCGTGAAGCGTTTCGGGCGCCGTGCGCGGCTTGTCGCGCAATTTGAAATCGGGATGGAACGCCGTGAAGTGCAGCGGCACATCCGGCCCCAGATGCGTGAAAATCCATTCGGCCAGCGCGCGTGTCTCCGCGGGAGCGTCGTTGAGAGTCGGAATAATAAGGTTCGTGATCTCGAACCAGACATTCGTTTCGTTCTTCAGCCACTGGAGCGTGTCCAGGACGGGCTGCAGATGCGTCAGCGTGGTGCGCCCGTAGAAAGTCTCGGTGAACGCCTTCAGGTCAATATTCGCCGCGTCAATGTGGTCGTAGATGTCGTGGAACGCTTCGCGCGTCACGTAGCCGTTCGACACCATCACAGTTTTGATGCCGTGTTCCTTCGCGGCGTGGCAAATGTCTATGACGTATTCGCCCCAGATCGTCGGCTCGTTGTACGTGAACGCAATCGAGGGACAGCCGTTGCGGATCGCCAGCATCACCACGTCCTCGGGCGGCACGAAGGACGAATGCACCTGGTCCGCGCGCGATTTCGAGATGTCCCAGTTTTGACAGAAGAAGCAGCCCATGTTGCATCCGGCCGTGCCCATCGAAAACACGCGCGTGCCAGGCAGAAAATGGTTCAGCGGTTTTTTCTCGATGGGATCAATCTGCAGCGCCGCAGGATGCGCGTACCCGAGGCTATAAAGCTTGCCGCCCTCGTTCGCGCGAATAAAGCAGAACCCCGCCTGCCCCTCGCCAATATGGCAGTGCCGCGGACAAAGGTAGCAGTGCACTTTGCCGTTCGGCTCAGCTTCCCACCATCGCGCTTCATGGAGTTTGGACGTCCCGCCGGAAATCTTGAGGGTTGGCATCTCGCGTCGCCGCCGCAAGTAATTATACGCCCCTTCTCCACCCTCGCGGGCCGGTCGCGCCCCGTGCCGTTGTCGTTCGGATCCGTGGGGGGCGCTGCTTGCTGCGCCCGGGAGTTACGCATTCGTAGGGGCACGGGATGCCGTGCCCGGCGCGGATGCTTGGCGCGGCGCAGCCAATAAGCCCGCTTCGGCCGATTGAAATTGCGCCTGGGAGTTGCTACAATTGTTATAACAACAAAGGAGCGACAAAATGGTCGAACTCAAGGTTCGGAAGATCGGCAATTCGCTCGGAGTCGTTCTGCCCAAGGAGGCCGTCAGGCGCCTGGGCGCAGATGAGGGCGATCGCCTGTTCCTGATCGAAGGACCGGACGGCGCGTATCAACTCTCCCGCTACGATCCCGCCTTCGTGAAGAAAATGAAAAAGGCGGAAGACATCATCGGCCGCTATCGCAACACGCTGCATGCGCTCTCCAAGTGAGCGAGCCGCTGTGGGTGGACGAGCGCGACGCCCTCGCGCTCCACTCCCGACTTCTCGCTCTCGACGGCGGACCTGCAGGGGTGCGAGATCAAGGCCTGCTTGAATCCGCTCTTGCCCGTCCCCGGCAGCTCCATGCCTACGGTAAGAAGCCAGACATCATGGCCATGGCTGCTGCCTACACCGTTGGGATCGTACGCAACCACCCCTTTCTCGATGGAAACAAGCGCACGGGGTTCATCGTTGGCGTGCTGTTCCTTGAAATCAACGGCTATCGTTTCATCGCCAGCGAGGAAGACGCCGCACAATCTGTCCTGAGCCTCGCTGCAGGCACCCTCAATGAAAACGCCTTTGCCACATGGATGCGCGCCAACGTCAAGCGCCCGTAACCCTCGTGGAAGTTCCAGCAGGCAACAAATGTTAATTCCCGGTGGGGATAATCCCGGAATTTTCGACCATCAGGATCACGGTGCGCCGCAACGCGCGAGTGCGATGCAACACTGACTTGGGAACCACGAATCCCTGCCGGGGATTCAGTTCCACCGTGCGGCCCTCCAGATCAATCAGCAATTGGCGCGTGCCCCAGCATTTGTCACAAGGGCCTGGAAGTCCGCCCTTGGGCCTCACGATTTAGGGATTTCTATTCACTCGTTGGATGGTTCCCAAAGCTCGATCTGATTGCCATCGGGATCTTTAAGCCACGCAAAGGCCCCCATGGAGGGATATTCCTCGGTCTTTTCGATTACCACGCCTTTACTCTTAAGATGGCTGAGGAATTCTCCCATGTTCTTCACTGTGTAATTAATCTTACCCGTTCGCGGCTTATCTTTGATGTCTTGATCCGTGGGCATGATCGCCCACGCTATCGTTCGCTTGATCTCCGGGTTTGCAAGATCCCTGTATTCGAACGATGCATAAACTGAGCTGCACTCAGCATCTTCGCCCTGAAAAGCTATTCCGAGGCAATCGCGATACCAGGCTGCCAATCTCTTTGTATCGTTGGAAAACAGAAAAGCGCCGCCAATTCCGTCAATCATAAGTTCCTCCGTTGCGCAGTGACCCGTTTATTGCCCTTTATTTCGATCTTCCCGGATTTTCGGCTCCCGGAGTTCGAACTCCCCATCGCTGCCAGTTTCCGAACCGGCAGGCAAAGTTCCAATTCAAAATGCGACCAATCCATCGCGTTTTCTTTGTCCAGGAAAACCTCGAGTGCCGCCGCATGCTCGGGCTCGTGGACGCTATTGACAAGCCAGTCTCTGTAAAGATAGTCCCAAGCCGTTGCTACTTTATGGATATCGCCGGAAACCTTTATGGCGGCGTATCGCATGGCTGGCATTTTCAATTTCGACATTCCTTCCATGCACTCGAAAGGAAACGACGACGCGAGACAGACCTCATACCGGTAAAGATGCTTGGGGGTCACGTGTGGATCGTCCGCCGTCATTCCGAAAAGAATTCCTTGCGAAAAAATATCCTGGGATTTGGCCCACTCGATCACTTTCCTGAGCGCGGCAAGCACTCTGTCCAGTTCGAAGGCATTCGTAACCCGAATATAGGCGACTTGCCTTTCGGGAATATCAATCAATCTCACTGGAAACGCGGCTCTCTTTTCTTCCGCGCTCATGGGGAGACCATATTCGTCTTCCGGGAAGAGTTCTTTGCAAATCTTGCTCTTTTTAATCTCGCCGCTTTTTCGAAACTGACTTGGCGAAGTGTCGTAGCCGGATCGGAAGGCGCGTGAAAACACGGCCGATGACGAAAAACCGCATTCCAAGGCTATATCGGTCAGGCTTTTGTCGGAATAACGAACAAGACGGGCGGCCTTTTCAAGACGAAGCCGATTCGTAAAATTATTTAGGGTTTC
>PMUS01000016.1 GCA_003166795.1 Acidobacteriota bacterium | reverse complement strand
GTACGCCGCGAGATAAAACAAAACCGCGGCGACGCCCAACGCGGTCGAGGCCGCAAACGCGACCAGGATATAGCCCGCATGCGCGATCGAAGAATACGCGAGCATGCGCTTGACGTTGGTCTGCACCAGCGCCGCGAAATTGCCGATGCACATCGTCAGCACCGCGCAAACGCAGATGGCCCAAAACCACAGGCCCTGAGCCGAGCCGAAGGATACGTAGAAAATCCGGATCATCAAAGCGAACGTGGCGGCCTTGGGCCCTGACGCAAGCAATCCTGTGACCGGCGTGGGCGCGCCTTCGTAGACATCGGGCGCGTAAACCTGAAAGGGTGCGATGACGACCTTGAATCCCAAGCCGACGAAAATCAGTCCCAGGCCGAGAACGGCAAGCCCGGGCATGTGAGGGCTCGCCGCCAGAAGCGTTTCAAACGCAGTTTGGACCGCGTCAATACGCGTGGTGCCGGTCACGCCGTACACCATGGCAACTCCGTACAGGAAGAATGCGGTGGCGAACGAGCCGAGCAAAAAGTATTTGAGCGACGCTTCGTTGGAAGCGGGCGAGCGGCGGCGGAATCCGACGAGAACGTAGCTGGCGATGGAGCTGATTTCGAGGCCGACGAAAGCGGTGACCAGCTCATTCGCGCCCGCCAGAATGCCCATGCCGACGGCCGCGAAGAGAACGAGCGCGTAATACTCGCCGCGCTGGATATTTTCCTGATCGAGATAATCGAACGAGCCGAGAATGGAGAGCACCACGGCTGCGAGTATGACCACGTGCATGAACACGCTGAAAGAATCCACGCGGATCAAATCACTATAGGCCGGCCCGGGAAAATGATTGGCGACATGCACGGCAGCGAGCGCAACGAGCGCGCCGACCAAAGCGACCCAGCCGAGCGCACGCTTGCGCGCGGCCCCCACGAACGGATCGGCAATCATGACGATGATGCCGAACAAGCACAGCGTTATCTCCGGTGCGAGCCGGTGCAGGTTGTCGATCTGGCCGCCGACAAACGGAATCACGGCCGCACCTGCCTTTCGGCGAGAACAGCGAGAGCTGGATGCGCCGGCAGCGCCACGACGTAAGGCGCGCGCGGCAGGCCCACCGGGCGCGATGCATTGCGCGGAGTCGAAGTCTGCTCGAGGATGTTGTTCACGGAAACTTCCATGCGGCGCGTGAAGAGCGGGGAAGCGACGCCCATGAACAGGATCGCAAGAGCCATGGTTACGAGGATGATGCGCTCGCGCATGGAGGCGTCCGGCAGGGTCTTATTTTTTTCAACGGTGACTTCCCCAAGCGCCACGCGCTGATAGGCCCACAAAAGATAAATCGCGGAAAGCACCGCACCGCTGGCGGCCCAGGAAGCCCACGCGTGATGGCTCTGAAACGTGCCAATGAGGATGAGGAACTCGCCGATGAAGCCATTGAGTGGAGGCAGGGCGAGCGACGACAGCGCGATGAACAGAAAGAACGACATCAACACGGGCATAGGCGTCGCGAGCCCGCCAAATTGCTTGATTTCGTGTGTATGGCGGCGGTCGTAGAGCATGCCAACGCCTAGGAAAAGCGCGCCGGTGGAAACGCCGTGGCTGAGCATCTGGAAGACGGCGCCCTGAATGGCGACGGTGTTGAAGGCGAAAATGCCCAGAACCACAAAGCCGAGGTGGCTGACGGACGTATAGGCCACCAGGCGCTTCAAATCGGTTTGCACCGTGGCGACGAGCGCGCCGTAAACGATGCCGATGATCGCGAGAACGGCGATCGGCTGCGCCATGCGGTGCGCGGCCTCGGGAAAGAGCGGCAGGCAGAAGCGCAGGATGCCGTAGGTGCCGAGCTTCAGCATGACTCCGGCAAGAATCACCGAGCCTGCCGTCGGAGCCTCGGTGTGCGCGTCAGGCAGCCAGGTGTGCAGCGGGAAGAGCGGTACTTTGATAGCGAACGCGATAAAGAACGCGCCGAAGAGCAGCAGCTCCGTTCGTGGCGGGAAGGAAAGTTGTCCCGACTGCATCAGACTTAGGATATCCGGCAGGTCGAACGTACCAGCCTTGCCATAGAGCCACAGAATCGCGACCAGCATCAGGATCGAGCCGAACATCGTGTACAGAATGAATTTCACAGCCGCGTAGATGCGGCGCTCGTGGCCCCACATCCCGATCATGAAGTACATCGGGATCAGCGTGAGCTCCCAGAAGACAAAGAAAAGGAAGAGATCGAGCGAAACGAAAACGCCGATCATGGCTGTTTCGATGACCAGCAACGAAACGAAAAAGCCCTTCACGTTGTCGCGGATGGATTCCCAGGAGCAGAGAATCGCGAGGGGCGTGAGAAACGTGGTCAACAGGATGAGAAACAAACTGATGCCGTCCACGCCGAGGTGGTACTGAATCGAATCGCCGATCCAGGCGTGCTTTTCGACGAATTGATAATCCGGGTTCGCGGAATCGAAGCCGCGCAGCAGGAGCAGCGAAACGACAAACTCGGCGAGCGAAGCAGCAAGGGCGATCCGGCGGATCCAAACCTGGTCGTCCGAGCGCAGCATGAGCAGCGCGGCCACGCTGAGAAGCGGCAGGAACGTGATGACCGTGAGCAAGTAGCCCTGTGTTCCCACGTTAGTGCGCCACCCCCAGAAGGCCGAACAAGAGCGCGGTGAAGCCCACGGCTCCCAGAATTACCCACGCGGCGTAACTGCGCGTGTTGCCCGACTGCAGCTTGCGGGCCTGGCGGCCCGATTCGCGCGCGACGGTCGCCGTGCCGTTCACGGTGCCGTCAATCAAGCCCTCGTCCACGACATGCCAAAGGACGTTCGTTGAAATCCAGAGCAGCGGACGGACGATCAGCGCGGCGTAGATTTCGTCCACGTAGTATTTATTGAGCAGAAGCGTGTAAAGACCGCGGACGCTTTGGGCCATGCGCTTGGGAACGTCCGGATTCTTGATGTAGAACCACCAGGCAACAAGCAGGCCGACGACACCTACGATCACTGGCCAGCCGGTCAGGGCATGCAGCAAATCCATCGCTGGGCTTGCAGCGGCGTCGGCAGCGGCTGCGGACATCGCATCGGACGCGGGCGAGGACGCCGCAAAAACGGGCGCGAGGAATCTCTCGAAGTAGTCAACTCCACCGACGAGCTTGGGCGCGGCGAACCAGCCGCCAAAGATCGAAAGAAACGCGAGAACCATCAGCGGGATGGTCATGCTCTTTGGCGATTCGTGGACGTGGACCTTGTGCTCGTCGTAACGAGGCTCGCCAAAGAAAGTGAGGAACACGAGGCGGAACATGTAGAACGATGTGAGTCCCGCGGCTGCGACACCCAGCAGCCACAGCCAAAGATTCGCATAAGGCCCGGACCTGGCGGCTTCCAGGATCGCGTCCTTGCTGAAGAATCCGGCGAAGCCCGGGATGCCGGCGATCGCGAGAGTTGCGATGAACATCGTCCAATAGGTAACCGGAATTTCCTTGCGCAGGCCGCCCATTTTCATCATGTCCTGCTCGCCGCCCATGGCGTGAATCACGCTGCCGGCGGCGAGAAAGAGCAGGCCCTTGAAAAACGCGTGGGTCATCAAGTGGAAGATGCCGGCGGAATATGCGCCCACTCCGCAGGCGAGAAACATATAGCCCAACTGCGAAACGGTGGAGTAGGCGAGAACTTTCTTGATGTCGGTCTGGACGAGGCCGATGGTGGCGGAATAGAACGCGGTGACCGCACCGACGATCGCCACGACCAGCATGGCGATCGGCGCGCGCGAAAATAGCGGGCTCATGCGCGCGACCATGTACACGCCGGCGGTGACCATTGTCGCGGCGTGGATCAGCGCGCTGACGGGCGTGGGGCCTTCCATGGCGTCGGGGAGCCAGACGTAGAGCGGCAACTGCGCGGACTTGCCGATTGCGCCGGCGAAGAGCAGCAGGCAGATCGCGGTGAGAACATCCACGGGCTTGTCCGACGCCTGCGAGAAAATTTCACCGAACGCGACCGTGCCGAATGTGGCGAACACAATCAGGATGCCGACGGTGAAGCCGAAATCGCCGATGCGCGTGACGATGAAAGCCTTTTTCCCGGCATCGGCGGCGGACTTCTTCAGAAACCAGAACCCGATCAGCAAATAGCTGCACAGGCCGACGCCTTCCCATCCGACGAACATCACGATGAGATTCGCGGCCATCACCAGCGTCAGCATGAAGAACATGAATAGATTGAGATAGGAGAAGAAGCGGTAGTAGCCGCCTTCGTGCGCCATGTACCCGGTGGAATAAATGTGGATGAGCATGCCAACGAAGGTGACGACCAGCAACATGACCACGGTGAGCTGGTCAACTTGGAGTGCGAACTCCACATGGAAGGGGTGGGGTGTGGCTTCGCCGCCGACCATCCAAGTGAAGTAGTTCCCGATGAAGGGGATTTGACTAGCGGCGAGATGGCAGAATTCGCGGACCGTTTCCGCGGCAGCGAGAAACGAGAGGACCACGGAACCTATGGCCACCGAATTCACGGCGGACTGCGGCCAGCGCTTGCCGAATAGGCCATTGATCGCGGCCCCCGCAAGGGGGAGCGCGAGAATGATCCAGAGATGGTTGAGTAGCAGCATTAGAGCTTGAGCAGATTTATGCGTTCGACGTTGAGCGATTGACGGTTCTGCGCGAGCATGATGACAATCGCCAGACCCACCGCCGCCTCGGCCGCCGCGACCACAATCACGAAGAAAACGAATACCAGACCGTCGAGCTGGCCATGCGCGCGCGCGAAGGCCACAAACGCAAGATTCACCGCGTTGAGCATCAGCTCGATCGACATGAAAATCGTGATGATATTGCGCTTGAACACAAACGCGACCACTCCCAGCCCGAACAGAATCGCGCTGAGCACCAGATAATAGGAAATGGGAACGGCGCTCATCATTGCTCTTTCCTCGCCAGCACCAGGGCGCCCAGGATCGCGATCAGAATCAGGATCGAGGTCGCCTCAAACGGGAACAGATACTGCCGGAAAAGCATCTCGGAAAGCTGGGCCGTGTCGGCGGCTTCATTTGAGGAGCCTGCACCGTTAGCGATCGCCGTGCCAACAGGAGAATGATAGAGCCAGTGGGCAATCTCCAGGAGCAGGAGGAATCCCAGCGGAACACCCCCGAATTTGGCGATCTTGCTGAAGTCGGTGCGCTCTTCCACGCCTGCATTGAGAAGCATGATGACGAAAACGAACAGGACCATGATGGCGCCGGCGTACACGATGATCTGCACGGCGGCGATGAAGGGCGCGCCCAACAGAAGGTAAAGGACCGCTAGAGCCATCATCACCAGGACCAGCGCGAGCGCGCTGTGAATCGGCTCACGCGCCAGAATCAGCAGCACCGCGCCGGCTACGGCGAGCAGAGCGCACGCGAAAAACATGATGATGGCTACGTTCATCCGTGCCTCAACCCTTCCTCAACAGCGGCCAGACGATCACGAAGGCCGTGATCACCAAGTTCGCGAGCGAAACCGGCAGCAGCAGCTTCCAACCGAACGACATCAACTGGTCGTACCGGAAGCGAGGTAGCGTGGCGCGCATCCAGATGTAGAAAAATAGGATCGCCAGAATTTTCGCGGTGAACCAGAACGGCCCCTGTATGCCCGCGGCGATCGGAGGATAGAGGCAGATCAAACCGCCGCCGCCGGCGAGTAGAGTAACCACGCCGAGCTGCAGTCGCGCAATCCCGCGCATTTCGGAAACCGTGTTCCACGCGCAATAAACCGCGAGAAGCAAAAGACCCGCGCCGGGCAAATAGTTTTGCCACGTCCAGCTTGCGGGGAAGGGCGAAAGCCAGCCGCCCAGGAAGAGAATTGTCGCGAGGCACGATACGGTGATCATGTTCGCGTATTCAGCCATGAAGAACATGGCGAACTTGAAGGCGGAGTACTCGGTGTGGAATCCAGCGACAAGCTCAGTTTCAGCCTCGGGCAAGTCGAAGGGCACGCGGTTGGTTTCCGCGATTGCGGCAGTGAGATAACACAGAAACCCGACGAATTGCGGAATCACGTTCCACTTGGGAATAAAGTGCAGCCAGTAACCGGTCTGCCCCGTCGAGCCATGCGGAATTCCGCCGATGAGCTCGTTGAAATTGAGAGTTCCGGCGAGAAGTACCACCCCAACCACGGATATCGTGAGCGAGACTTCGTAGCTGATCATTTGCGCGGAGCTGCGCAGGCCCCCAAGGAGCGCGTACTTGCTGTTGGAGGACCATCCGGCGAGCGCGACGCCGTATACGCCCATCGACGTGATCGCAAATAAGAACAGCAATCCGATGTTGAGGTCAACGACCGAGAAAATCTGCTGACCATTCGGGAAGAGAACCGACGGCGGGCCAAACGGAATGAGGGCGATTGTCGTGAGGCCGAGCGAAAGCGCCAGGAAGGGCGCAAGCGTGTAGATGAAACGATCCGCCGTTGGCGGAGTGACGTCTTCCTTGAACAGAAACTTCAAGCCGTCAGCCAAAGGCTGCAGCAATCCGTGGGCGCCAACATTGTACGGGCCCCAACGCGATTGAATATGCGCGATAACCTTGCGCTCGAGCCAGGTGAGGTACGCCAAGGCCGTCATTACAATAAACAGCAGGACGGCGATCTTGACTACCGCTGCCACCAGGACTGGGTGTTGGGAGATGAAACCCACGGCGTCTGTTTTGCCTCGTTCGTCGAAGTGAGCCTGGAACAGTAACGGCCCAGGGTGCCGCTCGTAAACAGATAATCCTGTGAAGAGAAAATCGCGCCGACGGGCACGTCGTAGGCCGCCTCGGGCGCCTTGCTGGTTGCGGTCGCAAGCTCCGAGCCGCCCGCAAGCAGCGTCGCCGGCGAAAGATCGTAGCCCGCCACGTTCTGCCGAATCTCATCGAAAGCCGCTTCGGGCGTGCGCAGGCGGATGGGAGTGCCGATTCCGAGCATGCTGAGCTGGTGCGAGAGAATGCGAAGCAGATCGAAGTCGCTGCGCGGCCCCTGCGGATCAATCGAGCGATGCGTCAACTGCACTTCACCCGCCGTGTTCGTGAGTGAGCCGTCTTTCTCGTATGTGGACGCAGCGGGCAGCACGACATCCGCGCGCTGCGCGGTTTCCGTCAGGAACATGTCGTGCACGACCAAAAGTTCGAGGCCGGCCAGCCGATCGGGCTGCGCGACGCCGAATGTCTTCAGGGGATTCGCGCCGACCACGTAGAGAGCTTTCAACTTACCGGAGACGGCCGCTTCCAGCATTGCGCGGGCCGCAAGGCCCGGCGCGGCGGAAATTTCGCCGCCCCAAAGTTTGCCGAATCGGGCGCGCTCGGCTGAGTCTGATAGGTGGGCGTAACCGGGGAGCCGGTCGGGCAGGATTCCCATGTCGGCAGCTCCGCGGGAATTCGCGTAGTCACCGAGTACCATGAATTTCGTCTTGCCGCCGAATCGGGCGGTAAGCGAGACGAGATCGCGGATCGCGGCGCCTTGAATATCCGCACCAAAGAGCACGACGACGTCCTTCTCGGCTTCAAGACCCGCTTTGAGTTGGACGAGCGCTTCCGTGGTCTTCGCGTCGAATTGTCCCTTTTCGGTGGCGAGCCAGCGCAGGGCCTGGTGCTCGCCGCCCTTGGCGACCTCGACTGCAATCTTGGCCTGGCGATGTATCTTGCTCGGCAGATTATTGATTGCATAGAGCTGTAGGCCATGGTGGCGGACACCGGTGCGAATCTGCCAAGCGACCAGAGGATTCTGCTGTGTGACGTCGTTGCCGATCAGCAGCACTGCCGGTGCGTTGTAGACATCCGCCATCGTGGCCAGAGAATCTCTTGCCCGCACTCCGAGCGCGGCCGCAAGACCGGCATAGTCCGCAGTGCGGTGATGGTCGAGATTGTTCGTGCCGAGCGTGACGCGCGCGAAGCGGTTCAACAGATAATTTTCTTCGTTGGTGGTGTGGTTCGAGCCAATCACGCCGATGGCAGCGGGGCCGTGCGTGGCGTGCGCCTGTTTCAGCCTGCGCGCGACTTCCTCAAGCGCGTCTTCCCAGCTGGCGGGCTCGAGCTTTCCATTGCGGCGGACCAGCGGTTGGCGGATGCGCTCGGGATTCGACGTGAAGTCGTATCCGAAGCGGCCCTTGGCGCAGAGGAACTCGCCGTTGATGCCAGAGTGATCGCGATTATTGGCGCGCAAAATTTCGTTGTTGCGCACGCTTAGCGTGGTCTTGCAGCCGTTGGAACAGTGCGCGCAGGGATTTCCGACGTAGGTCATTTCCCACGGCCGCGTCTGGTAGCGATACGTCCCGCTGGTCAGCGCGCCGACGGGGCAGATATCAATGCACATGCCGCATTCCTCGCAGGCCAGCTCGTCCGGCTTGTTGGGAAGGATCACGGAGAGCACGCCGCGCGAGCCGACGCCCAGCGCCTTCACGTCCATGCCCTCGTCGCAGACGCGCACGCAGCGGAAGCAGAGGATGCAGCGCGGCGCGTCGTAATAGACCAGAGGCGACCACTTTTGTTCGGGCGTGTGGAGTTTTTCCTCGGCGAAGCGCGTCTTATCGAGGCCGTAGCGGAACGTCATGTCCTGCAGTTCGCATTCGCCGCCCTTGTCGCACACGGGGCAATCGAGAGGATGATTCGAAAGCAGGAACTCGATCATGTCCTTGCGCGCTTTGTGGACTTGCTCGGTCGAGGTCTTCACGACCATGCCGTCTGTTGCCACGAGCGTGCAGGCGGTCTGCAGCTTCGGCATCTTTTCGACCTCGACCAGGCACATGCGGCAAGCGGCCTGAAGCGAAAGGCCGGGGTAGTAGCAGAACGACGGGACTTCGATCCCCTGCGTTTTGGCGGCTTCGATCACCAGCGTGCCCGCAGACGTCGTTACGGCTCGCCCGTCAATCGTGAACGCGATTTTCTTTTGATCCGTCATTCACCGTTCCTATTTGTCGCTACCGCCGCCCACCGGCCAACGCCGAAGAGAGATTCTTCGCTTCGCTCGGAATGACAACTGTACTTCTCAGTGCGCTCCGGCGATCAGCTCCGCGGCGTTGTTGTAGGCGCATTTGCCGTGGAGATGATCCTCGAATTCGTTCCGCCACTTCTTCACGATGCTGATCGTCGGCAGCGCCGCGGCATCGCCGAGCGGGCAGAAAGTACGGCCGAGCATGTTCTTCGAAAGCTCGTCAATCAGCGGAATATCTTCTTCGCGGCCGCCGCCTTCGTGGAAGCGGTCGAGCATCTTCTGCAGCCAGGCGGTGCCCTCGCGGCAGGGAATGCACCAGCCGCAGGATTCGTGCGCGTAGAAATGCATAATACGGCGCGCGACGTCCACCATGCAGGTGTCTTCGTCCATGATCACCGTGCCGCCCGAGCCGAGCATGGAGCCAATTTTCGCTACCGAGTCATAATCCATCGCGACGTCAATTTCGTCGGCGGAGAGCAGCGGGCACGAAGTCCCGCCGGGAATCACCGCCTTCAGTTTCTTTCCGCCGCGCATGCCGCCGGCGACCTCTTCAATCATGCGCCGTAGCGGGAATCCGAGCGGAAGCTCGTAAATTCCCGGACGATTTATGTGGCCCGAGATCGAGTAAAGGCGCGTTCCGCCATTTTTCGGAGTGCCAAGACTCGCATACCAATCGCCGCCCTTCCGGAGGATGGCGGGTATGGTGCTCAGCGTTTCCGCGTTGTTGATCACCGTGGGGCAGCCATACAGGCCGACAACGGCAGGGAACGGAGGCCGGATGCGCGGATAGCCGCGCTTCCCTTCGAGAGATTCCATGAGCGCCGATTCCTCGCCGCACTCGTAGGCTCCCGCGCCCGTGTGTGTGACCAGCTCAAAATCGAATCCGCTGCCCTGAATGTTCTTGCCGAGATAGCCGTTGGCGTAGGCTTCGGCGATCGCGGCGTCCATGATGTCAAGGATGTAGCGATATTCACCGCGTATATAGATGTAGCCCTGGTGCGACCCGACCGCGCGGCCGGCGATGACCATGCCTTCAATCAGCTGGTGCGGGTCCATTTCCATCAGCGGGCGGTCCTTGCAGGTTCCCGGCTCGCTTTCGTCCGCGTTCGCGAGGATGTATTTCGGTTTGGCCGTGTCCTTGGGTACGAAGCTCCACTTCATTCCGGTAGGAAAGCCCGCGCCGCCGCGTCCGCGTAGATTCGATTTCTTCACTTCGTCAATGATCTGATCGGGCGTCATCTTCAGCGCTTTTTCAAGTGCCTGATAACCTTCGTGCTTGCGATAGACATCAATCTTCGTGGAGTTCGGCACGCCGAAAAGCCTGCTGATCACGGGCACTTCACCGGGCGCGCGGTCGTGCAAGGCACCGGCCGTAACCGCGGACGGCTTCGGCTTCTTGCTGTCCTGAAGCTGCTCGAAAATCGCGTCTACTTTGTCCGCGTCGAGGTCTTCGTAAAAGTCGTAGTTGACCTGCATGGCCGGCGCGCCGGTACAGGCGCCGATGCATTCCACTTCCTCGAGCGAGAACGTGCCGCTCGCCGAGACTTCCTTGTTCCCGATTCCGAGCCGCTTCTGTACGTGCTTGTAAAGCTCGTTGCCGCCGCGGAGCATGCAGGAAATGTTGGTGCAGACTTGAATGTGATTGCGCCCGGCGGGCTTGCGCCGGAGCATCGAGTAATAGGAGAGCGTTTCCTCGACCTGAATCATGTTCAGGTCCAGGCGCGTGGCGATTTCCTGAAGGATCTCGTCGCTCAGCGAACCGAACTGGTCCTGGGCGTAGAGCATCATGGGAATCAGCGCCGAGCGCTTGATCGGGTAGCGACCGGCGAGCTCGTTGAACTTTGTTTCCAGCGGTGGCGGCAGTTGCATGTTCCGGTTTTCGGTCGCGAAAGCTAGCGGTCCACTTCTCCCAAGACAATGTCGGTTGTGCCGATGCAAGCGACCACATCGGCGATCAGACGCCCTTCGCACAGCTTCGGCAGCGATTGCAGATTCACAAACGACGGAGCGCGGAACTTCACGCGGTAGGGCTTGGCTGAACCGTCGCTCGCCATGAATACGCCCAATTCACCGCGCGGCGACTCGATCGCCTGATAGACCTCGCCCGGCGGCGGCGCAAATCCCTCGGTGAAAATCTTGAAGTGATAGATCAGTCCCTCGATCGAGGTCTTCATTTCCTCGCGCGAGGGCGGGATGATTCCCGGCGCTTCGGCGCGGAAGGGCCCATCGGGAGTAACTTTTTCCATCGCCTGCCGAACGATCTTGATGCTCTCGCGAATCTCGGCGACCCGCACTTGATATCGCGCGAAGCAATCGCCTGCCGTTTGCGTCTGCACGTTGAAATCAAACTCGTCGTAGCTGGAGTAAGGGAAAGCCTTGCGGACGTCGTAGGCCACGCCGCTGCCGCGAAGCAGCGGACCGGACGCGCCGATGGCAATGGCGTCCTCCGCGCTCAGGCAGCCGACGCCCTTGGTTCGTGCCATCCAGATGCGGTTTTGCGTGAGCAGGTCTTCGTATTCGTCGATATGGCCGGGCAGGGCGTCCATCACGCGCCGCACGCGATCGAGCCAGTCCGGCGGCGGCTCGAGCGCGAGTCCGCCGATGCGGAAATAGCTGGTCATCATCCGCTGGCCGGAAACGTATTCGTAAATCTTCATGATTTCTTCGCGCTCGCGGAAGCTGTACAGGAAAACAGTCATCGCGCCGAGGTCAATGGCATGCGTGCCGAGCCAAACCAGGTGAGAGGTGATGCGCGTCAGTTCCGTGAGAAGCACGCGGATGTACTGCGCGCGCTTGGGGACTTCGATCCCGATAAGCTTTTCGGCGGCGAGGCAGAAACCGAGATTGTTCGAGAGCGGCGCGAGGTAGTCAATCCGGTCGGTGAGCGTGATGCATTGCGAATAGGTTTTGGATTCGCACGACTTTTCGATGCCGGTATGCAGGTAGCCGATCTCGGGCCTGGCCGAGAGGACGATTTCTCCGTCGAGCTCCAGCACCACGCGCAGAACGCCATGCGTGGACGGGTGCTGCGGACCCATATTGAGGACCATCGCCTTGGCCGGCCCGGCTGGCGTCTCGATGAGTGTCGTCTTTGTCGTCATAGGTCGGCCTTGGCCCGGCGAGTCTAGCGGAACCCCTCGACCGGATAATCTTTTCGGAGCGGATATCCCTCCCAATCGTCCGGCATCAAGATGCGGCGAAGGTCGGGATGCCCGTGGAATCGAATGCCAAAAAGATCGAAACTCTCGCGCTCGTGCCAATTGGCTGTCGGCCAGACCGAGGTCACGGTGGGCACGGATGGTTCCGGACCCGTGACTCGCACGCGCAAGCGCAAACGGAGGACGCGCTCGATCGAAAGCAGGTGGTAATTCACCTCGAAGCGCGGCTCCATGGGAAACCGGTCAACCGTTGTCAGATCGGAAAGGAACGTAAACCGCAGGGAAGGCTCGGACGCTAGAAATTTCGCCGCGCGCACCAAGTGCTGCTGGGGCACGACAACGGTCGTTTCGCCCCGAAATTCAATTACTTCGGCGACGGCCTCGTTATCCCAGTCCCTTAGCTTCTGTACGGCGGCGTTTTTGCCGATTTCTTGCGATTCCACGATGGACCCGATCCCGGACGGGCGACTAGCTGTCCCAGTTGAGCGCGCCCTTCTTCCACAGGAAAATATAGCCAACCAGCAGGATGACAATGTAGAGCAACATCTCCACAAAGCCAAACACATTCAACTTGTGGTAAACGAGCGCCCAAGGATACAGAAAGATGGCCTCGATATCGAACAGGATGAACACCAGGGCCACCATGTAGAAATGGACCGAAAAGGGCTGGCGTGCGTCGCCCGTGGGGAGAATTCCGCATTCGTAAGGCTGGTTCTTTTCGGGCGTCGGCTTGTGCTTCCCAATCACCGCGGAAAGAGTGATCAGCAGGGCGGCCATTCCGGCCGCCAGTATAAACATGAGCAAAAGTGGGCCGTAGCTGTCGAGGTAGTTGCTGTTCATTTTAAAGCCGCTGCTATAATAGCGTTCGAGAGTACACCGGTCAAATGAACTCCCCAAGATTTAATTTGCAGGGGCGGCTCGCTGCGCGCGCCGGGAGGGAATCGGCAGGCGATGAGTTCCGGATTTAACACGGACGTGAATGTGGGAGACCAGGTGTTCCACGTGCAGACGGAGGACCGGGGTCCAAGCCATCCGGTCATTGACACTGCGGTGTACCAACACGGGCGAATTCTGCACCGGTTGGCTGCCAATTATCAGGAATTCGCGGAATCGGCCGAATTCAGCGCGGCGGCTCTGAGCGAGCGGGTCCACGAGCAGCACAAAACTGTAATTGAGGAGCTGCGCGCCGGCGCGTTTGACGCGGAGATCGCCGCTGCGCTGGAACTGGCCGTGCGAACTGGCGGAATACAAGTGCAGCTACTGAATCCGACGTCATGGCTCGAAGGCGGCAACGTGTCGCTCGACGTGGAAATTGTGCGGCGAGCCGATCGACAGCCGCAGGCAGGGGCGCAAGTGGAGGCCGCGATCGAGGGCGCTTCCGAAGCATCCCACCACGCGGCCACCAGCGACGACCGGGGCCGCGTGCGGATTGAATTTCCGCTGCCGCCGCTCGGAAAAGGCGATCTCGCGCTGGTCATTCACGCGCGAGCGGAGGCTGGCAAAGACGAGATTCGTTTCGCGATGCGCTCGCGGAGCAAGTGACGATCCGACCGATAGGGCTCCCAGGTTGACGGCTAGTCGAGCCCGGGAGATCGAACGGCATCTTGAGTCCGGCGCGGCGGAGGAGCCGAGGGATTTGGATGGCTCCGCCGGTACCGTCATCCAGTTCGCTTAAAGGTCGCGGCAAGCGATAGAAGTGAGCCACCAACGAGAGCTGAAGAATCTCGACCCAGCTATGACCGTGACGATTAACGGCGAACGCCGTGAGATTCCGGATGGGCTGAACGTGGTCGCTCTGCTCGATCACCTTGGCATGTCAACCGGCCGCGTGGCAGTGGAGCGCAATCTGGACATTCTTCCTCGCGCTCGCTGGCGGGAAACGGCTGTGCAATCGAACGACAGCTTCGAAATCGTGCACTTCGTCGGCGGAGGCTAGCGGCGCTTCAATTTCGACTTCAGGTACTTCTTCCACGGCTTCCAATAGTAATTGGGCCAGCCGTTCGTTACGCCCTTGTGGTCCTGCGACGGCACGTTCACGTGAATGAGATCAACCCGTCCGCCTCCAGGCGCTCTGCTGAACTCCAAAATCAGAATCGAATCGGCGTCGCCCGGCTTGAAATTCACGCTCCGCCACGCTTGCACGATCAGTTTGTTTCGGACGATAAGCAAATTGCGCCCGCGCAACTGCTCGTTCCACGCCGTGAACGCGCCGCCGACTTTGCGGTTGATGTTCGCTTTCCCGCCCGTTGCCGCCGAGTGTTTCTTCGAATCCAGGTACAATTCAAACAGCGTCCGTGGCGAGGCGGCAAATCGCACCGATTGCTGGATGGTTTTCGTCATGGCAATCCCTCGCAGCGATTCTAGGACTTCTTCCGCGCATCCGAAAACAAGTTTTTCCCCATCCCGATACTGAGATTGTTGTAGGGAAGAAATGCTAGATACCGGGGAGCAGGTGGCCCATCTTGTCTTGCTTGGTGCGTAGGTAGGCGCGCGAATGATGATTGGTCCGCGGTCGGCAGGGTATTCGCTCGACCACGCGAATACCAGCGCGCTCGAGTTGCGCGATTTTGTCGGGATTATTCGAAAGCAGGCGCACGGAACGGACGCCGAGCGCTTTCAGGGCCTCGGCCGCGAAATCGTAATCGCGCGAATCGGCCGCGAACCCGAGCTTGCGGTTCGCCTCCACCGTGTCGAGGCCCTCGTCCTGGAGCTCGTACGCTTTCACTTTGTTGATCAGGCCGATGCCCCTGCCTTCCTGCGGCAGATAGAGGACAATGCCGGACCCAGACTTCGCAATCTTACGGAGCGAAAGCTCAAGCTGGGCGCGGCAGTCGCAGCGTTCGGAAGTGAAGACGTCTCCAGTCAGGCACTGCGAATGAATTCGCACGACCGGAGCTTTTCCGGGCTTCAGCCTGCCGTGTTGAATCGCCACCGCTTCTTCATCAGGCCCGCGCCCTTTGATGCCCGCGATGGTGAAGCGGCCGAAGCGCGTGGGCAAATTGGCAGTCGCCACCACGCGCACTTTCCCGGTTTGCTTTCTATGCTTCATGGAAGCCCATTATTATAGCAGGGTTGCAGGATGGCCCTTCGCGGCCGGTGAACGTTTCCACTTCCTTCATTGGGCCAGAATCGTGCGGTTAGCCACTTCTGCCGGACCTGCCTGTGGAAGGGAACGCTGATGGGTTCGATAGATTCTTTTCGTAGGAGTACCCCGCAGCCTGTTGATACAGTTAGGGTATGGGAGCAGCTCCGGCGCACATGGTGAACCCCGGTCTGTTCGAGGGTTACGAGACGGGCAGCTTTTATGACGAGATGTTCTCGTCGCCCGGTCAGCCTCGCGCTCAATATACCAAGCTGTTCCAGAAGCTTGCCTCAATGGCGCCGTCGCAGTTCGAGGAGCGACGCAAACTCGCCGACCTCTCGTTTCTCATTCAAGGGATTACATTTACCGTCTATAGCGACGGTCGCGGCACCGAGCGATTGTTCCCGTTTGACCTGATCCCCCGCATCCTGCCGCACTCGGAATGGGAGCACATTGACCGGGGCCTCTCGCAGCGCGTGATGGCATTGAATCTTTTCTTGCAGGATATATACGGCAAGCAAACAATCCTGAAGGACAAGAAAATTCCGCGATGGTTGGTTTACTCCTGTCCGAATTTCCGGCGAGAGGTGATCGGCGTCGAGGTTGCTCGCGGCATTTACACGCACATCTGCGGCATTGACCTGGTGCGCGATTCCAAGAGCGGCGATTTCTACGTCCTAGAAGACAACGTGCGCACGCCGAGCGGAATTTCCTACGTCCTCGAAAACCGCCTGGTGATGACACGCACCCTGCCCGAGGCATTTCAGGCTTGTGAGGTCCTTCCCGTCCATCATTATCCGGCGGAGCTAGCGAGGATTCTGCGCAGCCTTTCGTCGCGCGGAGAAGCCGATGCGCAGATCGTTCTGCTAACACCCGGGATCCACAACAGCGCGTACTTCGAGCACAGCTTTCTCGCGCAACAGATGGGGATCGAACTGGTGGAAGGGCGCGACCTGATCGTGGATGGCGGCATCGTTTACATGAAAACGATCCGCGGGCTGCAGCGCGTGGACGTGATCTACCGCCGCGTGGACGACGAATATCTCGACTCGCTTACGTTCCGCCCGGATTCCGTGCTCGGCGTTCCCGGCCTGATGGGCGCGTACCGGGCCGGCACCGTGGCCCTGGCGAATGCTGTCGGCAATGGCATCGCGGACGACAAAGCAATCTACGCCTACGTGCCGGAATTCATCCGCTACTACCTTGGGGAAGAGCCGATCCTGAAGACGGTGGAGACTTTTCTTTGCGCGAACCCAAAAGACCTCGAATACGTGCTGGAACATCTTCCCCAACTGGTCGTGAAGGCCGTGGGCGAATCGGGCGGTTACGGAATGCTGATGGGACCGACGGCTGACCGCGCGAAACTCATGGACTTCGCCGATCGCCTGCGCGCGAATCCGCGAAACTACATCGCGCAACCCGTGGTGGGGCTCTCTCGCGTGCCTTCCTACGATCCTTCGACGGGCAGCGTGGCTGGCCGCCACGTGGATCTGCGCCCGTATTGCCTCTACGACGGAGAGAAGGTGACGATTGTGCCCGGCGGGTTGACGCGCGTCGCGCTACAACCGAATTCCCTGATCGTGAATTCCTCGCAGGGCGGTGGCAGCAAGGATACGTGGGTTTTGCGGGGAGAGGACTAGATGCTTTCGCGGATCGCTGAATCGCTCTTCTGGCTGGCGCGCTATATCGAGCGCGCCGAGGATACCGCGCGCATTCTGGACGTAAATTATCACATGCTGCTCGAACAATCGCAGCAGTCGTACCGCTTGCGGTGGGAGCCACTGATCATCATGGCGGGCGAGGACAAGCTGTTTCGCAAGCTCTACGATGAAGTAAACGCGGAAAACGTTTTCGAGTTTCTGGCTTTCAGCGAGGAAAATCCGAGCTCGATCGTCCAATGCATTTCGAAAGCCCGTGAAAATGCCCGTACCATCCGCGACCGAATCTCACGGGAGATGTGGGAAGACATCAACGGCTTGTACTACACCGTCACGCGATTTCATCCGCGAGAAGAGATCGCGGCGGGCCCGCACCGTTTTTGCGACAAAATCAAGTTCGGCGCGCACCGCTTTCACGGCGTGACGGACGCGACGTTGCCGCACGATGAAGGCTGGGAGTTCCTGCGGATCGGGTGGGGGCTCGAGCGCGCGGAGATGACCGCGCGGCTGGTGGACGTGCAATACCACAATTTGCTCGACGCGCTGCCTTCTGTGGGCGCTCCGGACAATCATCAGTGGATGGCAGTGTTGAGGTCCGTGGGGGCATATGAAGCATATCACCGTGAATATCATTCGGCGATCGAGCCCGAAAAAGTGGCCGAGATGCTGATCCTGCACTTTCAGCACCCGCGCTCTATCCGATTCAGCGCCTCCGAAGTGCAAGCGGGGCTTCGAGCCGTCAGTGGCAGCGGTCCCGGCGCTTACGGCAACGAAGCCGAAAGGCTTGCAGGCAGGGTTGTGGAGCGGCTGCGGTACGACAGGGTGAGTGAAATCTTCAAGCAGGGTTTGCACAGCTACCTGGAAGAATTGTTGCGGATGTGCGGAGCGATTGGAGAAGATATCGCCCGAACCTACTTCTACTACGCGGTGGTGGCATGAATCGATATCGTCTGGTACATACGACTGACTTTGTTTACGACGGGCCCGTCTCGGAGAGCTACAACGAAGTCCGGCTGCGGCCGCTTCACGACGAGCGGCAGAGCTGTCTCTCGTTCCGCCTCACCACCACGCCTAACTCGCGCGGCACGGCGTATCGCGATGCGTACGGGAATTGGGTGCATCAATTCAACGTGCTCACCGAGCACCGCCGGCTCAGGGTCGAGGCGGAGTCCGTGGTCCTGGAGCACGAGGCTTTCGAAGCGCCAACTGATTCAACGATGCTCGCCGACTACGATTCGCATAGCCACCTGCTCGATGAGGAGCACTTCGATTTCATGGCTCCGACGGGATTCGTGCCCCATCTAGTGCCCCTGCGTGAAATTATAGAAGCGGCCGAGAAATCGTGCGACGGCACGGTGGCTGGATTTACGCAGACGACGTCGGACTTGATCCACAAACGATTCCGCTACGTGAAGGGCGCGACGCACGTGCACTCCTCGATTGAGGATTCGCTGTCGCTCGGCGCCGGCGTCTGCCAGGATTTCGCTCACCTGCTCCTCGGCGTCGTGCGGATGCGCGGAATTCCGGGGCGCTATGTCTCGGGTTATCTCGTACCCGGCAGCACGGCCTCGCCGGAGGCCAAGCAAGAAGACGTGATCGGCGGGCAGGCCTCGCATGCATGGGCGGAAGTCATGATACCCAATACGGGCTGGATGGGTTTCGATCCTACGTTAGGAAATCCGGTCGGCTTGCGGCATATCCGCATCGCATGTGGGCGCGACTACGGAGACGTCGCTCCCGTGCGCGGCGTGTACAAGGGCCATGCCGGGCAGAGCCTTTCGGTGGACGTCCGCGTTCGCCCCGCTATAGATGATTCGGGCCGCGAACAGCTCAGCAAAATCACGGTAGGACCGGTGCCACCGCCTTCGGTTCTTGAGCGCGCCCAGCAGCCGGCCCAGCAGCAACAACAGCAGCAGCAGTAGAAGCCCGCCACGCTCGTTACTCGTGAGCAGCTTTGCTTTACATCCCCGCCCGCATTGGCTAATTTAGCCTCAGAATTTCCACACGGCGGCTTGCGAGCGATATGGGCACACACTTAGTCGGGACGGACCTGCTGTTCACGCTGGTCCTGAAAGTGGGCTGGGCGGCGGCGCTGGCAGCGCTGCTGGTTCGCTTCCGCTCGTTTCGCAAGCTTGTCTTCACAGAGAATCGCGACTCCGACCAAAAGGTGATGTTGCTGCTGTTCCTGGTGCCGCCTCTGGCGATTGGCGCGATGCTACGGCTCGTGGCGGGCTATCGCTTTTTCGATTTGACCCTCGAAGGGTCTTTTCTGATGGGTCTGATTGGCGGCCGGGTCGTGGGCCTGCTCGGCGGATCGCTGATCAGCCTGCTGCCCTTCGGATTTCACGAATGGCTGGCCGCACCGGTGGCCGCGCTCGTCGGTTTGCTGGCCGGCACGATCCGCCAGGCCATGCCTGAAAAAGAAGACGTCTGGCATTTCGGCCCTTTTCTCTTTCTGAACATTCCGCAGTGGCTTGTGAGGTTGGCCCGCCAACGAAAGGGCGATTGGGCGATGCTGCCGCTATTTTGCTGCGCGGCCCTTGAGGTCGGCCTGATCACTCTGGGCGATTTTGTGCCCTCGCGCTGGATATTCTCGATTCATCCGGAGAATTGGGGTTACGCGGCCCTCGTGGTGCTGTCATCCGTGATGTGCGTGGCCATGGCGGTCAAGATCTGGAACAACACGCGCATCGAGATGAACCTCGAGCAGAACCAGCAGCACCTGCTCAAGGCGCGCATGGACGCGTTGACCAGCCAGATCAATCCCCATTTTCTTTTTAATACGCTTAACACCGTGTCTTCGTTGATTCGCTTCGATCCGGATATGGCGCGCGGCGTGGTGTTGAAGCTTTCTAACATCCTGCGGCGCCTGCTGCGGAAGCACGAGACGTTTGTGCCGCTGCGCGAGGAACTCGATTTCATAGACGACTATCTGGATATCGAGGTGATTCGCTTCGGGCGCGACAAGCTCCAAATCTTCAAAGAAATTGACGGTGAGACGCTGGACGCGTTCGTGCCCAGCATGTTGCTGCAGCCGATCGTCGAAAACGCAATCAAGCATGGGCTAGCACCGCGGCTCGCGGGAGGTCAAATCCACATCCGCACGCATCGCCGCGACGGCCGGCTGTCCATCGAAATTGACGACAACGGAATGGGTATGACGCCCGAGCGCCTTTTGGAGGTGTACGGCGGCGGCATCGGGATCAGTAACGTCCACGAGCGTCTGCGGCTTCTCTACGGGGATCAGTTCGAAATGGATATTCGAAGCCAGGAGGGCGAGGGCACCCAGATCCGGATCGAAATCCCCGAACTGGCTACCGTGGAGCCGGCCGTGCTCTAAGCGAACCATTCGCGCGAGGGCTTCGCGAGGAGAACCGCAGCGCGGAAAACGGCATCCCACTCTGAGAAAGGCGTTCGCGCACTACCAGGAGGATTCTTGGCGGCTTCGAAGATCCGTTGGTCCGAGACTTGGCATCTGGCGATTGAGGCTTTGCGCGCCAATCGCGTGCGCGCCGCGCTTACGATGCTCGGCGTTGTGATCGGCAGTGCGTGCATCGTGCTCGTCGTTACCGTGGGGCTTACCGGTCGTACATACGTTCGCCACCAGATCGAGGCTGTAGGATCGAATGTCGTTTTTGCGTCACTGGCGCAAGCGAGCGCTTCGCAAACTGTCGCATTGGGCGACCGGATTTCGCCGGGCGACCTCGACGCCGTGCGCCAGGAGATACCGCAGGCCGTTCACGTTGCCGGCACCAATGATATTCCGTCGTCAATCGTGGCCGCCGGGCAAGCGTGGCCCGTGGTGCTGATCGGTGTGACGCCCGAATTTCAGCAGATTCGCAATCTGATCATCCCGCGCGGCCGCTACTTCGATGACGGCGATTTTTCCAGCGTCAGCAAAGTCTGCGTGGTTTCCGAACATCTCGCCGAGGTCGCTCTGCCGGGCCAGGACCCCGTCGGGCAAAGCATCCGAGTCGGTGAACTATCCTTTACGATCATCGGCGTCTTCCGTGAGCGGATCGACACGTTTGGCCAATCGGAAATCCGCGCCGACTCTCTGCTCGTCCCGTTTCCACTGGTGCGCTACTACACCGGCGATGCCTTTGTTGAAACGCTCTACGTGCAGGCGAACCGGCCGGAAAATGTTCGGCTCCTCACGGATCGAGTCGCTCAAGTATTGAAGGGCCGCCACCGGCCCGAAGCGGAGTACAACGTTCAGAATCTTTCGTCCATTCTCGACACTTCGCGCCGCATTTCCTTCGCGCTGACAATTGTCCTCCTGCTGGTCGCGATGCTCGCCCTGCTGATCAGCGGCATTGGCATCATGAACATTATGCTCGTCACTGTGACGGAGCGCACGCGCGAGATTGGAATCCGCAAGGCCATTGGCGCGCGCCCGCAGGAAATTCTCTACCAGTTTTTGGTCGAAGCGATGCTGATCAGCGGAGTCGGCGCGGTGATCGGCATCGTTATGGCCGTGGCGATCCCGCTTTCCGTGTACATTCTCGCGAAATTCTTGCCGCTGCCCGATGGGCTCTCGATTCCGGTCTCCTGGCTATCCGTGGTTTTGGCTTTCGTAGTATCCTGCGCAACCGGCGTGCTCTTCGGATACTTGCCGGCCAGGACGGCCGCTCAGCTTCAGCCTGTGGAATCTCTGCGCTTTGAATAAAACTTCACATCTCTATCTGGCCGTGTTGCTGTGCGCCGCCGCGATATATCTGGGTTGCATCATCTCGCCGCCATCTTTGATGGACGATGTGGACTCCGTGCAGGCGCAAGTCGCGCGGCACATGCTCACGTCCGGTGATTGGGTGACGGCGCACATTGACGGCCTCGTTTATCTCGATAAGGCGCCTCTCAACTATTGGCTGATCGCCTCATCGTACAAGGTGTTCGGCGTTCACGACTGGGTTGCGCGAATTCCCGTGGCGCTGGCGGCCATCGCACTTGCCATGCTCACGGCTGCGTTTGGGATGTGGGCGTTTGGCAAGCGTGCGGGTTTCTACGCTGGATTGTGCATGGCGACGGGCACCGGATTATTTCTCTTCACCCGTGTTCTGCTACCCGACGCGCTGCTGACCTGCACGATCGCTCTGTCCCTATGGGCGTTCCTGCGCGCGCTCGACGAGGCCGAAAGGCATCCGCGGATCTGGGCCGCGGTGCTCGCCGCCTGCCTGGGCACGGGACTCCTGGTGAAAAGCGTGATCGGGCTGGCATTCCCAGTCGCGACCGGGCTGATCTATCTCCTCGCGACGCGCCAGCTTTTCTCCGCCAGAACCTGGAAGCGTCTTCATCCGCTCAGCGGAGCGATCATCGCGATTCTGATCGCAGCACCATGGCACATCCTTGCGACGCTGCGAAACCCGCCGTATTTCGCGTTCACACTGCACTCCGGCCCCGGGCAATATCACGGATTTCTTTGGGACTACTTTGTTAACGAGCAGCTACTGCGGTTCCTGAACCGCCGCTACCCGCGCGATTACAATACGGTCCCGCGCCTGTGGTTCTGGCTGCTGCACCTGGTCTGGCTATTTCCGTGGACCGTCTATTTCCCCGCGGTTGCGAAGCTTTCGTTCAAGCCGGTAGACCGCGCCGGGCAAACGCGCTTGCTGGCGCTTTGCTGGGCGGGGTTTGTGCTCGTTTTCTTCACGTTTTCAACGACGCAGGAATATTATTCGATGCCGTGTTATCCGGCGCTGGCGCTACTGCTGGGTTCCGCGATGGCGGCAGGAGGCGACTGGATTCGCCGGGGCACACGGGCGCTCTGTGTCATTACGGCATGCCTCGCCGTGGTGATTGTCGCAATCCTGATTCATCTGCGCGGCATTCCGACTCCCGGCGATATCTCCTTGGCGCTCAGCCATCATCCCAAGGCCTACACTCTGTCGCTTGGGCACATGCAGGACCTGACGCTCGACTCATTTGCATACCTGCGCGTGCCACTCGTTATGGCTGGAATCGCTTTTCTGGTTGGCGCGGTGGGAACTTTTCGCGCCGCCGCCGGGCGCGCATTCCTGGCCGCCGCGTTGATGATGATTATTTTTTTCCACGCGGCGCGGCAGGCCATGGTCGTCTTTGATCCTTATCTTTCCTCGCGCCCGCTTGCAACTGCGTTGGAAAAGGCTCCCGAGGGAACATTAATCACGCAGGGTTTTTACTATCAGTTTTCCTCGGTGTTTTACTATTCGGACCGCACCGGCCTGCTTCTTTCAGAAAGGCGAGCCAACCTTGAGTACGGTTCTCACGCGCCGGGCGCACCGGAGGTTTTCATCGTGGATTCCGAATTCCCGGGCGTGTGGACCGATCCGCAGCGTTATTACCTGCTTACTTTCGAAGCTGATCTGCCTCGTTACCAGGCTATGGTCGGCTCAACCCAACTCAGCATCGTTGCCGCTAGCGGCGGCAAGCTGCTGCTGACGAACCATCCGTTGACTGCTTCCACGCCGCTCGCGAGTCGTGCTTCCTCGGAATCCGACTGATGTACTACAATGCTGCACATGAGCGGTGAGACTCACCCAGTAACATATTCCGTCGTTGTGCCCCTTTACAACGAGCAGGAAAGCGTTCCGCAGCTCTACGTCAAAATCATTGACGTGATGGACGCCGTGGGCGAGCCATTCGAGATCGTGTTTGTGGACGACGGAAGCCGCGACGGCACTTTGCGCCAGCTGTCGGAGATTTCCCGAGACGATGGACGCGTCCTCGTCGTGTGTTTGCGCCGCAATTTCGGCCAGACGGCTGCACTGAAGGCGGGCTTCGATCATTGCCAGGGCGAAATCATCATTTCGATGGACGGGGACTTGCAGCACGATCCCGCGGAGATTCCGAAATTCATCGAAAAAATGAAGGAAGGCTACGATATTGTGAGCGGCTGGCGCGTGGCACGCACCGATGCATGGCTCACACGACGACTTCCCAGCCGCGTCGCCAACGGCATCATGGCCAAGCTTTCGCGAGTCGAGTTGCACGATTTCGGCACCACGTTCAAAGCGTATCGCCGGGAGATCATCTCCGAAATCAATTTGTACGGGGAGTTGCACCGGTTCATTCCGGCGCTTGCCAGCTGGGCTGGAGCTTCGATCGCCGAAGTGCCCATCACCAATGTTCCGCGCAAGAGCGGGAAATCAAACTACGGCATTTCGCGCACGATTCGCGTGTTGCTTGATCTCATCAGCGTCAAGTTTCTGCTCGACTACTCGACCCGGCCGCTGCAATTGTTTGGCTTGGCCGGGCTGGTGGGCCTCGCCAGCGGCGGCGGCATTGAGCTGTGGGCCTTCATTCGCAAGGTTTTCTACCACGAGAGCTTGATGCTGGATCATGGCCCGCTCCTGCTGCTGGGAATGGCACTGGTGATCGGGGGCATTCAATTCATCGCCATGGGCTTGATCGGCGAGCTTCTCGCCCGCACCTACTACGAAGCACAGAATAAACCCATTTATTCCGTGCGCGAGCTCGTCGGCCGCCGAGGTGGGAACGCGAGACGCAGCGAGCCCCCTCGAACAGCAGGCGCGGCCGGCCGCTAGGATGACGCGTGAAAGCCCCTCCGTCGCCGGGCCTAGCGAACCCGCCGTAGAATCCGTCTCGCCTGCAGGACGCGCCCGTAAAATCCTCTGGGTCCTGGTGCGGCTGGTAATTGCCGGCAGCCTGCTCGCGTATCTCGCCAAATCTGGAATGATTGATGAGCGGGCGCTATCCAGGCCGTTCACGGCCTGGCCGATTGCGATCATCGCCGTCGCTCTGATCCTGATTGATGTGTCACTGATGGCGCTTCGGTTTTCGCTGCTCTTCCGGCCGCTCAATCTCCCCATTTCCTGGGCCAAGTCGTTTCAACTGACGATGGTCAGTTTCTTTTTTGCGCAGTTTCTGCCCGGCGCGGCCGGCGGCGACCTGGCGAAGCTTTTCTACGCTGCAAAGGACTACAAGGGCCGCCGGTCGGAAATTGTGACCGTGTCGCTCTTCGATCGGGCGATCGGGATGTTTTCTCTGCTGGTCATGCCGTTGTTTTTCGCTCCGGCGTTTTCCCGAGTGATCGCCGCCACACCGGCCCTGCGCGCGTTGCTTGTCACGGCTGCCATTCTCGCAGCGGTTATTCTGGCGGGTTTTTTGGCCTGCGTGTTTTGGCAGTCTCTCACGGAACGGATCGCGCGAGCGGTTTTCGGATTCTTGCCATGGAAGGAGTGGCCCGGCCAGGTGATTCGGACAATCGCGTCCTATCGCCACAACCTCGGGACGGTGGTCGCGGCGTTCGTCATCTCGTTCGTGGCCAATTCGTTGTTGCTGATTGTGATGGTGCTGGCCGTTTTCATACTGAATCCGGCCGGTTTGGGTTTGAAGATGCTTCTGGTCGTTCCCTTGGGATTTGTCGCGAATAGTCTGCCATTCACACCGGGTGGGCTGGGCGTGGGCGAAACGGCATTCAGCGCGTTATTCACCGTGGCGGGACTTACGGGGGGTGCTGAGGCGCTTTTGTGCTGGCGGGTCTGGACTGCGCTGGTTCGCCTGCTCGGGCTTGTTTTCTATTTGCGGGGGATCGAACGAGTTTTCGGCCATCACGCCGCCGGCGCCAGCCACGCCGCCCCCGTTGCTCGACCCTAGGCGCGCTATTACGTTCCGTGATTGGTTCGATTGAGCATGCGTGGCATGGCACCAACCAAAGAAAAGTCGCTTGCTACTCTTCCGCGCCGGAGAGTAAAACGTTACAATCAGGAGGTTTGAATCTGGCAATCGCGATTCCAGACAGTCAGGCGCAAGGGTTCGTACAGGAGGGCACATGAGGATTGCCGTGTTGGGTGGAGACGGCTACTGCGGTTGGGCGACAGCTCTATATCTCTCGCAAAAGGGCCATACGGTCGCCATCATTGACAACTTCATCCGCCGCCAGTGGGATTTCGAGCTTGGCGTGCAGACGCTCACGCCCATCCAGCCGCTCCCGGATCGCCTCCGCGCATGGCACGAGCACACAGGCAAGGAGATTGATCTTCTGATCGGCGACGTGACGGATTACGAGTTTCTCGCCGAATCGCTCAATGAGTTCAAGCCCGAGGCCGTGGTCCATTTCGCCGAGCAGCGCTCCGCGCCCTACTCAATGATTGACCGCCGGCATGCCGCGTTCACGCAGGTCAACAACGTGGTCGGCACGCTCAACTTGCTCTTTGCCCTCCGCGAGTTCCATCCTGATTGCCATCTCGTCAAGCTGGGCACGATGGGTGAATACGGAACGCCCAACATTGACATCGAAGAGGGATACATAGAAATCGAGCACAACGGCCGCAAGGACATACTCCCGTACCCGAAGCAGCCCGGCTCCTTCTACCACCTCTCAAAGGTGCACGACAGCCACAACATCATGTTTTGTTGTCGCGCCTGGAAGTTGCGCGCCACCGACTTGAACCAGGGAGTTGTTTACGGCACGGTCACCGATGAAACCGCACTCGACGAGGCGCTCATTAACCGATTCGACTACGACGAAGTTTTCGGCACAGTATTGAACCGTTTCTGCGCGCAGGCCGCCGTCGGGCATCCGCTCACCGTGTACGGAAAAGGCGGCCAGACTCGCGGCTTCCTGGACATTCGCGACACGGTTCGCTGCGTCGAGATCGCGTGCATGCATCCCGCTGCGCCCGGCGAATTTCGCGTCTTCAACCAGTTTACCGAGCAGTTCTCCGTGTTGGATCTAGCTCACAAAGTTCAGGCTGCCAGCAAGAAAATGGGATTGAAGGCCGAGATTGACCATCTACCCGATCCGCGCGTGGAGGCTGAAGCGCACTACTACAACGCGAAGCACTCGCAGTTGATTGATCTGGGCCTGCAGCCGCATCATCTCTCCGATTCGCTGCTCGATTCGCTGATGAACATCGCGATCGAATATCGCGACCGGATCGATTCATCGCTCTTCATGCCGCAGGTTAACTGGCGCAATGCCCGGAACGACCGTCATCGCCAGCTCGGCGCGACAAGTCCTTCGGTTACCGGAACTCGTTCTTAAGGCGTCTGTTCGGGCGGGAACCCGGTGGCCTTCTCTGACGGCTAATTCTCATCCTTTGGCGACGCGCTCGCAGACCAACCGGGCGGCCTTTACCGCGCCTACAACTTTCCCCGAAAAAATATGGAGCTCGCCGGGCGCGGTTTCCTGAACGTAGAGAGTTCTACGATCCGACGCTGGATTGTTTTCGACCACGCGAATCGTGAATCGTGATCCCAGATACACGGCGTCCTTCGACGCAGGAACGGTCAGTGTGGAGTCCCTGCGCATGGCGTCGAACCGGCTGAAATTGATCGGCGCAAATTCTGGTCCGTTCAGCATGTGCGCGTACGGCTCAGGAATCGGTTCGTTCGGATCGGTCGAGGTCCAGTGATTCGTATTCTTGGCTGAACCAAACTGCGAGCGCTCGGAACTGCCGTAGGGATCGAAGGCCGTAAAGGGTCCGTCAACAACCACCAGCGACAGATGACGGAGACTGGGCGGCAGCTCGATCAGGATTTTCTCGGCCACCTGGTATTTCGCGATCTTGAAAAGGCCGCGGCTCGGCCCGAGTCCGTAGGTTGCCCAGATCACAAAGTCATAGTCAGGCCGCATATCCGGCGCGAACGCTCGCTGCTCGAACGGAATTTTGAGCGCTTCGATCCGGGAGGTCACCGCGTCGCGCAACGCGTCGGGATCATAGATCTGCTCGTCAACCTCATAACACCTGTCGATGAATCCGAAGTTCATCCATTCCGGGCGGCAAGGCCGGCACACGAGATTGTGTTGCGCCATCACTTTTTCAAATAGATCCGGGGGCGTCTGCGAGCCTTCCTTGGGGATGGCGTAGTAGTGGCGGCTGTTTCGAACGATCGCCGGCGCAAAGGCTTCGGTGAATTCGGCGCGCGCTTCGAGTGTTTCCGAGATCGTCTCGGGACTGCGCGGATAGTGATAGCCGGAATGAATCCGGAATTGATTGATGACCGTGGTCGCGCGAAGGATTCCCAGCGGATCGAATAGCTGGACGCTGTGCCCCTGCTCGGCCAGGCGGATCGCGATGGTCGCGCCGTAAATTCCGGCCCCGGCGACCGCGACCTTGGCGCTCACGACGAAGCTTTCCGCGCGGCCACGAGCCTGCCTTCGCGAAGAAAGTAATCAACGCCGCGCCAGCGGATCGTGGTGCGCCCGAAACTCGCAATCCACATCACGAAGGCCATCGCGTCCCAGAGCGGTATCAGCGGCATTTTTTTCCACAGGTGTTTCTGCTTCATGCCCCACACGCCGATCATCCACGTGATCACAATCCGGCAGAATGCGTAGCCGCCCAGATACGCGGCGGCGACGGCGGGCGTCGGGCGCGCCGCCACGGCAACCAGCGCCCAAGGCAATCCCCACGTGAAGATCAATCCGAGATGGCCCCAGGGCCGCATCAGCCGCTGCACGGTCATCCATCGCGTACGTTTGTACAGCAGGTCCTTCATCGTTTGGAAGTCTGCAACCGAGTGTACGACGTAGGGCAGCAGCTTCACTTCGTATCCCTGCTCGGCCACCAGCCTACCCGCGTACACGTCGTCGGCGGGCCGGTCTTCAAGCACCTGATATCCGCCATAGCTTTGCACGGCCTTTCGAGTGGTGGCGATGGTTTGACCAAAGGTAACTTTCAGATCGTCGAGTTGCCACGCGACCATCACCGGGGCAAAGAAGTCCGACATCATCCCGACCGTCTGCAGCTCCTGCACCAGATTGATTTCTTTCGTCGAGACGTAGAGGCAAGTAGCTGCTCCGACCTTGGGGTCGCGGAAGACCGACACAATCGTGCGGAGGTAATCGGGTCCCACGCGAACGTCGCCGTCAGTGATCACGAAGATGTCGTATGCGGCTTCGTTCGTCAGCCGGTAAAGCCTGCCCACTTTGTCGTTGATTGCGTCGCGGCCGGAGCCGAAAAGCAGCCGAATCTTGCGGTCCGGGAACTCCTTGATCAGCTTTTCCAGCAGCGGCAGCGCGGGGTCGCCGGGGTCAACACAGAAGACGATCTCATACTCAGGATAATCCTGGCGGCAGAAGCTTGCGTAGTTTTCGTACGCATCCTCGTCGAGGCCCTTGATTGGTTTCAGGCAGCTGATCGGGGGGAGGAAATCGGTATTCGGGGCCGCGTGCCGCTTGGCCTCTCCGAAAAACCGCGCGGTGCTGTACATCGCCAGGAGATAGTAAATAAACGGGATCGCGGCGACGGCGAGAACGATATATTGAACGATGGCGAAAATCTTCACACCTCGTCGGTAGCGAGCGCACTCATTTCCCTGTGGCGAGAAGGGACAAAAGTGATATCCGCATCATCGCCTTACACCCGGCGGGACAAACCATTCCGTTTCGGAATCTTTGGAATGCGGGAAGCCGCTGCTGCGTTTCGCGCAAAATTCTAGCATGAAACCAATCAAATCCCGCCGTCGCGTCCCGGCGCCATCAAGGCGTGCCACGCAAGGTCCGCTCAATGGCTTCCCGCAGAGGCACCTTCGGCGTCCATCCGGTCTGTTCGCGAATCCGCCGCGCGTCATACCAGCGATCCTGCGCTGCCCGCGTTATCTGGCGTCGCGAGAACGCTCCAGCATCCGCGGACACGAGCTTAGTCACTGGCCCCGCGCAGGTTGCCGACAGCACGACCGGCCACGATGGAAAGAATAGCGTCCGGGTCTTTTGCACCTTTGCTCGGGCTCCGTGATATTGGCCGAGCGTCAACGCTTCGTCGTCAATCACGACGAACTGCCGCGATTCACGATCGGCCGCTTGCGCCACCAGACTCATCGTATCAATAAGATTCTCGATGTAATTCAGCGGAAAAGGCTGCTCCGGCCTGCCGAACACGAAATCCAGCTTCCCGAGCCGCGCTCCCAGCAGCGCCGTCGGCAGCGGTTTTCCGGGTCCATAGACGATGCCTGGCCGCAGGATGGTGATCGCCATTTCCGAGTTTTCGCCGAACTTCATCGCGAGCCGATCCGCCCGGATTTTCGACTGGGCGTAGAAATCGCGTTCCTCGGGCACATCATCGAAGGGAGTGCCTTCGTTGATTGCGGCATCCGCCTCCGTCAGCCCATACACCGCGATCGAGCTCAAATAAACCACGCGGCGGACCCTCGCGCGGAGGCTGGCCGCCAGAACTCGTTCCGTGCCTCCTACGTTCGTTTCGATAAACTGATCCCTGCTCGCGGGCCCTTCCACTTTCGCCGCCGTGTGATACACGACTTCCGCGCCTTCGACAGCCCGCTCGATAGCTGCGGAATCGCTCAGATCTCCGCGTACAATCTCCGCACCCTTCGCTTCGAGTTCATCAGCCCCCGGCGACGGCCTCGCGAGAATGCGCACCTGCGCGCCCTCGGCGAGCAACCGCCTCACCAGCGCCCGACCGACGAACCCTGTGCCCCCTGTTACGCAGACGCGCATGTCCGTTTTTCCGCGAGTTTGAGATTTTCTGCCGCTGGATGCGAGACTCACCGGCGGCCGCCCGAGTGTAGCAATCTTCGACCTAATTTCGCATCGCGCCCGAAAAGAAAGAATGTACGATATGCGCGATGATTCGACGCGCTCTCGTGGCTTTTCTGTTTCTGATCCCCGTAATTTCGCTTTCTTCGCGGGCCTGTACCTGTTCACAGGAAGCTCCTGGAAAGTGTCCCGGCCTGCAGAAGGACGATGTCGTCTTCCTTGGCACCGTCACGGTGGTCGAAGACATAGCTTACGCCGCTCCGCGCCCGCCTGATTCGCCCGACACAACGCCGGACGCGTCGGCGAAGGAGGCCGCTCCGGTTGATATCGTTGCTTCCCGCCTGACCCGCTACCATTTCCGCATTGACGAAAGCTTCGCGCCGCCTGATGCTCCCGGGTCCGCCGCCGAAATCGACATCTTCTCCGGCGGGGATGATGGCGATTGCGGCTACCGATTCCAGCGCGGACAGCAATACGTCGTCTTCACGCACCAGGGAACCGACAATCGCCTCTTCGCAACCATCTGCAGCGGTACGCGGCCCGTCGTCGAAGCTCGTGCGCTGCTTCCGCAGTTGCGCGCGATGCGCAATGGCCAGCGCGTCGCCTCTGTTTTCGGAGTGCTTCGCCGCTCCGAGCCTCCGTTTCTTGCGCTGCCCGACGATCCAGATGAGCCTCTCCCGAATATTTCCTTGAAACTTCGGTCGCACGACGACCGCTTCGAAACCAGCTCCGATTCCGACGGCGTCTATTCCTTCTACGACGTCCATGCCGGCGAATACAGCTTCACCGCGCGGCTGCCTATCCGCATGGAATTGGCCCGCAAGTCGCTCACCGGCGGGCTCCCGCCGTTCAAGATTCCGAATGGCGCGTGCTACGAATACGACGTGGATGCGCTTCCGACCGGCCACATCCGCGGCAGCGTTCTCGGCCCCAACGGAAAACCTCTGTCGCTCGCTTCGGTCGAACTGTACCGCGCCGGAACCTACGGCGATTCGCGCCCCGGCCTGTGGGGTTTCCAGGGCGCCGAAGGTGTCTTCGATCTGGACCACGTCGGGCCCGGCGATTACATCCTCGTTTTCAATCGCGCGAACCGCATGGATCCCAATGCACCCTTTCCGCGCGCGTTCTATCCCGGCGTGGCCGACGCGAGCGAAGCCCAACCGATCACACTCAAGGACGGCCAGCAGCTCCTGAAAGTGAATATGCAGGTGGGAGGCGGCTATCCAACGCATGTTCTCCGCGTCCAAGTGAAATGGCAGGGTGCGCGTCCGCCTGGGAGCGTGACCGTGATGGCCAAAGCGGACTCAGGTGAGAATCCATCCGCGCAAAAACTTGGCGACGGGTTGTATCAGTTTACCCTGCTGGAATCAGCGAACTACACGCTTTCCGCCTGGGAGGACCTGACGCCGCGGCGCGCGGGGCACGGGAATGCGGATTGCTCGCCGCCGTCGCGCATCGAGGCAGAGCCCGTCACGGTTTCCGGCTCGGACGCCGACGCGAACAGTATTGCACTTACTCTGATCAGTCCGGCATGTCACAAACCAACGCAGTAACTGGAGAGAGCACCGATGAAGAAGATTCTGGGTCAGTGTCTGGGATTGGGCGCGATCGCGCTGCTACTGATTCTCGGTCAGGCCGCACGAACCACCGCGCAGGAGCCCGCGAAGGACGCGAAGCCCGCCGACGCGAAGCCGACGGATGCAAAAGCCACTCCGGATGCTCCGCCAAAGGAAGAATCCTCCGTCACCGATCACACGATTCGCATCGGCGATCAGACGATCAACTACAAGGCTAACGCCTCGACCACACTACTGAAGGACGATAAGGGCGAGCCCACCGCACTGATGTATTCCACCGCCTACACGCGCAGCGACGTAAAGGACTTCAGCCAGCGGCCAATCGCGTTCATCTATAACGGCGGCCCCGGATCGGCCTCCGTCTGGCTGCACATGGGAGCGTTCGGGCCGCGGCGCGTTGTCACGGACAACGCCACGGCGACGCCTCCCGCGCCTTACAAGGTGGTGGACAATACCGAATCCCTGCTCGATAAAGCGGATCTGGTGTTCATTGACCCCGTCGGCACCGGATTCAGCCACGCTGTCGGGAAAGCCCAGGACAAGGATTTCTGGGGCGTGGATTCAGACGTCCGATCGCTCGCCCAATTCGTCTCCACATACGTGAGCCGTAACAACCGTTGGAATTCGCCCAAATTTCTGATCGGTGAAAGCTACGGGACGTTTCGCTCAGTGGCGCTTGCAAATTATCTGCAAACGAACGACGGCATGTATATCAACGGGATCGTTTTGATTTCGAACGTCATTGACGCCAGCACTCTTGCCTTCAGTCCGGGTGACGATCGGCCGTACATTTTTTATCTGCCAACGTACGCGGCGGCAGCGTGGTATTACAAGCTGCTGAAAAATCGTCCGGACGACCTGGTCGCTTTTGTTGCGAGCGCGCGCCAATTTGCTTCCACAGATTATGCCGCCGCCCTGATGAAAGGTTCTAAGCTCAGCGAAGCCGAGACGGCGGCCATCGCCAAGAAACTCGCGGACTTCACTGGCCTGAGCGAGGACTATTTGATCAAAGCGGATCTGCGCGTCGCGCTTCCTCAGTTCGACGCGGAAATACAGAGGAGCCGCGGGCTTACGATCGGCCGCTACGACGCCCGCTATTCCGGTCCTACGTACGATCTGCTTACGGAGAATTCCGAATTCGATCCGTCCTTCACGGCTGTTGTCGGCGCGTTCACGGCGGCATTTAATGGCTACGTCCGAGAAGATCTGAAATTCGGGCAGGACAAATCCTACAAAGTCCTCCCCAGCGAACCGAGCCAGTCCTGGGATTGGAAGCATAATTCCGGTCTCGGTAGCTTCTTTCCGGGCGCTCCCACCGTCGAGGGTGATCTCATCCGCGAATTGATCGACAATCCGCACCTGCAAATACAAATCGAGAACGGGTACTTTGATATGGCTACTCCGTTCTTCGCTACTGAATACACGATTGACCATGCCTTGCTGCCGTTAAATGTGCAGGATCGTGTCCATCTGCAGTATTACACCTCCGGCCACATGATCTATCTGCACGACGAGGATCGCGTCAAGCTGAAGAGCAACATCGCTGGTTTCATTGACAGCGCCCTGAAGCAATAGCGCGGGACTGTAGCTCAATTCCTTCGGACCTTAGGCGTTTTTGTGCGGCGCCGAGCACACCGTCGCCCCCCAGGACGGGGGCCGCATATTACGCTTACACGCTGAGAAAGCCGACAGGCCTTCGCGCTTTTCGGCCTGCGTCCACCATGCTAGCCTGATTCCGTGACGCCTCCTGCGTTCGAGTCCCTGAAACCCATCGCGCTGCGGCCTCATCCCCACCTGTACGAGGTCAATACCTGGACTTGGCTCGAGAAGCTATCCGCGCGCCTGGGTCGTCCAATCGGACTCGCGGATGTCCCCGATTCCGAGTGGGACTCATTCGCTCGCCTCGGCTTCGATATTGTCTGGCTGATGGGAGTGTGGCGGCGCAGCGCGGAATCCCGCCGGATCGCGCTCGCCAACCCGGGAAATGTCGCGCAATACGATCGCGCGCTGCCAGGCTGGAAGCCGGCCGATGTGATTGCCTCGCCCTATGCCGTCGCGCATTACGTTCCCGATCCGCGCATCGGAACCTGGGATTCTCTGGACGCGGTTCGCGCAAAGCTGCATGCGCGGGGAATCGGGCTGTTTCTCGACTTTGTCGGAAACCATACGGCGCTCGATCATCCGTGGACGCGCGAGCACCCGGAGTTCTACGTGCAGGGCACGCAAGACGATTTTCAGCGCGACGCTTCCAGTTTCCACCGAATCGAGACGCCCAGAGGCGTTTTCTTCCTGGCGCTCGCGCGCGATCCCTACTTTCCCCCGTGGGACGACGTCGCGCAGTTGAACCATTTCTCACCGCAGATGCGCGCAGCGCAGCTTGCGGAACTGCGAACGATCGCGAGCCACTGCGACGGCGTGCGTTGCGACATGGCCATGCTCCACCTGAACGACATCTTCGAAAAAATCTGGGGCCATCTTCTGCACGGCGCGAGCGCTCCGGAGCAGGAGTTCTGGGCGAAAGCGCACGCGGCCGTGCCCGACTTGATTCTCCTCGCCGAAGCGTATTGGGGGACTGAGTCGCGGCTGCTCGATCTGGGATTTTCTTTCGCGTATGACAAAGGCCTATATGACGCCGTCCGTGACATTCAAATGCCGGACCTTCACAACCGCCTGGGAGCTCCAGTGTCGTATCAGAGCCGCCTGGCACGTTTCCTCGAAAATCACGACGAGGATCGCTGCGCTTCCGTATTCGGCAAAGGCCGGCGACTTTCGGTCGGCAGCTTGATGGGTACCCTGCCGGGCATGCGCTTCTACCATCAGGGCGAGCTTGAAGGTTTCAGCATTCGCCTCCCGATCACGCTCCGAATCTGCGCCGATGAACCCGCCGATCCGGCAAGCACAGCATTCTTCGCGAAGATTCTGCGGATCACAAAAGACAGCGTCTTCCACAACGGAGAGTGGAATCTGTTGCCGGTTACGCGGGAAGGCGACGATACCGCCGGTGATCTAGTCGCTTACGAATGGCGGTCGGGAAAATCCTGGAAGGTGATTTCAGTGAACCTCGCGGGGTCCGCGTCTCAGGGGCGCGTGAACTTTGGCGATCGTCCGCTCGCCGCGAAGGAGTACGTTTTCTACGACGAGTTGAACGACGTCCGCTACAATCTCAGCGCCGATGAACTTCGCAGTCCCGGGCTCTTCGTGCGCCGCGAAGGGTTCGACGCGCACCTGTTCAATGTTTCTCCAGCCTGAAAGCCGCATGCGCTCCAAGAGGCAGGCGTTTCCGGGCGCTGAGATGCGACCGATTGAAAAATGCTCTTCGTCACTCGCCGCCGTATGCCGCGACATTTCTGATATCCTTTGCGCCGTGCGCAATTCTCTCCTCGTGGTGAGTCTCGTCGTGGCTGCGGCGGTTTTCGCCTCTCAGCCCACGTCAATTGCAGCGCAGGCACCGCCCGGCCCCGCGGCCGAATCTACGCAACCATCCGCTCCCGCGGGGCCGGTCGTCGTCCTCGATCCGGCGCACGGCGGCACGGACGCCGGGGCGCGCGGCGAAACGATTGTCGAGAAGGACGTCGCGCTGCAAATCGCGCGATCGGTGCGCGCCGAGCTTGAGCGACATGGTTATCGCGTAGTCATGACCCGCAACGATGACTCGAATCCGTCCTACGACGACCGTGCTGCGGTCGCCAACGCCTATCACGACGTGATCTTCGTCAGCTTGCATGTTGCTTCAACGGGCGCACCTGGCACAGTGCGCACCTACTACACGCAGCTCGCCACGCCCATTACGTCCGCGCCTGTTGCAGCTGGCGCGATTGCGCCGCCCCCCAATCCTTCTTCGCCCGGATTATTGCAATGGGAGGAAGCGCAGCGGCCATATCTCAACGCGAGCCATCGCCTCGCCGATCTGATTCAGGGGGAACTCGCCCAGGCTTTCTCTGGCTCGCCTTCGGTTTCCACCGGAGTTCCCGTGCGAGTGTTGCGCTCCGTCACGGCGCCGGCCGTAGCCGTTGAGATCTCGAGCGTGTCCACGCCGACGCCGGACTTGCTTACGGCCTCGGCGGCACCGCTGGCAGATGCGATTGCGCTGGCCATTGCGGCATCTCGCCCCGCCAACTCGGGAGGCCCGCGATAATGCCGCGCGCAATGAAGGTCGTGATTGGAGTGCTGATCGTGGCTGTGCTGATCGGCTTGATCAGCTTCCGCGGCCTGCACCGGCGGATGCAGCGACTGGCCGAATCGCAAGCCGCCGATGAAAAGGCGCGACACGAAGTTCTGGCGCCGCCGATTTCCACGCCAACCGATGTGACGGTAAGCGCGAAAATTTTCTGGGCCGCGGGCTCCGACAAAATCGCGCCTATTCAAGTCCAATTGCCGCTCTCCGCCGATCCGGTCCAGCGTTCCTGGCAGTTGCTTCACGAGCTCACCGTGAACCCTCCGACGCCCGGCCAGCGCACCATTCCCGCCGATACGGTGCTCCTGGGCTTTTACATTCTTCCCGATGGCACGGCCATCGCCGACTTTTCCGACGCGTTCTCTTCCGAGATGCCGTCGGGAATACTAAGCGAGGGGATGGCCGTGAACTCGATCGCACGCACACTCGAGAGCAACGTGCCAATTCTTCGCCGCCTTAAAATTCTGATTCACGGCCAGGAAGTGGATACGCTGGCGGGCAATGTGGATCTCACGGGCTTTTTCGATCTGAATCCGCCGGCCGCGGTTCCGGTTCCGCCTGCGGCGAAATCGCCTCACTAAGCAGAGCCGCTACGGTTGACACCTCCCGCCACAGTCGTCAAACTGATTTTTCGTGCAAACGCAGTCAGCAGCCAAAGGAGAGGCTTTTGCGAGCAGACGGACGCGCAGCGAATGAATTGAGGCCGGTGAAGATGACTCCGGATTTTATACCGAGCGCGGAGGGCAGCGTGCTGATCGAGGCGGGCCGGACACGCGTGATCGTGACGGCCACGGTGAACGACGGGGTGCCTTCGTTTCTAAAGGGCACAGGAAAGGGATGGGTGACCGGCGAATATGGAATGCTCCCGCGCGCCACGGAGGAGCGAACCCCGCGCGAGTCCACTCGCGGGCGCCAATCTGGACGGACCCTTGAAATTCAGCGGATGATCGGACGCACGCTTCGCGCTGCGACCGACCTGAAGGCGCTTGGCGAACGGACCGTGTGGGTCGATTGCGACGTGATCGAGGCCGATGGCGGCACGCGAACGGCGTCGGTCACCGGAGCGTTCGTCGCGCTCGCGCTGGCGCTTGAGCGCATGGTTGCCGCGGGAATGCTTCGCGCCGTTCCGCTTCTTGATTCCGTCGCGGCAACGAGTGTTGGGATTGTGGATGACCAGCCTCTGCTCGACCTCGCCTATGAAGAGGATTCGCGCGCGCAGGTGGATATGAACGTAGTGATGACCGGCGACGGCAGGTTCGTTGAGGTACAGGCAAGCGCTGAGGGGCGCCCGTACACAAACGAGGAGCTGCAGCAGCTTCTCGATCTTGCGTCCGGCGGCATTCGCCAGCTGTGCAAGTTGCAGCAGGACCTTGTGCGGGTGAACTTCCGCAGCCGTTCGCGATAGCGGGATTGAGGGCATGCCGGTGCGGATACTACTCGCGACTTCGAATTCCGGCAAATTGGGCGAGTATCGCGAACTCGCCGCTGGCACCGCGCTCAAAATCGATCTGCTACCAAAGTTTCAAGACTTTTCCCCGTTCGAAGAATCCGCACCCACGTTCGCGGAAAATAGCGCGGGCAAGGCGCTCCATTACAGCCGGTTCACCTCCGAATTGGTTCTCTCCGATGATTCGGGGCTGGTCGTGCCCGCTCTCGGCGACGCGCCCGGCGTTCTTTCCGCGCGCTACGCCGGGCCGGACGCCACAAGCGCCGACCGCGTGCGCAAGTTGTTGCGCGAGATGGAAGGGAAGTCAGGAGAAGAACGCCGCGCGCGATTCGTTTGTGTCATCGCGATCGCCCAGCAGGGCCGCGCGCTGGCGGTCGTCTCCGATTGCGCCGAAGGCATGATCGCCAACGAGCCGCGCGGGGTAAACGGATTTGGTTACGATCCGATTTTCTGCTTCCCGGATGGCCGCCGCACCTATGCTGAGGCCTCGGCGGACGAGAAAAATCTCGCGAGCCATCGCGGCAAAGCATTCCGCAGGCTGGTTGAGCTCCCGATCCCGACGAAATAGCCGGTACCTTCCTACGAGGTCTTGCATCCAATGTTGGGTAACAATATCCCTTGCCCTGGGCTCCCTGCGGGGGTACAAAGGGACCCCTGCCTCTGAGGTGACAAATGGCGACATCGCGGTTAGCGCCGCATCTTGACCCGACCCTGCTGTTCCGTATAGGAGAGGCTCGCGCGCGCACCGATGCGCTGTTTCAGATGTTGCCGGCGAGTTCGTTCTACGATCGCCCGGTTCCGGAACGCCATCGTCTGATCTTTTATCTCGGTCATTTAGAGGCGTTTGATTCGAACTTGTTCGCCCCGGTACTGGGGCTGAAATCGCATGACCCGAAATTCGACAAGCTTTTCGCGTTCGGGATCGATCCGGTGGGCGGCGGATTACCGACCGACGTGCCCGCGGATTGGCCCAGCATTGGCCAAGTAGAAAGGTACAACCGGCGCGTGCGAACGGCGCTCGATGATGCGCTGCACGCCGCCGAGGAGGCGGGATCATCCGTTCCGGAGATCGCCGATGGAACGTTGCTTCACGTTGCGATTGAACATCGGCTAATGCACGCGGAGACGTTAGCGTATCTTTTGCACAACCTGCCATTCGATAGAAAAATCCCCCAAGCTGAAACTTTCGCCGACATGCGCCCCGCGCCTGTCCCTGAGCAGATAATGATTCCCGCGGGTGTAGCTACGCTCGGTCAACCGCGTAATCTGCCGCACACATTCGGTTGGGACAATGAATTCGGATTGCATCAAATCCACGTCCCGAGTTTTTCGGTTGGCGCATTCCCGGTGACGAATCATGAGTATCTGAAGTTCGTGCGCGCGGGCGGTTACGACGACCCGGGGTACTGGACGCCAGAGGATTGGGAATGGAAGCAGCGAAGCCGGCTCGCGCGTCCGCACTTCTGGACACCAAGATTGAACTCCCTTCTGACGGAGCCGGAGACGCAGTGGGACTACAGAGGCATGTTTGGAACGATCCCGTTGCCGCCTTCGTGTCCCGTGTACGTTACGCATGCTGAAGCATCCGCCTTTGCGCGATGGTCTGGAAAGAGACTTCCGACCGAGGCGCAGTGGCACCGAGCCGCCTATGGCGCTCCAGATGGCACCGAGCGAACATATCCGTGGGGCGAAGCTCCGCCCGACTGGACACGCGGAAATTTCCATCACGAACGCTGGGATACCACTGCGGTTGACGCGCATCCATCCGGCGCGAGCGCGTTTGGCGTCTTTGACTTGGTCGGCAATGGCTGGGAGTGGACCTCGACCGATTTCGGGCCCTTGCCGGGCTTCGAGGCGTTCGCTTTCTATCCCGGATACTCGGCCAATTTCTTCGACGGACAACACTTCGTAATGAAGGGCGGGTCGCCGCGAACGGATGCATCCATGTTGCGCCGATCCTTCCGGAACTGGTTCCAGCCGCACTACCCGCACGTGTACGCTACATTCCGCTGCGTGGAGGACTAACCCATGGCGTCGGCTCCGCGAATGGCATCCGTAAGTACTTCAACTCAGACTCTGTCCGAGTTCTCCTCAGACGTGGTGGTGGGACTCAGCCACCCGGGACAGAAGGAACTCCCTTCCAAGTATCTGTATGACGAAGTGGGTTCCGCGCTCTTCGATGTGATCTGTCTTTTGCCGGAGTATGGCTTGAGCCGCGCGGGAATGCGCATGCTCGAGCGTTACTCCGGCGAAATCGTAAACCGCGTGCCGGGCCCGGTGGTGGTCGCCGAACTTGGCAGCGGAAGCGGCCAGCAAACTCGTTGGGTGCTCGAGGCGCTCGCGCGGCGACAGCGCGTGAACTACTATCCGATTGACATCTCCGGCAGCGCGCTATTTCGGTGCCAGCAGGAGCTGGGACAGATGGACATGGTCAGTATCGTCGGGTTCGAGCGCGCGTATCTGGATGGCCTGCAGGAAGTGGCCGCCAGGCGAAAAGACGGGGAGCGATTGTTCGTCCTGTTCCTCGGCAGCACGATTGGAAATTTCGACCGCCCGGCGGGCGATCAATTTCTCGGCGAGGTCCGGTCAATCCTGCGCGAAGGCGATGCACTGCTGCTCGCGACCGATCTCGAAAAACCGGTTCCGGGGTTGATTCTTGCGTACGATGACCCCGCCGGCGTGACGGCCGCGTTCAACAAGAATCTGCTCGCGCGCATCAACCGTGAACTCGGGGGAGATTTCGACCTGAATCGTTTCGAGCACGTGGTGCGTTGGGACGAAGCCGAGCGGCGGATCGAAATGCACCTGCGCTCGACCGTCTGGCAGCGCGTCACCATTCGCCACGCCGGCGTCCCGTTCCATCTTCGCGAGGGCGAAACCATCTGGACGGAGAGCTCGCACAAGTACGACCCGAGGGAGGTCGTCCAGATGGGCGAACGCTCCGGCTATCGCTGCGCGGGGCAGTGGTTCGACACGCAGTGGCCGCTCGCCCAAAATCTTTTTTTCGCGGTTTAGTCGAAACGGGAGGCTGAAAGTGGCCAAAGCTCTATGGAATGGAGCGATCCTCGCCGAGAGCAGTCGCACCGTTGTCGTGGAAGGGAACCAGTATTTTCCGCCCGACTCGGTGCGCGCCGAATATTTTCGATCGAGCGATACTCATACCATTTGCCCCTGGAAGGGAACCGCCAGCTATCATGACGTGGAGGTGAACGGCGAACGTAACGCCGACGCCGCCTGGTATTACCCCGATCCCAAGCCCGCCGCATCGCAGATCAAAGACTACGTAGCGTTCTGGAAGGGCGTGCGCGTCGAGCTCTAGTCTCAGCTGTGCTATATTTTTCGCTGCATGAATCCCACAAAAAAGAAAAAATCATCACGCGCCAAGGCGCCGCGTTCACAGAAATCCAAAATCGCGGGTTCGCCGAAGACCGCAGTCCACGGCTCGGCAGCGAGGCGCGGAACCGATCCGGCGCGTGTTCGAGCGATCCTCAAGGGACTCGACGAGGCTTACCCGGCGGTTACCTGCGCGCTAGTCCATGAAAATCCCTTCCAATTGCTNNACGGGCTTTTTCCGCAACAAGACCAAATCCATCATGGGCGCGAGCAAGAGAATCATCGAGGAATTCGGCGGTGAGGCGCCGAGGACGATGGAGGAGCTTCTCACGTTGCCGGGAGTCGCGCGAAAAACCGCGAACGTCGTGCTCGGCACGGCGTTTGGCATTGCGTGCGGAGTGGTCGTGGACACGCATGTTCAGAGGCTCTCGGGGCGCCTCGATTTATCGAAGAACATCGACCCAAAGAAAATCGAGCAGGATTTGATGCAGATCATTCCGCAGGAGCGATGGATACTGTTCTCCCACCAATTAATCTGGCACGGCCGGCGAGTTTGCCAGGCGCGCAAGCCGAAATGCCTCGAATGCAACCTCGAACGGCTGTGCTACTCGAAGGACAAAACCGTCTGAAGAGCGCATAAACTGGCTTCGTTTTACTCCGTAGGGCTTCCGGGGTATGGCGTTCCCCTTTTGTTCTAGATAGAAATTGCTTTGAGCGTGAAAAAAATCGTGGACGGCGCCGGTTAGACGGAAGGTAAGTTGAGTATTGTGAGTCACGTACGGACTGTTCAATATGGTACCTCGCATGCTGTATCGCCTGTGTAGGATGGTCCGGTCGAGCGTGGGGGGCGGGTATCTCTTCGGGGTGAAAATAGCGATGGACGAAAAAGCTCAAATCCAGAAATCAAAACCGGAAGCGAAATGGAGCGAACGCCTCAGTGCGCTCCGCAAGATTCCTCCGGTTCTGAGAATGGTATGGACCTGCGCGCCCGAGGTTGTTGTTCTGGGCAGTTTGGCGCGGGTGGTCGTGTCGGTGGTTCCCGTGTCCCTGTTGTGGGTTACGCGGATCATCATCGATGCGATTGACCGTCACATCTGGTATCACACGGCGCTGCCCCACATGTTCTGGTGGCTCGTGGCCCTCGAATTCGCGCTCGCGGGTCTTTCCGCGATGTTGGGACGCGTGCTCAGTTATTTTGACACGGTCCTCGCTGACAAATTCACGCGTCACATCAGTACCCGCATCATGGAGCACGCCTCGCGGCTTGATTTGACCCGCTACGAAGATCCGCTCTTTTACGACAAGATGGAGCGCGCGCGCGCACAGGGCACGGATCGCGTGATGCTGGTGCAGATGATGGGTCGCCTGATTCAGGACTTCATCGGCGCGGTCAGCTTGGCGATCGGCATAGGTTTCTTCTCGCCTTGGCTGCTGGTCTTTTTGATCGTTTGCGTGGTTCCGGCGTTCCTCGGCGAAACTCACTTCGCCTTCCTCGGATATTCGCTGAGCTTCGAACAGACCCCGGCGCGGAGGCAGATGGAGTATCTCCGCATCCTCGGAGGCAGCCGAGAAAGCGCCAAGGAATTGAAGTTATTTGGACTGGGACCATTCCTGGTTGGGCGTTACAAGGTCCTCTCCGACGAGCTGCACCGCCAGAATGTCGGGTTGGCTCGGCGGAAGCTTATATTCGGAGTGTTCTTGACGTTGCTCGGAACGATTGGCTATTACGGTGGATATGGGTTCGTCATTTACCAGACGGTGATCGGCGCGTTGACGATTGGCCAGTTGACCTTCCTGGCCGGCGCGATTGCCGGCGCCAGCGCGGGGATTCAGGCCGTGTTCACCACGTTCTCGGGCATTGCCGATCAGGCGCTGTTCCTGACTGACCTGGTGGACTTCTTCGCCGTCGAACCGACGATTCGGTCGAAACCCGGAGCCCTCGTAGCGCCGCGGCCGATTCGCCAGGGAATCGAATTCAAAAACGTCTCCTTCTCTTACCCGGGAAATCGCCGGAAGATTTTGTCCGGCATTAATCTGCGAATCGAGCCCCAGGAGCGCGTGGCCTTGGTCGGCGAGAATGGACAAGGAAAGACTACGGTCGTGAAACTCCTCACACGCCTATACGACCCCACGGAAGGCCAGATACTGCTCGATGGAGTTGATCTCCGAGAATACAACCTGGAAGACTTGTGGAAGGAGATCGGCGTCATTTTTCAGGATTTCGTGCATTACGAGATGACCGTGTCCGAGAATATCGGGGTTGGCAGGATCGAAGACGCGCACAATCCGTTCCGGATTCGCGCCGCCGCCATCAAGACGTTCGCGGAGAGCGTGATTCAGAAGCTGCCAAAGGGCTACGACCAGCCGCTCGGCTGCCGGTTTGAAGGTGGCGTAGACCTCTCCGGTGGCGAATGGCAGAAAATCGCCCTCGCTCGCGCTTATCTGCGCGACGCGCAATTGCTGGTCCTCGACGAACCGACGGCTGCTCTCGATGCGCGCGCTGAAAACGAAGTGTTCGAGCGTTTCTCGGAACTCACAAAGGGCAAGATGGCGTTGCTGATCTCTCACCGGTTCTCCACGGTCCGCATGGCGGACCGCATTCTCGTGCTGCAAAAGGGTGGAATTGCGGAGCAGGGACAGCACGATCAGCTCGTGAAGGACGGCGGGCTCTATGCGGAAATGTTCGAGTTGCAGGCCGCTAGCTATCGTTAAAGCGGACCTTTCCGCCTGCGCGGGCGATGAAGCAGAGTCCCCCGCGTCATTTGTCATACAGTAAACTCCTCAATAACTTACAGCGCGATACGGATGGCTGCATTTACCGAATTCGCCTAACCTCACACGCGATTGGCAGCAACTAGTCAGGGGCAATTGCTCGACATCACTTGGTTCATTAATTGCCGGCCGCCACCCCGGATTTGCCCGAGCGACTCGCTGCCCATTCAGTGTCCTCTCAGAGGGCCAAACGATTCATAAGCCGGGGTGGCCACGGCAGCTCTGATGACCGCTCCACAATCTAGAAAGGCAAGGTGCATTCGTGAAACCCGACCAGGTTCTTCAGGAATCCGGCCCACGAACAGACGATCGGAAGAATTCCGGAGACGCACGGGTACCGGAGACACTCGACCTGGTAAGGCAGGCCCAGGCAGGCGATGAAGCGGCGTTTGCCCGATTGGTGCAGCCCCACATGCGCAAGACATTTCACGTCGCGCTAAAAATCACGCGCAACCGCGAGGATGCCGAGGACGCATCCCAGCAAACTTTATTGAAAGCGTTCGCGAATATAAAACAGTTTCAAGGGGCGTCTCAGTTCTCGACATGGCTGACTCGAATCGCGATGAACGAAGCGTTGATGGTGATGCGCAAACGGCGCTCGGAAGATTCGCACCTCACGTACGACTCTGACTCCGGCGAAAAGCCCACCGCGATCGAGCGGATTTGCGCGGCGGACACGGCGCAACCGGAAGTTCTCTATGCAAAGCGCGAGCACCATGAAGCGCTGCGAGAAGCGATCGGGAACCTACGCGGGACGCTACGCGTGGTCGTATGGCTATTGGGAATCGAAGAGCACAAAAGCAAGGATGCAGCGAAAATTCTGAACCTGTCTCAGTCGGCTGTGAAAATCCGATTCTCGCGCGCGCGGCAGGAATTGCGGGAATGCCTGGCGGATCGTATCTAGGGCTCGTGCGGAAGGCGGACGAGGCCGGGTTGGCCTCGAGGTCGGCAGCGGGTTCTTCAGCATCTAGCCTAAAACGATACGAATCACGTGACTGGCTCCATCGTCCAAAAGAGAGATGTTCGCCGATCCCGGCAATATCCTGCCATCCACCTCCGTGAGGGCAACTCCGCGAGTGACATTTGAGGGGTTCTCCACCTGAATGCTATAGAGCGACGAGTGATAGCGGAATTTCACGGAGTACCTGGGCCAGTTTCGAGGGATACACGGGTCAATGCTGAGAGTCATGCCGCGCACGCGAAATCCTAGAATCCATTCTAGGCCTGCGCGATAAAGCCAGCCGGCTGAGCCCGTATACCATGTCCACCCGCCGCGCCCCACGTGCGGGGCTTCCGCGTAAATATCGCCTGCGACCACGTACGGCTCGACTTTGTACCGCTGGACGCTGGCGCGCGAGCTGGATCGGTTGATTGGATTCAACATTCGAAATAGCTCGCTGGCCTTATCGCCGTCTCCCAATTCCGCGAAGGCGATGAGCGTCCAAATCGCGGCGTGCGAGTACTGCCCCCCATTCTCCCGGATTCCGGGCACGTAACCCTTGATGTATCCGGGATCATGCGATGTGTGATCGAAAGGAGGCGTCAAGAGGAGGATTAGTCCGTCAGGTCGGCGAATGAGAAGCTGATCGACAGCCGCCATCGCCCGCACTCCACGCGCCGGCTCTGCCGCGCCGCTGATGATTCCCCAGGACTGAGCGATCGAGTCGATACGGCATTCGGAGTCGGTGGCGGATCCCAGCGGCGTTCCGTCGTCGTAGTAAGCGCGACGGTACCACTCGCCATCCCACCCGTCACGTTCGAGCGCGGCCTTCAGCGCGCTGACGTGAAGTCGCCAGGTCTCCGCTCGCTGGCGTTCACCACGTGCGTCCGCGATCTTTGCAAACTCCCAGAGAATTGTGTGCAGAAACCAACCGAGCCATACGCTCTCGCCTTTGCCTTGCTGACCGACCCGGTTCATGCCGTCGTTCCAGTCCCCGGTGCCCATCAAAGGGAGGCCGTGCTCGCCGACAGTGAGGCTGCGATCCAGCGCGCGCGCGCAATGCTCGAACACCGTAGCGCGCGCATCTGAAGTGCGCGGTTCGAAGTAAGACTCGTTTTGTCCTTCGGCCAACACGCTGCCCTCAAGAAATGGAACACCTTCCTCCAGGATGGTCGTATCGCCCGTAGCTTCGATGAAATGAATGACGGCGTACGGTAGCCACAATAGATCGTCGGAGATTCGAGTGCGTATTCCCCGACCGGAAGGCGGGTGCCACCAGTGCTGCACGTCGCCTTCCGAGAACTGGCGGCCGGCCGAGCGCAACAAGTGCTCGCGGGCAACGGCTCGTTTAGCAACGGTCAGTGCCATCACGTCCTGGAGCTGATCGCGGAAACCATACGCTCCGCTTAGCTGGTAGAACGCCGCGCGCCCCCACACGCGACAGGCGAGCGTCTGATAGAGCAGCCAGCGATTCAACAGCAGGTCCATGCTCGGATCCGGCGTTGTGACCTGGACTGCACCTAGGATGTCATCCCATTGACGCGTGACTTCCTGCAGCACCTTGTCCAAGTTGACCGTGCGATAGCGGAGGAGGAGTTTACTCGCCTGCTCCTGGTTTTCTGCCTGGCCTAGTAGGAACCTGAGTTCCATACTGCCGCCGGGCTGCAATTCAATGTCGGTCTGCAGGGCGGCGCAGGGATCGAGGCCGGCGCCCGACCTTCCAGATAGCGGCCGGCCACTTTCCAATGCCGCCGGGCGCTCGGGCGTGCCGTTCCGGCCAAGAAATTCCGCACGGTCGCAGGTGAAAGAGTTCTGTCGCCCGCCAAGGTCGGCAAAGCCGATCCGCCCTCCGAATTCGCCGCTCCACATGCTTCGAGCCAGGACAGCTCCTGAGCCGGGGTCTATCTGGGTGACGACATAGGGAGCCGAGGCTGAGCGTGAACTACCCAGGAGCCATTCGACATAAGCGGTGACCGAGATGCGCCGGGTGGAGGCGGATTCGTTTCGCAGCGTCAGGCGGGAAATTTTTATCGGGTCGGCCACGGGAACAAATTGAGTGACGTCCACAGAGATGCCGTGAGAAGAGTGCGAGAATCGGCTGTAGCCTTGACCATGGCGCGTCACGTAAGCGGCATCTTCCAATCGGATGGGAAGCGCCGTGGGAGTCCATATCTCGCCCGTGCCTTCGTCGCGCAGATAAATAGCCTCGCCCGCCGGATCGATCACATGGTCGTTGGACCAGGGCGTAATCTGATTTTCATGGCTGTTGAGCGACCAGGTAGTCCCCGAGCCGGACTCCGATACCAGGAATCCGAAGTCCGGATTCGCAATCACATTGATCCACGGCTCCGGCGTGCGCAGCCCTTCGCTCAGAACGACCGTATACTCGCGGCCATTTTCGGAAAAGCCCCCGAGGCCGTTGAAATACTGAAGCGTCTGTTTCGGCAAAGGCACGTCCTGGCGTTTGGTCGCGCGACTGGGCTTGATTGGAGCAGGGGCAGGCGCTTCCGGAAACTGCGATCGCGCGATCTGCTCTGCAAGAGTTCCCCTCCAGCTGAGTAGGATCGCCCGCGCCACGGCTTGGAGCTGAGCTCGCGTCTGCGGCGTTATCAGATCCCCGCGAAGCAGGAAGATTTTCCCGCTCGCCGTCTGCGTGTCCGGCGAGAGGCGCAATTGACTTCCGCGAACCAGTGCGTCCAGGGAGCCCTGAAGCTCCTGCACGTACGACGTGGCCTTCTCGTTGATAATCACCACATCGGCGGACAACTGCTTCATGCGCCAGTATTCATGCGCTCGAAGCAATTGACGGATCATCTCGAAATCGTCGGCATCATCGATGCGCGCAACGACGATGGGAAGATCACCCGAAATTCCCTGCGCCCAGAGCGCCGGCCGATCCAGAGTGGCTGCGCTCAGATCGGCTGGGCTCGGGCGCAACGTCGCATCGGAATACAGCACGGCATTGGCGAGCCGCTGGAATAGCTGCGCTTCTTCGGCGCCAATGCCCAGGTGATGCAACTGAACTTGCGCCTGCGTCCACGCCAGCGTTCGAGTGCGCTCGTAGGTTTGGGCGTCGCGGTATTTGTCGGCAAGGTTCAGCACGTCTTCGCGGGTAGAGGCCACGATCGTGGAAAATACGAGATCCACCGTGGTTCCTGGTGGAATGTGCACGGTGCGGCGCAAGCTCATGACCGGGTCGAGCACCGACCCGACTGTATTGGAAAGCGGCCTCCCATCAATGATGGAGATAGGATTTCGAAGGTCGCGGGCCCGCCCGATAAATCGCGCTCGATCTGTTTCGTATTGCAGCTCGCCCGTGGATTCGCCTTCCACGACGAGCACGTGCGCGGCCCACACGGAGGTCTCGTCCGACGAGCGGTGCCTGCGCGTCGCGAGCAGCACTCCGATATCGGAAATGAACTCAGTCTCCACAAACAGATTCGCAAACGCGGGATGCGCGGCATCACTGGCCTGGGTAGTCAGTGAGAGCTCCGCATAGGAGGTCACCTGTATATCCCGAGCCCGCATTCCTGAATTCGTGATCGAGACGCGGCGAATTTCCGCGTCATCTTCCGACGACACAATCACTTCGAGCGCAGTCGTCACCGACCGGTCGCGACGGGTGATCTCCGCATGATCTTCGTAGAAAGCCGCCTCGTAAGAATTTGGCTCGACACCGGTTGGTTGATAGCCGGCCGACCACACGTTCCCCGTCTGCTCATCGCGTAAAAAGATGTACGATCCCCAACAATCCCGCGTCAGATCCTCACGCCAGCGCGTGATGGCAATGTCGCGCCAGCGGCTGTATCCGGAACCCGCCGAAGTCAACATCACCGCGTAGCGGCCATTGGAAAGAAGAGCTGTGCGGGGGGTGGGATCGTGAGGAGTTTCAAACCGGCGTGCCGCTGGCGGTAGGAGCTCACGCACCTGTGCGGCTGCGGATACTTCTTCCGCTCGAGGTCGCGCCACTAGGACATCGCGCGGCGTGCGCTCCTGCAGGAGAAGCTCAGTGGCCTGCACCATCGGCACAGCATGAAAACGATTGCACATGGTGCCGCCAATCAGGGCATTGGCGAATGCGACCACAGACATGCCCTGATGGTGGGCCATATAGGCGCGTACGATGGCGACGCTTTGCCCCTCAGCCAACCGGGAACTCGTATAATCCAGCGCCTCATAAAAACCGTAAACGCCTCTGCCTCCCTGCTGCGTGATGCTGTCGAGATTTTGGAGCGCCGTGGACGGATCGACCATCGCGGCAAGAGCCGTGGCATACGGCGCGATCACCAAATCCTCGCTCAGGCCGCGTTTCAGTCCCAAGCCTGGCACGCCAAAGCTGGAGTATTGGTAGGTGAAATCGAGGTCGCGAGCGGCGTAGGCTGATTCCGAGATTCCCCACGGCACGCCGCGCTCCTTTCCATACTCGACCTGCCGGATTATCACCTGTTGGTATGTTTGGCTTAACAGGCTATTCGCCGGCGACCGCATGACGAGCGCCGGCATCAGGTACTCGAACATGGAGCCCGACCAAGAGATGAGCGCTGAGCCTCTTCCCACTGGAGTCAAAGCGCGGCCCAGCCGGAACCAGTGCGAAGAGGGCACGTCGCCTTTCGCGATCGCAATGAAGCTTGCAAGCCGCGCTTCGGAGGCAAGGAGATCGTAACAGTTTGGATCGAGGTGTCCGTCCGAGGCGCGATACCCGATTGAAAACAGCTTGCGTGTGCCGTCGAACAAAAAGCCAAAGTCCATCCTTTCGAACAACTCTTCCGACCGCTCGGCGATTGCAAGCAAGCGACGATGCAGAGCCGATGCGTCCGCGGCCGATTGGCGCATCAATTGGACCAGGGTGTCGATCCGCCCAGCGCGTTCCGGTGGGGAAGCTGGATCGCCGGTCAAGCCCGCGCGAAGAGCCGTCAACTCGCGGATAGCGCCTTCGAATCTCCCGGGAGCATCAGCCAGAGTCGCGTCGCGCGGGAAGAATTGCTCGATAGCGATCCACTCCGGCGCGCTTGAGGCGCGGCTTCCCGCAATCGTTGGCGCTTCCTTAAGGCTCAGCCCGAGCCACGGGAGGAGGATCGCTGCATCTCTCAGGTGGCTATCCGCGCACGCCTTAGCGGCTTCGGACCAAACCCGCAGGTCGGAACTCGCGGCGTCTCCCAGTTCTTGCGCGAGAGTCTGGGCAATGTCTGCAACGGTGTGGGCACGTTCGGACACTTCGACAATTCTCAATCCCAACCCCGCTGCATCGCTACGAACAGGATGAAGCGATGCAGCCAGAAGATCCACGGCGTCGCTCAGTTGTTTCCGCGTTACCGCGTGAACGCGCGGCGCATCCGTAACTTTTACGAGCGCTTCACGCAACAGCCCTACGGCATCGTCGATTCCGGTAAACGTATTCGAGTCCACGGCCCATTTTTGAATCAGTTCACGACAGCCCCTGGCAAGGGCCAGCAGGTGTCCGGCAATATTTCCGCTATCAACCGTGGAAACGTACTTTGGATCGAGGGGATGAAGATCGCGCGTGTCGTACCAGTTGTACAAATGGCCGCGGAATTGTTCGAGTTTTCCGATCGTGTCGAGCGTGGCCTCGATGCGCTCTACCGTCTCTACCGTTCCCACCCATGCGAAATCGCGCGCAGCCAGAATCGAAAGCAGGTAGAGACCTAAGTTGGTCGGGGAAGTGCGGTGCGCGACGACGGGTTTGGGGTCTTCTTGAAAATTGTCTGGCGGCAGGAAATGCTCCTCCGCTGTCACGAAGGTCTCGAAGAATCGCCATGTGCGCCGTGAAATTGCCCGCAAGGCTTGCGTTTGGAGTGCTGACAGCTCTTCGAGGTCAGAGTGCTGGGGCGGAAGGCTGATCCAGTATGCGATCGCGGGCGACAACATCCAAAGAACCACGAAAGGAGTTGCGGCGAACAGCGCATGATGCCCGTCGAACCGGACGGCTGCGAACGCCGCGATGGCCAGCACTACGCCGCTAGCCATCCTCCTGTAAATGCCAAATAGATTCAGATCAACCCCGTGTTTGGCTTGCGCTGCGGTCACCCACTCCAACAAGTGCTTGTGCGTGATGAGCAATCGAATGAGCGTTCGTCCTATGGCGTCGGCCATCTGGCATGCTTGGTAGGCGAGAAATGCGGCTGTCAGACCTGCCTGTGATAAGCCCAGCGAGAAATCGGAAGCAAGGCCGCGGAAGTGATTCCGTTTCGAGATTCCTTCCAGGTGCGCATTGATTCCAGCCAGGAAAGGAATGAGCGCAGGGAACGCGATCATTGCAAGCACGAATCGAGTCCACAGCCATGGGGAGATGCCCGGCATCAACCACCCAGCCAACAGCGTGAGAAACATGCACGGGGCCAAGAGAGATCGCCGGAGGTTGTCCAACATTTTCCAACGGCCGATCACGGGAATCTTTACCTTGCGGCCATCCGCGGATCCGGCGCGTCCGCCGAGGATCCACGCCAGCAGTTGCCAATCCCCACGCGCCCAGCGGTAATGTCGAGCGGCGGCGGCTTCGTAATGTGAAGGGAACTCATCAAAGAGCTCGAGGTCAGTGGCCAGCGCGCTGCGCGCGAAGATTCCCTCGAATAGGTCGTGACTCAGCAGAATGTTATCGGGGGCCTTGCCAGCCATGGATGCTTCGAAAACGTCGAGATCGTAAATTCCCTTGCCGGTGTAGGAGCCTTCGTGAAAAAGGTCCTGATACACATCTGAAACCGACGAAGCGTATGGGTCGACTCCACAGGGCCCGGAGAAGATTCTCTGAAAGAGCGATCCTTCTCGGTCGGTGGGTAAGGAAGGCGTGATTCGCGGTTGCACAATGCCGTAACCGTCTGTGACACGCCCCTCCTCAGCGCTGTATGTCGGCCGATTCAGCGGGTGGGCCATGGTGCCGACGAGGCGGGCCGCCGCGCCGAGCGGCAATCGCGTGTCCGCATCAAGCGTAATCACATAACGGACGCCAGAAATGGAATCCGGGGGCAGCCCGGTCGTCGTGATGAATGACGTCTTTGTGGATCCTCGGAGCAGCGAGTTCAGCTCGTGGAGCTTGCCGCGTTTGCGCTCCCAACCCATCCACTTTTCTTCCGATTCATTCCAAATACGCCGACGATGAAAGAGAAAAAAGCGATTGCCGCCGCCCGGCGCCGAGCCGTGGCGCTTGTTCAGGTCGGCAATGCCTTGCGCAGCGGCGGCCAGCAGATCTTTATCATTCGGCAAGGTTTCCGTTGCGGCGTCAATCCAGTCCGAGAGCAATGCAAATCGCAGGTCGCCGTCGGAATTCGCCAGATAGTGGATTTCAAGCCGTTCCACCTGTTCGCTGATTACGTCCTCCGACGTCAGCAAGGTGGGGACCACGACGATTGTTCGGAGTTTCGCGGGTATGCTGCGAATCTCGAGTCGCGGCAGGGTGCGCGGGCCGAATAAATCCGTCACGCTGCGGTTGATGAGCGCAAGGGCGAGATCCGATGCGGGGATCACCGCTAACAGGCCGAGCAGCACAAGTTGCACTGTGCTCGCCCCGAACTCCCACGAACGCACCAGGGGCAGTGCCAGGATGACTGCGGTAAGCACCGCAATCGTGCCGAGATAACCCGGCACAGCAGCGCGAACGTACCACCGCAGAATTCGGCGCCTCCAGGTAACTTGAAATCCGATGTCGCGCTCGAAATCGTCGCGCCCATGGGAAATCAAGTAGTAACCGGGATCTGACCGTTTATCGTCCAGCGGCTCGGATCGAGTTCCGCTGCCGGATTGCCTGGCGAAACTCACGGCGCGCTCGGCAACTTCGATCTCCGAATGACCTGATCCCAACGAAAGGTCCTCGATCGCGTGCCGATAGGCGTCGCGCGTCGCGAAATCCATGGCGCCGAAATCACTTCCGTCGCGCAAAACCTGGTCGACCAGGCTCACTTCCTCAAAGAATGTTTGCCAGTCGAACGCGGAAGCCAGGCGCATGCTCGTGATGACGTTGCGCACTGTCACGCTCATGGCCGCCTGCTGTTGATGTTCCGCGCGCACGATCTCGTCGGCGCTGGTTCCCTGGGCGGCGAGCCGATCGTCGAGCCAGACCAGGATCGGGCCGACTTTGGGATCAAGATCGCGCAACCGCTGGATGAGCTGGACGGCGAATGCCCTGTCGAAAGGTTTTTTTTCGAATTGGCGGAGCACGGCCGCCGGGGAAACTAGCGCCTGACCTCCCGTGCCCAGTAGCCTGTCCGCCAGGACGTCGGCCTCGTTGCGCGCATCACGGCTCAAGACCATCCGCGCGGCAAGCCTCCGCAGATTTTCAACCAGGACGACTCGCAACGTGATAGCGACGGCCCAAAGTTCCCCGATCGAGAGCGGTTGTACACGCTGGTAGGCGATAACAAAGCGGCGCAATACTTCGGGATCAAATCGACTGTCTGTGTGCGCCACGAAAGCCCACGCAACGCCATAAACGCGCGGATAGCCTTTCAAGTGACCTGAGGCAAGTTTGGGCAGTTTTCGGTGAAATCCGGGGGGCAAGTGATCGTGGATCTCGCGGAGTTGCTCCTCCACGATATAGAAATTATCCAGCAGCCACTGCGCGGCAGGCGTGATGGCCTGCTCTTTTCGGATGGCGCGTGCGATCGCGCCATAATAATCGAGAAGCAACCGGCTGTTTTCGGCGACGCCTTCGATTAACGGTTTGCCGGTATCCGGGCCGGTCGTTACCGTCTGCGCTGCGGCGAGGCTCTCGGCGTGCTGCTCTAGGCGATCGATGCTGAACAGCTCGCCTACAATAGGCTCGTCGTTCTCGGCGAAGACTCTTATGGGTGGCGCTGCGGTCATCCCTGCCTCAAAGTGCTCGTTCCCTCGCGGTACGCTTGCATAGTGCAATGACCATCTTCGCATAACGCGAGCGAAACCCGCGGGTGCCGGTGCAAGTCTCCCGAGGCTAGGTATGGCTAAGCCAGAAAACACTATCGGAGCGCTATGCCCCCACCGTGACGGGCTCTGTGCCGCATTTTCTGCTTTCGATTTTAGCTGGCTCGGCGAAGCCCGGATAGATCAAAGGACTGGTCTGAAGAATGTGCCGCTAATGTCGATGGACGGAGCGGCCCGGTGCGGAAGCCAATCGTGGAATCGAGAATTCGTTCCAGATCGATTCGGCGATAGGGATAACAGATGAAATCGAACGCGCGAATATTCAGCGCGGCCAAGTAGTCCCGATATTCTTGCGGGCACTCCGGCGCACACACAATGATCATTGGTATTTCAGCGCGCTGATTCTTGAGATGGCGTGCGACATCCCGGTATGTGCCGTCCACCAGCCAAAAGCCACAAAAACAGGCTATGACGTCTTCCTGTGCAATGGCCGACCTAACCTCCTCAATGCCTGTCGCCCACAGAGTATTTAGCGCGTAGCTCTGCAAAAGCTCGCCCATGGTCTGCCGAATCTGCGGATCGATCGTGCCCACCAAGATGCTCAGCCGCCCGGGAACCTGTCCAACACTCATGCGGGATTGCGCCTCTGGTCTAGGTCTAAATGGAGGAGCGCCGGAAGGAGTCATTGTTTCCGCCCTTTCTGCTCGACTCAAAACGTTCGGATCCAGACGCGAATCTATAGTCCTCTGCGGAGCGGGGCCGAACAATACAGTCAACATGTTAGGGAAATGCGGAGACTCGTGTAGGCCGCTAATGCGTGGCTTCTCCGTCGATTAGTCGACAGCAACTGAAACAACACTTATTGCCCTTTCTTTGCAGAGCATTCTCATCGGCAAACAAGAGGCCGAAGAATAAGTCAGTTTGGTACAGTCGAAACGGTGAACGAGGTTTCGTGGTAGCAACAGAGTTGGAAGGTGCTTTAGAATCGGTGCAGGGTTTTCATGTCGGGGCGTAGCGCAG
>PMUS01000013.1 GCA_003166795.1 Acidobacteriota bacterium | reverse complement strand
GGAAGAAGTATTCGATCCAAGTTTTACGAGCATGTTGCCGGCGAACGCGGCGTCGTTTTTCTCTACCTACGCAACCGGCGCACTGCCCACATCATCCACAGTGACGGCAGGAGACTTGGCCGCCGCCGGAATAACAGTCAATTCTATTAACGCGGTGACGCCGGTTTCTCCTACGCAGCCGATCTTCGATGTTATCAACTTCAAAGCGCCATTCGATGCCGGCGGCGATGTTCCGCAGAACACGTACAGGCTCCTGGGACGCATTGATTACAATTTTAGCGACAAGACCACGATATTTTTCCGCGCGGGCCGGGAGAGTGAGGACGAGTTTAACGGTTCGAGTACCTACTCACCCTATCCCCAGTACGATGTCGGCAGCACGGAAGTCAACCAGTCCTACCTGATTTCTTTGAACCATACCTTCAGCCCCACGGTTCTCAACAGCGCGAAGGTAAGCTTCACCCGGTTCAACGACGCAAACTCTTTCGACACCGCGTTGACGAACACTCCGAACTTGTTTATCAATTCGGGCGATCCGGTGGACCCGGCCACGAACAATTTAATTCAGTTGCCTGGATTGCAAAACGAAGCCCCAGGCTTGGGTGGCCTCCCCTTTGGCGGTCCGCAGAACACGTTGCAGCTAGAGGATGACCTGTCGTGGACCAAGGGCAAGCACTCTCTAAAGTTCGGCGGACAGTTCACATACATTCAGCTCAACGTGGCTTACGGCGCGTACGTTCAGGCCGTGGAACAGCTTAGCGGCTCCGGCACTCTGCAACCGGGATTCGACGCCTTGGTGAATAACGAGGGTGGAGTTGCCAACCCCAATGGCAGCCCGCTGATCAACTTTGCAGCGAGAGTTGATCCCCAGGGCGCGCTCCCGTGCTTTGCCACACCAGCGTATTGGAATACAGGCGACCCTGGCGATCTGATCCCGAGTGCAGCCTGCACCGTGACGCCGCCGCTAACGGGCGCTGCCGCTGGGCGCAGCTATCGCTACAAGGACTGGGCACTCTACGCACAAGATAGCTTCCGGGCAACCCGCAGACTCACGTTCAACTACGGTTTGCGGTTCGAGCATTTTGGTGTGCAGCACAACAACCATCCGGACCTCGATTCCAACTTCTACTTCGGTCCGGGCAGTGGTCTATACGAACAAGTCGCAAGCGGCGGAGTCCAGATCGCTGATAAGAGTCCCGTCGGCCAGTTCTGGGCGCCGGACTGGGGCACACCCGCGCCACGGATTGGTTTTGCCTACGACATTTTTGGAGACGGCAAGACCAGTTTGAGGGGCGGCTATGGCATCAGCTACGAACGCAACTTCGGCAACGTGACCTTCAATGCCAGCTTTAACCCACCGGCAAGCGCCGTGGTGTCCGCGACATGCCCGCCCGCGTCCATTACCTGCACGTCCGTCATTACCAATAACGACCTCGGTCCTCTCGGCCTGCCTGGCCCGGCCAGTCTCCTTCCCCCCGCCGAGCTACGCATGCCGGACCCGCGCATCAAGACTGCCCAGACGCAATTCTGGAGCCTGGCTGTGCAGCGTGAATTGGCCCGAAACACGCTTTTTGAAGTGAGCTATAGCGGTGCGCACGGGGTTCACCTCTACGACATCGAAAACATCAACCTCCTGGGCGCCGCCAATTTCTACCTGGGTGCAGATCCCTCGAGCGCTGACTGCGCGGGAGAGGGCACCCCGGATGATTCTGGCACGGGGCTTCCTATCTGCCTCACGCGGCCAAACAACCAATACTCCAACATCAACATGCGCGGCAGCCTGGGTTCGAGCAGCTATAACGCCCTGAACCTGAAACTTCAGACGCAAAACATCCACAACACGGGCCTGACTCTAGTTGCCAACTACACATGGTCACACTCGCTGGATGACATCAGCTCGACTTTCTCGGAAGACATCCAAGGAGGGTCCGGATACATCGGCTCTCTCGGGTATACCAACGTGCTGGACCCGAAACTGGATTGGGGCAGCTCGGACTACGACATCCGCAACCGTCTCGTGGTTTCTCCAATATGGCAGACACCGTGGTTCAAGAGCGGCAGCGGAGTGGAGCGGCAAGCCCTGGGCGGCTGGTCGATCTCGGGGATCATTACGGCACGCTCGGGAATTCCCTTCTCCGTGTACGACTACAACGACGACTTTAACTTCTATACGGTGCCCCGATTGACACCAGCGACTCCGATCACGGATTTCCACACGGGCGCGGCTGTGCCTAGCGGCACGCCCGGTGTATTCAATGTCTTGACGCTGCCGCTTCCAGCTAGTTTTGCTCCTCTGGATCCGGCGTTGGGCATTTCAGACTTCGGGCCCTATCCAGCCAACATGACTCGCAGAAACGCCTTCCGTGGACCTGGTGCGTGGAACACCGATCTCGCGATCGCCAAGAGCTTCAGGCTTACCGAGAGGTTCGGCCTGGAATTCCGGGCGGAGGGCTTTGACATCTTCAACCACGCCAACCTATACGTGTTCGGAGGCAGTCTCGATTACGACGGTCTGGTACCGATAAGCCCGGGCAGCACCACGCTGGGGCCGCCGCCGCCGTTGTCGGTTACTGCATATAAGGGTGGTCTTGGCTCTCTTGCCCTTGGCGGTAACCACGACGAACGCCGGTTCGGGCAGTTCTCACTCAAGTTGAGCTTCTAACCGCGTTTACGTGTGTGGGACCAAGCTGTAATGGGGAGCCGCAAGGCTCCCCATTTTTTTGGCTACTCGTTGTGCCGGCCACCCGCAGCTTAAGTGACTTGCCTCCAGCCATCTTCGCGTACCTGTCCGCCCGCCGGGTGCAACTTCGGGTGTCGCTGGAGCGTATAATCTAAGAGCGAACAGGCAGGCACAACCATGGCTACGAAAACCTCCATGTCCACCGGCGAGGCCGTACGGATCGCCACAGCGAGCCTGTGGGCGCATAAGATGCGCAGCGTGCTGACGCTGCTGGGCGTGGTGATCGGGGTGACGTCTGTGATCGCCGTGGTCAGCCTGGTGAGCGGGTTGAACCGCTACGTGGCTGAAAAGGTTGTCGGCCTGGGCGCGGACGTCTTCATGATCAATCGGTCGCCCTCGATCATCACGAACGTGGATCAATGGGCAGATGCCCAGAAGCGCCGGAAATTCCACTACGACGACTACGAGGCCCTCCGCGACGCCTGCCGCAGCTGCGAAGCAGTTGCGGGCAACATGCAGAAGAGAGGGCAGGTAAGGTACGGCACGAATTATCTTTCCGATACGAACATCGTGGGATTCACGCATGAGATGCCGGAGGTCTTGAACCGCGAACTCGCGTATGGGCGCTATTTTACGCGCCTCGACGTGGAGCGCTCGTCGCCCGTCTGTGACGTGGGGTACGACGTCGTGGATAAGCTGCTGGCTGGAGCGAGCCCGCTTGGCAAGGAAATACGCGCGGACACGGGCACCTGCGAAATCATCGGGGTGGCGAAAAAGCGGGGATCGGTGATGGGGCAGTCGCAGGACAACTGGGTGATCATGCCGCTGACCACCTACCAGGCAATGTACGCGAGGGATGATTCGGTCCGTTTGTGGGTGAAAGCCGCCGGCACCAAAGCACTCGATCCGACGATGGACGAGGTGCGGATGATTTTGCGCGGGCGCCGCCATCTGAAGTATGCGGACGCGGACGATTTCGCGATGGAGACGAATGCGTCGTTCCTTTCGATTTGGAGCAGCATCAGCGGCACGTTTTTCGGCGTGACGATCGGGATCGCGTCAATTTCGCTGATTGTGGGCGGGATCGTGATCATGAATATCATGCTCGTCTCCGTGACGGAGCGAACGAGGGAGATTGGACTGCGAAAATCTCTTGGCGCGCGGCAGAGCGACATCCGCATGCAGTTCCTGATCGAATCCTCCACGATCGCGTTAATCGGAGGAGTCTGCGGAGTGATTCTCGGCATCATGCTCGCGAAGATTGTGAGTCTGACGACGGCGCTTCCGAGCTCCGTGCAGATCTGGTCGGTGCTGATGGGGTTGATCGTGGCCACGAGCGTGGGGTTGTTTTTCGGCGTGTATCCAGCGGCGAAGGCGGCGCGGCTCGATCCGGTGGTGGCTTTGCGGTCCGAGTAATTGAAAGAGGCAGGCGATGCGCAGGACAGGCAGGTTCAGCGAATTCAAGGAAGCGATCGCGCTTGCGCTGGACGTGTTGTGGCGCAATCCGCTGCGCTCATTTCTAACTGTTCTGGGCATCGTGATCGGCGTAACCACGATCATCGTGATTGGCGCCGTGATCAACGGGCTAAATTCCAACGTGCTCGGCAACATACAACAGCTCGGTTCGAGCACGGTGATCATCTCCAAGTTTTCCTGGGCGACGCTCGGGCGCCTTCCGGCCGAGGTGCTTCAACGCAAGGACCTGCAACCGGAATGGATCGAAGGGCTGAAAGAATTGCCGCATGTGGTGGCTGCAGCGCCCGCGGCGCAGATTGAGAACTATGACGTGGGCGCGGGAGCGAGCGAAGTGCGGCGCGGCAATCTTCGCGCGAAGAACGTGATCCTTGAAGGAGACGGCCCCGAGATTTCGCAGATCAGCGACTTTGGGATGGCGCGCGGCCGCTTCTTCAACGATACCGACGAAGAGCACCACTCCTCGGTAACGGTCCTGGGAAACATCACCGCAAACACTCTTTTCCCCAACGGCGAAGATCCGGTAGGGCAGGAAGTGCTGCTGGAGGGCCACGACTTCACGGTGATCGGCGTATTGGATGAACAGAAGCAGGCGCTGGGAACCGGCGAAAATCCCGAGGACAATACAGCGCTTGTTCCTTTCTCGGTGATACGCAAGCTGCATCCCGAGTTCAAGAACGTGATTTTCCTGGCCAAGGCGGATACAACCGAAAACCTTCCGCTCGTGGTGGATGAGGCGCGCGAATATATGCGCAGGGTGCGGAAGCTTTCGTCCAAGAAGGACGACGATTTTGCGATTCTGACCACGGACACTTTTCTCGATTTGTGGAATCAGATTTCGAGCGGAATTTTCATCGTGATGCTGGCGGTGGGTTCGGTGGCGCTGCTGGTGGGCGGCATCGGAGTGATGAACATCATGCTCGTCAGCGTGACGGAGCGGACGCGTGAAATCGGGGTGCGCAAGGCCATCGGCGCGCGCCAGTCCAATATTCTTACGCAATTTCTGCTCGAGGCCGTGACGCTCGCGGGATTGGGAGGCACGGTTGGCGTGCTGCTTGGATCCATCATCGTCCTTGCCATCCGGCTCGCGTTCTCGTCGTTTCCCGCCTCGGTTTCGTTCACCCTGATAGCGGTCGGCGTGACGGTCGCCAGCATGATCGGCGTGTTCTTCGGCGTGTACCCTGCGTGGAAAGCTGCTCGGTTGAATCCCGTCGAGGCTTTAAGATACGAGTAGGTCGTTGGTGGTCAGTCTGTGAAAACCTAAGGTCTTTCCGCAAAATCCTTTAAAGATTCCTCGAACGGTGCGCGGGCGATGCCGCGTTCGGTGATTATCGCGGCGATGAAGCGCGCGGGGGTGACGTCGAAGGCGGGATGCGCGGCGTGGACGTCGGGTGCGATGCGCACTCCGGCGAGATGCGTGACTTCTTCTTCCGAGCGCTCTTCGATGGGAATCTGGTCTCCTGAAGCGATCGAAAGATCGAGCGTCGAAATCGGCGCGGCCACATAAAACGGGACTTTATTTTCGCGCGCGAGGACGGCAATTCCGTACGTGCCGATTTTGTTCGCCGTATCGCCATTGCGCGCGATGCGGTCGGCGCCGACCACGACGGCGGAGACTCCTCCGGTCTTAAGAAAATGCCCGACCATATTGTCCGTGATGAGTGTCAGCGGAATGTGGTCCTGATGAAGCTCCCAGGCGGTCAACCGCGAGCCTTGCAGGTAGGGCCGCGTTTCGGGCACCAGCACTTCGATGCGATAGCCTCCCTCGACCGCCATGCGAATCACACCGAGCGCCGTGCCGATTCCGCCGGTCGCGAGCGCGCCGGCATTGCACTGGGTCATCACGCGGCCGGTTTTCGGCAGCAGCTCCGCGCCGAACCTGCCGATGCGCTCATCGGCATCGCGGCGCTCCTGATGGAGCTTTTGCGCTTCCTCGACGAGCGAGATTCTGATGCGCGCGAGGCCGGCGTCGCCGTTGTTTGCCTCCGCCAGCGCGAGTGCTTCAAATCGCTTCTTGAATCGGTCTATGGCCCAGAAAAGATCCACGGCCGTGGGGCGCGTGCGCGCGAGCATGTCGCAAATGGTCGCGAATTCGGCGCGCAATTCCGCGAGCGTCTTCGCCTTCGAGCGTTCGACGCCGAGCGCGACGCCCATGGCTGCCGCCACGCCGATCGCCGGCGCGCCGCGGATGACCATGTCCTTGATGGCTTGCGCCAGCTCGCGGTAATCCGTGTAGGTGTGGTGGATGACGTCACCGGGCAGCCGGCGCTGGTCGAGCAAAACCACGCCTTCGGGCGTCCATCGGATCGGTTCAACGCTTCGCAAGATTTTTCTCCGTTCCCGCCGCGAGGCGCACGACTGCAGGCCGCTTCACATTCACCATCGGTCATTCATTCTAACTGATTCCGCGAAGCGCCAAACGCTAATGGCCGGGCGAGACGAAGCGCAGCCAGTGAGAGCCGAGCAGGAACGCGAAAGAAACGAAGAAATTGTAGCTCACGTGGAGGAGATAACTGGCGAGGACGGTCCGCGACACCGCGCGGGCATACGTGAAGACCATGCCGACGATCACGAGCAGCGCAATCTGCACCCAGCCGCCCCACAACTGCGCCGCGTGAAGCAATCCGAAAAGGATTCCAGTGGCCAGAATGCCGGCCGCCATGCCCCAGCTGCGCGCGACGACGGGATAAATGTAACCGCGAAAAACGGTTTCCTCGATTACCGGCGCGACGAAGACAGCCATCAGCAAGAGAAGAACCGCCGTGCGGCGATCCTGGAATAACGCCTGCATTGGCACCTTCGCGTTGTTGCCGAACGCGATGGATGCCGCCTGAACCGCCGCGGCAAGCAGGAATCCTCCGGCGATGAATCCGAAATACCGCAGGGCGCGTGGCGCGTGGCCGGGTTCAAACGCATGCCAGCCGATCGTCCGCCAGAAGGGCGCGCCAAAGCTCCCGCGAATTTGCGCGAAAAGATAGCCGAGCAGAAGAAGAAACAGCAGCGCCTGATGCACGATCGTGAAGAGCCCCATCTCACTCGGAGATGCGCGAAGTTGGGCGGGCTTGACGCCGAACGCCGCGAATACGGAGACAAGAAGGAGGTTGAGCAGAAAACTGCCGACCATCGTGAGGACGGCGAGCACCAATAGATCGAGCCAGTTCCACGGCGCGCGAAGATCGGGAGGAAGCGCGAGGTGCGCGGCGGCGGGGAGTTCCCGCGGTGCGGGCGCCGATGCGGGAAGTTCCGGCGGCTCGGGAGGAAGTGAAATATCGTCGAGGCTCATCGTCGTGGGCGGGCGTCAATTACGGAGCGCGCGAGCAAGGATCTGGCCTGTGTAGGATTTCTTGACGCGCGCGACCTGCTCGGGCGTGCCCTGTGCGACGACGCGCCCGCCGCCCTCGCCACCTTCGGGGCCAAGGTCAATGATCCAATCCGCCTGCTTGATGACGTCGAGATTGTGTTCGATGATCAGCACCGTATTGCCAAGCGTGACCAGACGATTGAGCACGTCCATCAGCTTTTTCACGTCATCGAAGTGGAGGCCGGTCGTCGGCTCGTCAAGGATGTAGAGTGTGCGGCCCGTCTGCCGCTTCGAAAGTTCGCGCGCGAGTTTCGTGCGCTGTGCCTCGCCGCCGGAAAGCGTGGTCGCCGATTGCCCCAGCTGAACGTAGCCCAGGCCGACGTCCACCAACGTCTGCAGCTTCTGCTGGATGGCGGGAATATTTTCGAGGATCTTGAGAGCCTCTTCGATCGGCAGATCGAGCAGGTCGGAAATCGAGCAGCCTTTGTAACGGACCGCGAGCGTCTCCGCGTTGTAGCGCTTTCCGCGGCACACCTCGCAGGTGACGTACACGTCGGGCAGGAAATTCATTTCGATGCGCCGCTGGCCGTCGCCCTGGCACGCCTCGCAGCGGCCGCCTTTCACGTTGAAGCTGAAGCGGCCGGGTCTGTAGCCGCGCTCGCGCGATTCGGGCAGCATGGCGTATAGCTCTCGGATCGGCGCGAAAACGCCCGTATAAGTGGCGGGATTCGAACGCGGCGTGCGCCCGATCGGGGCCTGGTCAATCTGGACCACCTTGTCAATGTGTTCGGCGCCGGCGAGCGCGCGATGAGCGGCCGGCTTCTCCATCGAGCGATAGAGTTTCGCGGCGAGCGCGCGATACAGAATGTCGTTTACGAGCGTGGATTTGCCGGAGCCGGAAACGCCAGTGACGACCGATAGAAGCCCGAGCGGAATGGTCACGTCAATATTCTTCAGGTTGTTGCCGTGCGCGCCGAGAATCGCGAGCGATTTGCCATTGGGGCTGCGGCGCTCCGCCGGCACCGCAATTTTCATCTGCCCCGAAAGGTATTGGCCGGTGAGCGACGCGGGATTCGCGGCGATTTCCTCCGGCGCGCCGGCCGCGACCAGGTAACCGCCGGTTTTTCCCGCGCCCGGTCCCAGATCCACCACGTAGTTGGCGCGGCGAATGGTTTCCTCGTCGTGCTCNNATCTGCGTTGCCAGCCGGATGCGCTGGGCTTCGCCGCCCGAAAGCGTAGCGGCGGAACGCGCGAGAGTCAGATAGCCCAGGCCAACGTTGAGCAGGAAATCAATCCGCTCGGCAATTTCGGTGAGCGGGCGTCCGGCAATTTTCCGCTGGCGCAGCGTGAGCTTGCTGCGAATCTTGTCCACGGCCGGGCGAGCATCGGTGAGCGCGAGCGAGGTGAAATCCGCGATGGAGAGCCCGGCAATTTTCACCGCGAGGCTTTCGGGCCTCAGGCGCTGCTCGCCGCAAGCGGTGCAGGGAGCGGGCGACATGTATTGCGTGAGCCATTCGCGGTAATTATCGGAATTCGATTCTCCGAGGCTGCTTTCCAGGTGCCCCAGGACTCCTTGAAAATTCAATCCCTTGCTTGAGGCGCCATTGGAGGGATTTCCCTGCAGAATCAAGTTCTGCACCTTGCGCGGCAGCTTTTCAAACGGCGCGTCCAGATCGAATCCGTGAGCCGCGGCGGCGATTCGCAGCGTGCGCTGCAGATACGCGGAACCAGAGCCCGGACCGAGCCCACCCTCGAAGAGCGGCTTTGTCCAATCCGCGATCACCTTCGCCGGATCGAAATCATATTTCGAGCCGAGGCCGGTGCATTCCGTGCAAGCGCCATACGGCGAATTGAAGCTGAACGAACGCGGCTCGAGCTGCGGTACGGAAATGCCGCAATCCGGGCAAGCGAGCTTTTCGGAGTAGACGTGCTCCTCGCCGCCCACCACGGCGATAGTGACGAGACCGCCCGTGAGCTTCAGCGCAGTTTCAACGGATTGCTCGAGGCGCTGCGCGATTCCGCTTTTCAGCAGCAGGCGGTCCACGACGATTTCGATCGTATGATTTTTCCGGCGGTCGAGCGCGACGGGCTCATCAATATTCACCAGGTCGCCATCCACGCGCGCGCGGACGTAACCTTCCTTCGCGTACTTTTCGAGCTCTTTTCTGTACTCGCCCTTGCGTCCCCGAACCACCGGCGCGAGAACCATGATGCGATCTTCGGGCTTGAGCGCCGTCACCGCCTGCACGATTTGCTCGGTGGATTGGCGCGCGATGGACTTGCCGCACTTCGGGCAGTGCGGCGTACCGATGGCGCTATAGACCACGCGCAGGTAATCGTAGATTTCCGTGATCGTGCCAACGGTCGAACGAGGCGAGCGCGTGGTGGTCTTTTGTTCGATGGCGATCGAGGGCGAGAGCCCCTCGACCGAATCCACGTCGGGGCGCTCCATCTGATCGAGGAATTGCCGCGCATAGGCTGAAAGCGATTCCACGTAGCGGCGCTGGCCTTCGGCATAAAGCGTGTCGAATGCGAGCGAGGATTTCCCGGAGCCGGACAGTCCGGTGATGACCGTCAGGGTGTTGCGGGGGATTTCCAGGCTGATGTTCTTGAGATTGTGCTGCCGGGCGCCCCGGATGACGATTTTCTTCAGACCCATGGATGAAGTGCCCTATACAGAAGGGCCCGCTCGTCACTGGGTAGAATCCGCCCAGTGTAATCTACCAACTTAGCAAGAGCGGCGGGATGCGGTCAAGGCGGTGTCCGAGACTAAATTTCGTGTGCTCGTCAGGCCACGCTTTCAAGCGTGCCGACAACGAAGGCAAAGAAAGACAGCTTTAGCCGTTGAGGCCTCAGGGGTTAAAACCCCTTCGGTTCCCACGGCATTGCGGCACGGCTAAAGCCGTGCCCTGACGACTCTTCGAAGTAGGACAATGCCTCCGACACGGCAGTGACGCAGTTTGCTTGTGCCACTAAGGCAAGAGATTTCGTTGACGGCTCGGCCAGGATCTAGCGATGGCAGTAAAGCAGTTGAGTTTCGGAGGGTTTTGCAGAGTAAGAGGCCGGGAGCCGGGCGTCATGATCACGCCCGGCATCCGAAAAGCGAGCTATCAGGCTCCGCGGAAAACTGCGACAGCCACTTACTTTGCCGCGGCGGTTTGCGAGCGGACGACCTGCCACTTGCCATCTATCTTGGCAAACACATCCGTCCACACGTACTTCCCGCTGGAGTCTTTTCCTTTGGAGGTGCCCTTCTCAGTGTCGCTGCCCTGTACCACGGCGACGTTCCCCAACACCTTTACTTCCATGGGTCCAAACTCGAAGGACTCGAGCTTTGACGCTCCCGATTTGAGCGCCGCCAAATCACTTTGCTTGGTTTCCTTGGTGCCGTCGGGACTGATGGCAACCCAATCGTCAGCGAGGATCTGGCCGAGTTTGTCAGCGTCACCGGCTTTTGCGGCGTCAACCCAATCGTGTTCGAGCTGCTTGACTGTTTGCGATGCGCTTGGGGCTTTGGCGGGAGCTGCGGCGGGCGCCGCCGCTGCTTGTGCGAAAGCGAGCCCGGCATAAGCAAGAACCGACACACATACCGTTATGAGTTTCTTCATTTTTCTTTTCCTCCGACTATCTTTCAAAGAATTTGGAAGCGGGACTGCGAGCCTGCGCGCCAGTCTATACTCCCAGCGTGATTAGTCAACCGGCATTCTCGCCGTCGCGCGGCGCAGGCGGTACAGGACGTGGCGGCGGAGGGGATGGCCTTCCGGCAGCTGCGGATGGTCGAAGTCTTCGGCAGGATTGCGTATCATGCCGATCTTTTCCATTACGCGGCGGGATCGAATGTTCGCAGGGACGGTGAAGGAAACGAGCGCGTCCAGCGCGAGCGATTCGAACGCGAAGCGCACCACCGCGCCGGCTGCCTCCGTGGCCAGACCTCGTCCCCAATATTCCGCCGAGAGCCTCCATCCGATCTCCACGCACGGCGTGAAGCGGGCATCGAATGCGGGTATCGAGAGTCCCGCAAACCCGATGAATGCGCGCTCCTGACGCAGCTCGAGCGCATACAGGCCAAATCCATGCTGGCGAAAATGATTTTCGATGCGATCGGCCATCCGATCGCTTTCAATGGGCGAGAGACGCGCGGGCAGGAACTCCATCACACGCGGGTCGGAATTTAGGCGCGCGAATGGCTCGCGATCGCGTGTCTCCCAATTTCTCAGCAACAGGCGCTCGGTTTCGATGATCGTAGTACCCTTCTTTGTTTTAGTTCCTGTGGAAAATAGTACTGCGGAACTTTTTGCTGGCTACAAGGACTTTTTACCGGGGCCCCCCGAAGCTCGATGTTTGGTTTCAGCAGCTTAGCTTTGGTTTTTGGCGTGCCTTATGTAGGGACGTCAGGGGGAGGAAAGCCGAGGATCCCTTTAGGGGATTGAGGGCTGGGCCGGCTTCCTTCCCCCGGCCACTACCGCCGCCTGTTACTTCCGCCTACCCCTTGTGAATGGAGGTGGAGTGCGCCCGTTCACTTCTTCTTCGCCTGGAAGCTCCCCAAGGGAATTTCTCCGATGCGCATTCACGCCAGCGCAAGTTTCGTGTAAATTTAGGTGGAATCGATCTCCACAGAGTTGGGGCGTGGTCCAATCGGTAGGGCACCTCACTGTTAATGAGGACGGTGTTGGTTCGAGTCCAACCGCCCCAGCCAACTCTCCCGCAAGCACGCGATTCTCCGGTCCAGCTAATCTTTGATGATGGGGAAATCGGCCTCGGTCCAGCCGCGCCAGCCGCCATCCATGGAAACCACGTTGCGGTAGCCCATCTTCTGGAGATTGTCAGCGGCCAGAGCGGAGCGAAATCCGCCGCCGCAGTACAGGACGACCACGGCGTCCTTGTCGGGGATCGTCTTTTCGATATCGCGCTCGATGATGCCCTTGCCGAGGTGGACGGCGCCGGGAATGTGACCGCGGGCCCATTCGGAATCCTCGCGCGTGTCCACGACGATGATTTTCTCGCCGGCATCGAGCCGTTTTTTCGTCTCGCGGAAGTTTTCTTCCTTGATGCGCGACTTCGCTTCTCGCACCAGCTTCAGGAAGCCTTCGGGATGATCCGCAGCCATCGCTTCACCTCGCCATTTTCATGAGAAGAAAAAACATTACCACAGAGAACGCGGAGAAGGCACAGAGTTCGCAGAGAAAGTTGAACGCGCCGTGCGGCGCCCGCGCTTCATTTCATGTCGCGCCAGTTGGGGCCGGCCTTGGTATCCACAACCAGCGGGACGCGCAATTTGTAAACGCCCTCCATCACTTCCTTCACGAGTTTCGTGAGGCGCGGCAATTCCTTCTCGTGCGCCTCGAAAAGCAGTTCGTCGTGAACTTGCAGGATCATTCGCGATTTGAATTCGCCGTCGAGACGGCGGTCGAGCTCGATCATGGCGAGCTTGATGAGATCGGCGGCGGCGCCCTGCATGGGCGTGTTCATCGCGGTGCGCTCGGCAAAGCTGCGTAAATTGGGCTGCGGCGAATTGATTTCGGGGATTTGCCGCGTGCGGCCGAAAAGAGTCCTGGTGAATCCGGCCTTGCGTACCTCGGCAATCTGCGCGTCGAGATACTTCTTCACGCCGCTATAGCGCTCGAAATACGCGGTTATAAATTTCGCGGCTTCTTTCGTGTCAATTCCAAGCTGCTGCGCCAGGCCGAACGCGGAAAGGCCGTATATCACGCCGAAGTTGATCACCTTGGCGACGCGGCGGTGGTCCGGCGTCTGCGCCATCGGCCCCACGCCGAATACCTCCTGCGCGGTGCGCGAGTGGATATCCTCGCCGTGGCGGAAGGCCTCTGTGAGCACGGCGTCCTCGGAAAGATGCGCCAGAATGCGCAGCTCGATCTGCGAATAGTCCGCGGACAAAAGCACGCGTCCCGGGGGCGCGATGAATGCGGCGCGGATTTCGCGGCCGAGCGCGGTGCGCACCGGAATATTCTGCAAATTCGGATTCGATGAGCTCAGCCGGCCCGTCGCGGTGCCCGTCTGGCAGAGCTGCGTGTGGAGACGCCCGGTCACGGGATGAATCATGCGAGGCAGCGCGTCGGCATAGGTAGATTTCACCTTGGCCAGCTCGCGATGCTCCAGTATTTTTTTCGGCAACTCGTGGACGAGCGCCAGTTCTTCCAGAACTTCCGCTGCCGTGGAGCGCACCTTGGCGCGTCTGCGTCGCGGCGGCTGCAGATTCAACCTGTCGAAGAGCACTTCCGCGAGCTGCTGCGTGGACTTTACGTTGAACTCAAATCCCGCGAGGCCGAAGATGGTTTTTTCGAGCGCCTCAATTTCTTCCTGCGCCTTCACGGAGATTTTTTCCAGCTCCCGCGAATCCACGCCGATGCCCGCGGCCTCCATGCGAGCCAGAACGGGCGCAAGCGGCAGGTCGATTTTTTCGTAGAGCTCGGCGAGGCCCTCCTTTTCCACTTCCGCTCGCAACACGGGCGCGAGGCGGAGCAGAAAATCAGCGCGCTCGCCGGGCGCTCCTGAAAGCGTGCGATTCATGTGGCGGAGCACCGCCTCGGCGAACGCGTGATTGGCCGTAGTGGGCCGCAGAAGATAGGAATAAAGAATCGTGGCGTGGCGGATTCCCGCGACGGCCTTCGCGCCATCAGAGGAATCGGGCGCGGCCAGCAGATGAATCAGTTTCGGATCGTGCACGACTTTGGGGCGCTTTGGGTCGGCGAGCCATTCCTTCATCGCGGCGAGCGTTTTGTTCTCCGCGTCGTTTGTGGAGGTTCGCGCCGCGTCCGGCTTCGAAGAAACTTCGACGCCGGTGACGCGCGTGCCGAAGCCCTCATCGTCCGGGTCCTGGGAATCGAGCCCGAGCCAGACGGCGGTTTCCTGGCCGCGCGGAACCGCGTCGAGGAATTTTCGAAGCGCGGCGGGCGAATCGAGCGCGGCGTAGTCGGTCGTGCGGTCATCCGCGGGCGGCGGCGCCGCAATTTCTTTCAGCAGCGACGTGAAGCCGAGTTCCGCGTACAGCGCGCGAAGCGCGGGCGCGTCCGGCTCTTGTATCCGCAGAGCATCGAGCGAAAGAGGGACAGGCGCGTCGGTGGGGATCGTGGCCAGCTGCTTGCTGAGGCGCACGAATTCGCCATTCTTTTCGAGTGCCTCGCGGTAGCTCGTTGGCTTCACTTCGGCGGCGTGCGCCAAGGCTTCTTCGGCGCTGCCGTATTGTTGAATCAGCTTTCGCGCGCCGACTTCGCCGATGCCGGGTTTCCGCCGCTCGCCCGGAGCGGGCTTGTCGTTGGGATTGCGTGCGCCGGGAATATTGTCAATCGAGTCGCCCATCAAGGCCATCACGTCCGCCACTTTTGAAGGCGGAACGCCCATGATCTCCTCGACTTTTTTCTCGTCTATGATCAGGTCACCCTTGGCCGGATTGAGGACGCGCACGCGGCCGCCGACCAACTGCATCAGGTCCTTGTCGCTGGTGACGATCAAGACGTCGAGATCCTCTTTGGTGGCCTGCCGCGCCAGGGCGCCGATCACATCGTCAGCCTCGTAACCGGGATATTCGAGAATGGACAACCGCATCGCCTCGCAGTATCGCCGCACGAACGGGATCTGCACCGCAAGGTCGTCCGGCATGGGAGGGCGCTGGGCTTTGTATTCCGCGAAAAGCTTGTCGCGAAAAGTGGGCGCTGCAACGTCAAAGACGACTGCCAGGTAATCCGGGTGCAGGTCCTTGCTCTGCATCAGCCGCCGCATCATGGTGGCAAAGAGATAGGGCACCTTGGTGGGAATGCCCGCAGAGGTCTGCAGGCGGTCCATGGGCGCGAAGAAGGCGCGGAAGATGTAGCCCATGGCGTCAACCAGGAACAGACGCTTTGTGGTTTTGGGGGCCATGCAATTCGGGTTGCCGGCATCCGCTAATGAATCGCGGACGGCTGGCAGGGACGCGAGTATATCAGACCGGGAGGTTGCTTCCGGGGACGCGCCCGGCCCGGTGAACCTGGAGAAAGCCCTAAGGCTTACCACAGGGGACACAGAGAAGGCATAGAGAGCACGGAGGAAGCTAAGCACTCAAAGCACGCCCTTCCCGCCTGCTGCGGGCTCAGCAGCAGCCCTGGAGAAGGCACGGAGGGGCGTCGGCGGATTTGTGCGGCAGACAAGTACGTTGATATGTGATAGTTGTGAAATATTTGGCAGCGGCCCTGCGTATTAATCTATGGACAGACGGACCACGACCGGAACGATGAACGACGCGGATTTGGCACAAGTGCTGTCCCAGGTCCGGGCGGGCGATTCCGACGCCTGGGGCGAACTCTATCGCCAATACGCGCCGGCCATTTTCAGGTTTTGCCGCAGGCTACTGCCGGCCCGCGAGGATGCGGAAGACGCGACGACGGAAATATTCATGAAAGTGCGCCAGAAACTCGGGACGTACGATTCCTCGCGGCCGTTTACCGCGTGGCTTTACAAAGTCGCGAGCAATCACTGCTGGGACACGCTGCGCCGCCGGCGCATCCGCCAGGACCTGGAGACAGGCGACCTGGACACGCTTCCGCTCGAGCATCCCGATCCCAGCCAGCTCGAACGCCTGCAGGCCGAGCACACCAGCAAAGAGGTGCGCACGGGACTTGCGCGGCTTCCCGATCGCGCGCGGATGGCGCTGGTGCTGCGCTATTACGCGGACATGAGTTACGAAGAAATTGCCGACACGCTGGGCGTGCGCCGCGCGTTCGTTGGTGTTTTGCTGCTGCGCGCGCGGCATCAATTGCGCGACGCGCTCAGCGAAAGCGGCGGTGCAAGCGCTCTGAAAGCTTCCGCAGGGGGTACGCCATGAACCACTCCGATGGTCATTTTGATGAGATGACCGGTCTGCTCTATCTCGAAGGCCAGCTCGATCCGGGCCGCGCGAGCGAAGTCTCCGCGCACCTGGGCTCGTGCGTTCCGTGCCGCGAAATCGTCCACGCGCTTGAAACGGAGGGCGTCTGGCTGCGAGAAGCTCTTGCCGCGGAAGATGAATCAATTCCGGCTCGTGTGATCGCGGCGCCGGAACGCGGCACGGCGCATTGGGGCTGGATCGCGGCGTTCGCGCTCGGCACGGGCGGCGCCTACACGCTCTGGAGCAGTTTCGTGGAACCGTGGCTCACGCAAGCCTCGCAGGCGGGTTTCACGCAGGGAAATCTTCTGACCATGCTCTTTTTTACCGGTGCTTTCTGGAAAGGATGGGATGCGATGCGAAGCCTGACGGAATTCATGGCGGTGGCCACGCTTGGGACGCTCGTAATCTGGCTGCTGCGGAAGCAATGGCAGCGATTCACTGCGATTGCATTCGTGATGGGCGCGCTCGTCGGCGCACTGGCTTTGCCTCAGCCGGTGGCGGCCGCGGATGTGCAGCACGGCAATCCCGGCTATACGCTGCCGGCCGGGCAGGAGGTGAAGACCGATCTCATCGTGGCCGCCGAGCGTACGCGGATTGACGGCGACGTGGACGGCGATCTGATCGTTTTTTCCGATAGCCTGATTGTGAACGGCCACGTAAAGGGAGACATTCTCGCTTTCGGGGCGGAAGTGCGCGTGAACGGTCCGGTGGACGGCAACGTCCGAGTATGGTGCCAGTCTTTCGCTCTCGATTCCGCTGTAGCAAGAAATGCCATGGCCTGGACGGGAGCATCGGACTTCAATGAGAAATCCAGGGTCGGCGGAACGCTGACGTTGTTTTCCGGCGCGACCGAGCTGGACGGCAAAATCGGGGGAGACCTCCTCGCGTACGCAGGCGATCTGAGCATCGGCGGCTCTCTGGGCCACGACGCCGCTATCCGAGGGGGGAAGCTCAACGTGGGACCGAATGCCGAAATTGCGGGTCAGACGAAATATAAGGGCGATCACGAGCCGGAAGTTTCCCCAGGCGCAAAGCTGGGAAGCCCGATTCAGTTCACATTGGTGAAGCGAGGCACCGACTATACGCGCGGCCGCTATTACTGGCACCAGATACTGTACTGGGGGGCGGGCTTCCTGCTGGGTCTCGTAATGCTCCTCGTGATGCCGGGTTTCTTTTTCGACGTGGCACAGGCATGCAAACGAGTCGGACCCGCCGTAGGTTTTGGCGCCCTGTTCCTGTTTGCGACTCCCATTGCCGCGATCATCGTCTGCGCCACGATCGTGGGCTTGAGCGTAGGCTTACCCGTGCTTCTTTTCTACGGAATCGCCGTGTACGCGGCGAAGATTTTCGTGGGCGCATGGCTGGGAGAGCAATTGCTCGGCCCGGGAGTAGGAGTCGGCCCTGCCCTTGGGAGACTAGCGCTGGGTTTGGCGATCCTGCGGGGCATTCGCATGCTGCCCTATGCGGGGCCTTTGGCCGGGCTGATCATTGCGATGTGGGGGTTCGGCGCGCTCGTGCTGGTGCTTCACCGGAGAATCAGCGCGCCGCCTGCCGGTGGCAGCCTGAGCGCCGCTTAATTCACCATGCGGCGGAGATTTTCGACGGCTTGCCGGGCGAGCGTGTAGCGCGGCTCGATACGCAATGCGTCCTGAAAGCACTGGCGGGCGCGGTTGTACTGGCCTTTGGCGTAATAGACGCGGCCCAGATTGAAATGCGGAAAGTGCCGCGGATCGTAGCGCGGCGCCTTGATGGCCCGTTCGAGCCACGAGATGGCTTCATCGTGGCGCCCTAGCGAAATCAGATACGCGCCGATGTCGTTGTAGGGATTGCCGAAGTCCGGGTCAACTTCGATCGCGCGCTTGCACTCCGCAATCGCCTCTTCCACTTTCCCCTGATAATGATACGTCCAGCCGAGAAATGTGTGCGCCTCGGCTGTCGGAAAAATCTCGACGGAAGCGCGGTAGAGCTCGGCGGCGCGGTCGAGTTCGCCGTTCATTTGAGCCTGGTACGCCTGCTGGAAGATTTCCCAGGCGAGTTCGCGTTTGTCAGGCGTCATTTTATCTTTAGCGCCTCGAGGGAGCGGCCGACACGCGACCGTTCAATGCCGCGAGCGCATCATCGGTCGAGATCAGCCTGGCGCCGAGGGCTTGCAATTCCTCCAGCGCGTTGCGGCCGGCCTCCACGTCGAGCGCTTCAATCGCATCCTTCACGATGGCGACCTTGCGATGCCGCTCGAGCAATCCCTTTGCGGCGCATTTCACGCAGTACTCGGTGACCACGCCGAAGATCACGTATTCCGCATCGGCCGGCAGGCGTTCAACCAGCGCGCTGGCGTGCGGATTGTCGAAGACGTCGAGCGTCTGCTTTTCGAAAATTACCTGCGGGAAGCTCAGAATGTGATTCGGCATGGGGCGCGATGCATCATTCGGAATGGTGCAGAAGTTCTCAGCCAGCCCCTCGGGGACGATTCGCGCGCCGGAAGTTCCGCGAAGGCAGTGCGGCGGAAACCGCTCGAACTCCACATCGCCTTCCGGATGGGAATCGCCACTGGAAACCAGCAGGGCGCCCGCTTCGACCGCCGCGGCGGCGATGCGCTCGATATTAGGAATGATTTTTTCGGCGCCGGGAACGTAGAGCTTCCCTCCCGGCAGCATGAAATCGGCTTGCGCGTCTACTTCCCAGAAGACGATTTTCTGCAGCGCCATCGGTTCGGGCCCTCAAGCTTACAATCCTATTTTACCGCAAAGCTGCGGATGCGCTGGCGGACCTTTTTGAGCGAGCCTTGAAGCGCCTTGCTGTAGCTGACAGGATATTTGGCCGCGCGGCTGATCTGGCGATAGCGCTGCGGAAGCCGCGCGAGTCCCGCGATACACCGGTCGCGCAGGGCGTTGACGGGTTCCGCGGGGGCGATGCGGCAGCCATCGCGCATCACTTCGACCAACAGTGGCTCGCCACCGTTGGAAGGCTCGCTTTCGAGCGTGATCCGGTCGCTTTTGAATTCGCCATTCGCGGAGTAGTAGCGATACACCTGTTTGCGCCCGGGATACGTGGCCTTCGCTTTCGTCAATTTCGCCGCTTCGCGAATTTTTCCGTCCCGCTCCACCTCGACGAGCTTGTAAATCAGATTCAAATGAGGAGCGTCGCCGGGCGTCGCGAGCGCGGTGCCCACGCCGAACGCGTCAATCGCCGCGCCCTTGGCCAGCAGCGACGCGATTCTTGTTTCATCGAGGTCGCCTGACGCGAAAACTTTTACGTCCTTCCATCCCGCGCGGTCGAGCTCGCGGCGCACCCAGCGGCTGTCCTTGGCCAGATCGCCGCTATCGAGTCGGACGCCGGCAGGCTTGCGGCCCATCTCGATGATTTTGGCGAGCGCCCGGCGCACATCGTATGTGTCCAGCAGAAGAACGGCGTCCTCGGGAAACGCGTCGAGGAAATTGCGGAACGCTTCAGCCTCACCCTCGTGCGCCATCACCCAGGAATGGGCCTGCGTGCCGTACGTGTTCATTCCAAACTGTTGTCCGGCCAGGACGTTGGAAGTGCCCTCGCAGCCGCCAATCGCCGCGGCCCTCGCGGCCAGCAGGCTGGCCTGGCTGCCATGCGCGCGGCGCGCTCCGAAATCCACGATCTGGCGGCCCTGCGCCGCCGTCACCACGCGCGCCGCCTTACTCGCAACCATGGTCTGGTAGCTGACCGTGGCGAGTAGATACGTTTCCAGAATCTGGCCTTCGATGATCGGCGCCGTCACGCGCAGCATCGGCTCGCCGGGAAATACTAGGGTGCCTTCAGGCATCGCCCAGACGCTGCCGGTGAAGCGGAATTTCGCAAGGTAGGTGAAAAAATCCTCGCGAACGTGGCGGAACACGCGATGCTGCCGCAGATAGTCAATCTCAGCCGGGGTGAAATGAACGTTTTCGAGAAACTCGAGCGCTTGCTCCAAGCCCGCGGCCACCAGATAGTTCCGCCGTTGCGGAAGGTGCCGGACAAAGAGTTCGAACGTGGCCCGTCCATCGAAGCGGGTTTGCAGATACCCCGCCGCCATGGTCAGCTCGTAGAGATCGGTAAGCAGGCCCGAGTGTTCAGTCATGTGATTGGCTTTCGGGGTCGGTGAGGGCAAAAGACAAAACCCCCAAGCGTCCTATCTGCCCTGGATGGCAGGAAGGACGTGGGGGTTTCGCCGCGAAACCTTTGGCCCAATTCGCGCCGAGCCGAACTACTTCAAAATGGCGTCTTTGAACGCCTTCGATGCGCGCAGGCGGACCACAGTCTTGGCCTTGATCTTGATCGCTTCGCCGGTGGCTGGGTTGCGACCCATGCGCGCCTTGCGATGCGCCTTCACTGCTCGCCCGATTCCGGGGATGACGAACTTGCCAGCGCCCTTAGCTTCCTTCACCGCGAGCTTGAACAGCTCGTCGAAAAATGACGCCGCCTGCTTTTTCGAGATCGGCTTTTCGGGGGTGCTGACCTTGTCAGCCATGTGGGCGATAATCTTAGACTTGCTCAACGGGGTGGCCATCGAATTCTCTTTCCTCCTCAGGTGTAATTGCTGATCGGCCCCCGCTTCCGGGAGGCCGCCGCGAACTATAGCCGCCCTTCCAGGGGAACGCAAGGACAAACGTTAAAAAAGCCCGCAAAATCGGCCCTTTTGCACGGCGCGGCAAATCGCCGCCGCTTTCTACAGCGTGGCGAGCTGTTCGTAAAACAGCGCGATGGCCTTGATGCCGCCAAAATAATTCTCGAGCGCGAGGTGCTCGTCCGGCGCGTGGGCATTCTCATCCGGCAGTCCGAATCCGAGCAGCACGCAGGGAACCTTGAACGTGTCGTGCATCTGCGTCACAAAAGGAATCGAGCCGCCCTCGCGGATGAACACCGCTCGCTTCCCGAATCCCGTTTCCAGCGAATGGATCGCCTTCTGGAAAATCGGATGGGTGTACGGCGCCACCCACGGCTTGCCCATGCTGAGAACTTCAAATTTGCAATGAACTGATTTCGGCAGCAGCTTGCGGATCTGCCGCTCGACCTGCCTGGCGATCTTCGCCGGTTCCTGATTCGGCACCAGGCGCGTGGATATCTTCGCGTGGACCTTCGACGCGATCACGGTCTTCGCGCCCTCTCCGAGGTAGCCACCCCAGATGCCGTTCAGTTCCAGCGTCGGACGCACCCAGAGTTGCTCGCGGATCGTGAAGCCTTTCTCGCCGTTCAGCGCAGGCGCGCCCACCGTCCTGCGAAATTCCTTTTCCTTCCACGGCAGGGAGTTCAGCGCCTTGAGTTCTTGGCGCGACACGGTGGCGACATCGTCGTAGAACCCCGGAACTGCTATGCGGAAGTTCCGGTCGTGCAGCTTCGCGATCATCTCCGCCAGGATAGTGATCGGATTCGGGACGGCGCCTCCAAAAACTCCAGAGTGCAGGTCTTGCGCCGGACCCGTGAGCTCGATCTGATAATAATTCAAGCCGCGCAGGCCGTAGGTAATCGAAGGCACGCCCTTGGTAAGCATCGCCGTGTCGGAAACGATCAGCGCATCGGCCTTCAACCGTTCCCGGTTGGCCTTCACGAATTCCCAAAGATTCACGCTGCCGACTTCCTCTTCGCCTTCGATCATCACTTTTACATTGATCGGCAGCTTCCCGGCTGTCTTGCGCAGCGCCGCGAGTGCTTTGATGTGGATGTGAACCTGTCCCTTGTCATCGGCGGTGCCACGGGCGTAGAGGTTGCCGTCGCGTACCGTGGGCTCGAATGCCGGGCTCGTCCAAAGATCGAGGGGTTCTGCGGGCTGCACGTCGTAGTGGCCGTAAAAAAGGACGGTTGGTTTGCCGGGCGCCTGGAGCGATTCGCCGTAAACCAACGGGTGCAGCTTCGTGGGCATGATTTCGACGTTGTCCATGCCCGCGGCGCGGAGTTTTTCCGCGATCCATTGCGCGGCCCGTTCGATGTCGGGCTTATGTTCGCTTTTAGTACTGACGCTCGGTATCCGCAACAGCTCTTTCAGCTCGTTCAGGTGTTCTTCGCGCTTCGACTCAATATAGCCGATCAGATCCATTCACGCTCCTGGACCCGGGAGATCGAATTACCTGGGCCGCCCGGCCGGCCCGCCAAGGAAAATGAGCTTACGTCCCCCTTAAGCGGTCTTTTAATAGTACCCAAGCCTGCGGCTTTTAAACACCCTTTTGCGAACTGCTTCTTTGGGCACGTTCCTCGGGTGCACGATTGACTCGCGCTCAACCGCATTGCACGATGTATAGGACGATGCCTGAAACGCAAACCAGCAGCGAGCGGCGAAGCTCCCGCGTCTTCACGCGGATTCCTGTCCAGGCGAGGGGCAAGAACCTGCAGGGCCAGAAATTCCGCGTGAAAAGCCTGACGATCGTGATCAACGCGCACGGCGGACTGCTCTATCTGGACCAGGAACTTGAACTCGGGGCGGATATCGTGCTCATCAATCCCGCAACCGAGGAAGAGCAGGAGTGCCGCATCGTCTATCTCGGGGACACCTCCGAGAAAGGCGTGCGGGTTGGCGTTGAATTCCTTTCCCCCAGCCCGCATTTCTGGGGCGTCGAATTCGCACAGCAAGACTGGTCCTCGCACTCTCCTTCCGGCCCCTCGAACTAGCTCATTCAGCCCGGTCGTCCTCGTTCCCCGCTTGGCTTCGCGCACCTAATCTTCCGTTGCATCACCCGTGCAATTCAGGCATAACTCTCGAGTTTTCCGACTGCGGAGGCGCGTCGGGCGGGGGGACTTGTCATGACGAATCTAAAGAAGACAGCACTATTTGGTTTCTTCATTCTGTTGACGTTGGGAATTGCATCGGCGGCGTACGGGCAGGTATCCAGCGCGTCCGCGGGTGGAATCGCGCCCGTGCAAAAATGCGCGGACCTCGTAAATCTGAAAATTCCGCCGTCGACGATGGTGATCACGAAGGCGGAAGCGATTCCTACGGCTCCGGCGGGAACTGTTCGCGCCAATGCCCTGTCGCCCGACATGATTGCGGTCGCGATTCCGTCCTACTGCCGCGCGGAGGGAACGCTCGACCCGCGCACGGGCTTTGATGGCAAGCCTTACGCGATCGGTTTCGCGATCGCGTTACCGGACAATTGGAATGGGCGGTTTTTGTTTCAGGGCGGCGGCGGTTTGAACGGGTCGGTGAACCCTCCTCTTGGCGGGCAGGCTGCCGGGGACGCTCCGGCGCTGGCGCGGGGCTTCGCGGTGGTCTCGACAGACACAGGGCACAAAGGGGCCGTATTCGACGCGGCGTTCATGAAAGACCAACTGGCGAGCCTGAATTTCGCCTACATCGCCGTCGGCAGGGTCACGGTGCTTGCGAAGGAAATCATCGCGCAGTATTACGGCCAGCCCGCGAAGCACTCCTACTATGACGGATGCTCGACCGGCGGGCGCGAAGGCATGCTGATGTCGCAGCGCTATCCCACTTACTTCGACGGAATTATTTCCGGCGATCCCGCCATGCGCACGGGTTATTCGAATATCGGGCTTACCTGGGCGAGAGTCGCTTTCGCGCAGATCGCGCCCAAGGACGCTTCCGGCAAACCCGATCCCACGAAGGATTTTTCCGACGGCGACAAGAAGCTGCTCGCCGATGCGATCATGAAGACCTGCGACGAAAAGGACGGCCTGAAAGACGGAATGATCTTCAACCCCCAGGCATGCCATTTCGATCCGGACGTTCTCAAGTGCAAGGGCGCCAAGACAGATTCGTGCCTAACGTCGCAGCAGACCGGCGCGCTCGAGAAAGCGTTCAGCGGCCCGAAGGATTCCCACGGGAACCAGGTCTATTCGGCGTTCCCATGGGATACGGGATATCTATCCGGCGCCGGCGGACCATTCGGCAGTTTTCTGCCGAGCGGCGGTCCGAATCCTCTCGCCTCAGTGCTTCCGCCGGCTAACATGGATATTGATAACCTCGTCGCCGGCGTCGAGGCCAATGAGAATCAGACCCTCACGGATACGACCTTCACGAATCTCAGCACGTTCTTCGGGCACGGCGGCAAGCTTGTGTTCTATCACGGCACGAGCGATCCGGTTTTCTCTCCGTTCGACACGCTGGCCTACTACGAAAAAATGGCCGCGGCCAATGGCGGCGCGGATGCGGTGACGAGTTCGAGCCGATTCTACTTCGTGCCGGGGATGAACCACTGCCAGGGCGGTCCGGCAACGCTCGATAAATTTGACCTGCTCGGCGCGGTGGTCAGCTGGGTCGAGGACGGAACCGCTCCCGATTTCGTGGTCGCGACCGGCAAGGCTTTTCCCGGCCGCAGCCGCCCGCTCTGCGCTTATCCAAAGCACGCGCAGTACAAGGGCCAGGGCAATCCCGAGGACGCCGGCAGCTTCGAGTGCGTCAAGTAGAGCGTGTAACGATCTTCACTTACTACGCGGTTCTTTGATCGAGGGGGCGGCGCGACGAAAGCATGTCGTTTGAGCGCTCCGCTTCAACACTGGTACGCGTTCAAAAGTCCACAGGCGCACAAATGGCCGCCCGGATTTCCGCGCCGTAGCATGGGGATATGGACGCAACGTCCACCAGCGGCGCGCAATCTGGGGGCCCCTTACCGGTTTTTCATCCGGACCCCGCAAACGGGGCCCCCTCGCGCGCCATACCTCGACCTCTCAGCGCGAGCCATTCCCCAGGGCTGGAGGCCGGGCTGGCGCAGGCATCCCGATTGCCCGTTGGGGTCATCTCTAGTAGTCTCTACGATTACGCTTAGCCGCTGGATTCAACCTGCGGACTCAGGAGTGAGAAACTTGCGGGGCATAGCTCGTCTCTTTTTCGGTTCACTGGTATGCACGCTGGCTGTGGTGCTTTCCTGCTGCCAGCAGCAGATCAAATCCCCCACGCCAAGCATCTCGCAACTTATTCCATCGGACATAGCGGCGGGCCAGCCGGCCTTCAAAATGGTGGTGGACGGCGACAACTTCACACCCAGTTCGATTGTTCTGTGGAACGGGTCGGCGCGCACCACGCTGTTTGACACCACGAAACAACTGACCGCGGAGATCTTCGCGAGCGACGTCCAGAATGCAGGCACGGCAACGGTCGCGGTGGAGACGGTTCCCCCCGGCGGGGGAACTACCACGACTCTCACGTTTACGATTGATTCGGTGTCCAGCAACGTGCCGCAGATCACGTCAATAACGCCCACAGCGGTCTCGACCGGCAGCGGTTCGTTCGAGCTGAACATAACGGGTGAAAACTTTGTCTCGCAGTCCACGGTTACGGTAAACGGCAACATTCGATCGTCCCATTTCGACGGCACAACGCTTCTGGAGGCCGCCGTTCTTTCAACCGATATATCGAGCGCGGGCACATTGGAAATAGCGGTCGTGAATCCGCCGCCCGGCGGAGGCAGCTCCGCTTTCTTTCCCCTGGCGATCAGGAACCCGGTGCCTGTGCTCACGACGCTGACACCCGCCGCCATCCTGGCTGGAAGCGCGGCCTCGATTCTCGGGCTGAGCGGCACGGCCTTCGTACCCGACTCCGTGGTCACCGTGAACGGCGCTCCGCGCTCGACAACTTTTGTGAGTTCAAGCGCGATTCAGGCTTCGCTGAACGCAGGGGACTTCTCCACCGCGGGAGTCGTGCAGATAGCGGTGATCAACCCGGCGGATGGTGGCAGCGGCGGCGGCACTTCCAACGTGCTTACATTCGCCGTAAACGCTACGGAGTTGAATGGTCCGCCCGTGATCGTCGATCTCGCGCCGGATGGCTCGCAGGCAAACAATGGTATTTGCGGCGCGACCTGCGCGGGTGGGACCCCCACGCTCACGACCGCCGGACCGTCATTGAGCCTGACGGGCGAGTTCGTGGTTTACGCATCCACTTCCACCAACCTCGTCGTCAGCCCGGTGATCACCTCCAGCGGGATCTTTCTCCGTGACACCTGCTTCAGCGGCACGGTCGTCGCGGGAGGCGCGTCCACTTGCATACCCAAGACCACTTTGATCAGCGTGGCGCCCAATGGCGCCGTAGCCAATGGAGCGAGTTCCGAGCCTACAGTTGACAGCTCAGGCACGCACGTTGCCTATACTTCGACGGCCAGCAATCTTGTGAACTATGTGGTGGTGCCCGGAATAGCCCGCCAGGTCTACTGGCAGTTGCCCTGTACCACTAGCACGACTTGCATCACCGGAAACCCTGCGACGGCCCTCGTTTCCATTTCCGCGGATGGCTCGAACCCGGGCAACGGCGAGAGCTACAATCCGGTGATCAGCTCGGACGGACGGTATGTTGCGTTCGTCTCGCTCGCCACAAACCTTCTCACGAATCCGCCCGCGGGCGGCTTTGATGGCGTCACGCCGCAGGTTTTTGTCCGGGATACTTGCAGCCTCGTCCCGCCGCTAGCGCTGGGCTCCTGCGCGCCCACCACGTACCTTGTTTCGTCGTCGCCCGATGGCACGGCGGCGGGAAATGGTCCCAGCTCGCATCCCGCCATTGCGGATGATGGTCTTTTCGTTTCTTTTGTTTCTTCGGCGATGAATCTGGTAACCGGGTCCAATCCCGACGGCGCGAGCGAAATCTTTGAGCGCGCCACCTGCATTACGACTATCGGCGTGGACGGAAATACCTGCGCGCCGGTGACGAGCCTTGTTTCCACGCCGGACGGCGTCACGCCGGCCAACGGAGCCAGCGTGGAACCCGCCATTTCGCAGGATGGGCGCTTCGTCGCTTTCGCTTCCACCGCACAGAACCTGATCCCGGGCGTGGGTCCCATCCAGCAGGTGTATATGCGCGACACCTGCACGGGAGTTGAGGTGACCACGCCGCCGACCTGCACGGCAACAACCTTGATCGCCTCCACGCCCGATGGCACGACGCCGGCGAACGGCTTCAGTGAGACGCCCAGCCTCAGCCAGTGCGAGACGCTGACGAGCACGAATTGCTCGACCGGCGAGGCCGTTGCGTTTGCTTCCCAGGCGTCCAACTTGAACGGCGTGGTCGAAAATGGGATTGAGAATATTTTCGTCCGGAACCCGTGCCTGGAACTTCCAGTGGTTACCACGACGACTACGACGGGCTGCGTGACCTATACGCTGCTTGCGAGCACGGCCGCCGGCACGTCGCCTCCGCCAGCCGACGGCAAGAGCGTCGCGCCATCCATCAGCGGCGACGGCAACATGGTCAGCTTCATTTCCTTCGCGGACAACCTCGTCCCCAACGATTCGAACGGACTCGAGGATATTTTTCTGGCCAACGCGGCTCTGACTTTTAATCTGACCGTAACCGTCCAGGGAACAAACGGCGCCGGGTCCGGGACGGTGACAGACTCGTCGGGGCAGCTCAACTGCGTCGAGACAGCGGGAATGAACGGAGCGCCCGCGGTCCAATCGGGAACCTGCACGGCGCGCTATCTCAGCGGCAGCTCGGTTACGCTGACGGCCACGGCGTCCTCCGTCCCTCCTGCCTCCACTTTCGTATCATGGGCGGGAAGCGTGATCGGCACAAATTGCACCACGACGGGCACGACGGCCGGCACGACGGACAACACCTCGGGAACATGCTCTTTCCCGGCGATTCAAAACAACACGGCCACCGCTACCTTCAAGTAGCACCCTCGCGCAAATGGCATGTAGTTTCGGTCTAACGAAGCCCTTCTAGGGCGCAGTGGGCGCCGCGACACGTTTCAGCACGGCGCTGCGAGTCGTCGCGAGAGTGAACGTCAGCGATTCGCGCGGCACGCTCGTTACGTACGGTCCAATCAGCCATCCGAGACACGCGGGAATGTCTCGCGTCAGTGAAACGGACTGGCACTCGACGTACGTTCCTCCATCTTTTTGCTCGAAGCGCCAGTAAGTGTTCATGCGCCAGAGAAACCCGCGGTCGTGTCCCGCGGGTTCCAGGCGCTCATCCTTTTCCCCGGCGTTATCCACTTCCTGAATTCGCGTGGTTCGCGAGCGGCTCCAGGCGTGCGTGGAGTCCACCAGCGTGTAGTGGACCTCGTGCTCGGTGTCGAGAACCGTGGTGATCACTTTTTTCTTGTAAAGGCGCAGCTCGATTGTGAAATCGTTTCCGTTGTGGCGCAGGATTTTCGAGCGCATCACATCCGGGCGGAAATAATCCTCATGATGGTCGTAGTCTTCCTCGAACGCGAGCGTCTGAGCCAGTGTGGCGCCGGGAACAAACACCGTGCCGATCCAGTGGTGGATCATTCCATCCGGAACCGCGATCGATTTCCCGGGGTCGTTCGGGTCCCGCGTGTCGAGGCGCTCGATCACCACTTGCCCTGCGCGTAGTTGCGCATCGGCGGCCGCGCGGCGGTCTCCTGGCAGGCTTTCGACCCACAGATACGGATCGTGGCGCGTCAACCCGGAATCAATCTGCGCCTCCGTGAGCTGCACGTAGCGGTCAAATGCGTCAACGGTCTTCGCCCTTAGGTCCTCCGCGCCAGCGGGCGCCGCGAGCGCGCACAGCCCCGCTAAAATGGCGGCCACGAACCTCCGGGCGATCCTGTCCGATTTTCCCTTCACCTGTCGCAAAGCCGCGTCGCTCCTGGGGCGCCGTTTAGTCATGGCCGAAAGATTCTGAACGAGTTGGTCCGATCTTGGCCGAAGCTGCAAGCGCACACACAGTCTTGTGACGCAAGGCGTTTGCCAAACGATGTCAGGCTGGAACTCTGGAGATTACGTTGGATGGTCCGGCACAAACCCGTCCCGCTAACGGGGGTCTGGAAGGGGTACGTCGGCAGGAGGGGTTCGACGGGTTGGTCAGCGTGCTACGGCTCCATTTGGAACCGTCGTCCCCGCAACGCAGCTCCCAACCCGCGACTACATTCTCTTAAATTGAAGTGGAATGAAACCATGGCCCGCAAGGTACGATTTTGCGGTACCGGAGTATTAGTACTGCCTCGAAAAGTGTGGGTTATTGGCTTACGGTCACGGAGACGTCCGCCGGAGGTGGCATCCGAAGCGTGACTTCCGTTATTTTCTTCGAGTGGATGGAGATGCGTTTCGTCCAGTCGGAGAACATGCCGTTTGAATAGGCCCGCAGATCGTATTGCCCCGTTTCGAAACGCGTGAACTTGAAATGCCCGCCGGCATCGGTGTGCGTGGCGTGCGGATGATTGCCGTCAGACGTTTGCAAGGTGACGGTCGCATCGGGCACGGGTTTACCCTTCGAATCGAGCACCGTTCCCTGGAGTTCTCCGATCGGCCCATTGGCGCTCGCGGCCATTCCCAGCGCGGCAGTCAGCAGCAAAAAGCACGCGAATCGCTGCAGTGGTTTCATGCTTGGCACCTCGCAATTCCATTCTAGTCCTCGCGGCGAGGGCCATCTCCGTTTTCAGTTGACGGTTTTCAAGATTGGTCACCTGTCCCATGGTTCAGTCCGCCTGCGTGCGCGCTGCGGCGGGCCTGGTCGAATCGCGCGTGTAGCGGATTTGCTTTTTCCGTGCCGGCCATGTATTCCCTTTGTTTGCGATTGCGGCCGGATGGGCCGATTGAACCGGAGACCAAATGCCTCGTTACATTTCGCAGCACACGCTGGCCTGTCTGACGCGCCAGGGCGCCGAGGAGCTTTCCCGGCGCCTGCTCGGCGGGAAGCCGGTGGCGGCGCGCCGCGTCGTTTTCAACATGCAGGAAGGGAAAATGCTCGCCGAATTTGACGCTCCGGGACGCGAGGAACTGGAAAAGTGGCTCGCTGCCGGAAAATTTCACTTCGATTGGTTGCTGCGCATCGAGCTCGAGGCCGCCGCCGATGGTTCGCTGCAACCCGTGCCTTGAAACGCACCGAAATGCCCGTCGCAATTGACTGCGCTCGCTGCCTAACCTAGCATTCTCATCACATGCTCCCTCCCTCGGAATGCAGGCGGAGAATGCAACTCCGATGGTCCGCTCTGGGTCTCGCCTTGCTTCTGATTCTCGTCAAGGGAGCAACGGCTCAGCAGCCGTCAGCCCCTGCACCGCCGCCGGCCTTCAAGTTCACCGATGTAGACCTCGAGTTGCTCGAGAAATCGAACGAGCTCGACCGGTACATGGACGAAAAGGGGATGGTGTACTCCGATCCCGCGCTGACTGAATACGTCACGGCGCTCGGAGACGATCTGCTGCCCCCGGGTCCGGATCCCGAACGTGTCGTCTGGAAGTTTCATGTGCTGCGCGACCCGATTCCCAACGCGTTCGCGCTGGCGAATGGCTCGATCTACGTCAACACCGGTCTGCTGGCGCTGCTCGAAAATGAGGCGCAGCTTGCGGGCGTGATCGCTCACGAAGAGACGCACGTCCTGAACCGGCACCCCTATTTGGAAAATCGAAGCTACCGAAGGAAATCGGTAGCGGCGAATATTCTGGCCGGAGTCGGCGCCGCGGGCGGCGAGGCGGGCGGCATCGGCGGGGCCGCGGCCGTTCTGATGGGAACCGTCGCTCCCGCGATTGTGGAAACCACGATCTACGGCTACAGCAGGGAGCTGGAAAAGGAAGCGGACATCCGCGCCGTGGCCGCGGTCAACATGGCCGACTACTCGACCGAAGAAATGATCAACGCGTTCAAATTGCTCGAATCGAGCCATGAGGTTGAGCTCTCCCATGTTTTCTACCAGGATCACCCGAAGCTTGACGATCGCATCGGCTATGTAAGCGACGCGATCCACGATACTCGCCCGCTCACGCGGCATCCCATGGTCGAGGAGGAGCGATACGTTGCGGCCACCGAAAAAGTGTCTCGCGACGATATTGCCCTCGACATTCGCGCCGGCCGGGAGCGCACCGCAGTCGCGGTGGCACTGCGCCTCGCGAAGCAGAACCCCAAATCGTCGGAAGACTTCCGGGCGCTGGGAGACGCATTTCGCGCGCTCGGGCCGCGTACCCCGGATCCGACCCCTGAGGAGCTTTCATCCAAGGGAAAAAAGGACGCTCGCAAGATGGAAACGAAATTCACGGATCAGGAATACGATGATGCGCTGATGGCCACTCCGGCCGGTCAGGCGGCAATGCAGGCCAGCCAAAAGAAATCCGAGGAAGCCTACCAGAAGGCGGTGGAACTTGATCCGGGAAATGCCGCCGCGCATAGGGGACTTGGCTTTCTCTATGAGAAGCAGCGCCTGCCTGCGCAGTGCGCGGGGGAATTTCGAGAATATCTCGAGCTCGCGCCGAACGCCCTCGATCAATTGCAGATTCGCCGCCGTCTTGAGTCTGCGGAAAAAGAAAGTGCGCCGCCCGTGACGACAAACGCCGCGCCTTCTCCGAAACCTTGAATGGCGCAGGCTGACTGACAAAGAATTTCAGCAGCATGGAAAAGGGGGGCACATGAACAGGCGGTTCGCACACGCGGGAGTGACTCTGCTGATGATCGCTTGCAGCGTCTCGCTTGCGCGGGCGCAATTCGCGCACCCGGATCTGAAGAGCGGAAAGATCGTGGTGCGCAAGGTGCTCATTCTTCCACCGCGGGTAAGCGTGACCAAATCCGGGATGAAGGGCAACGAAACCTTGATCGCGGAATCGAAAATGGTCGAAGCAGCCCTGCCGGCCATCTTCGCCGAAGCGGCGCAGGAAAAAGGCTGCACGGTTCTCGACAATGCGTTCGCTCCCGAAGCGCTCGAGAAGAATCAGGACCTCAAATTCGCGCTGGCGGATATTCAAGACCGCTTCGACGCGCTGCATAAGCACATCAGTGAAAAACCCAAGGACGTGCGCAATGGCCGGTTCACCATGGGCGATGAAGTCGTCAACTTCAATCCCGGGGCTGCTGCGGACGCGCTGGTTTTTGTGCGCGGCTCGGGCGTGGTGAACACGGGCGGAAAGAAGGTTCTCGGCGCGATTGCCGGCGTCAACGAGACGGACTACATTTTGGTGGACATCGCCATAGTGGATTCCCAAAGTGGCGCGGTCCTCTACTACGGCTATTCGGTGACCGGCGGCAGTTATATCGAGAACCCGGAACGCATGAAGAAACCGATCGAAGCTTCGTTCAAGGAATGGAAGGTCGGCAAGCAGAAGTGACGCACGGGGCTGCCATTGCGATTCCCGGGGATGGCGGTGTATCCTGCTAGCGATGACTCGCCACCAGAGGCCAGCGCGGGGTTGTTGTTGCCCATGTCGCGGACGTGTGTCCTCTGGCGCGGGCAAGCAAGTCATCTAGGAAGCTGTTTCCAGCTCAAGATTCCTTGAACCCACCGCCAGAAATGATCTGGTTGGTGGGTTTTTTGTTGTCTGCAGACGAGAGTGAACCGCAAGATCGAGCGAAATTTCTGAGGGAGGAAGTCACATGGCTGAGTACGCGCATCCGGAAGTGCTGGTCTCGACGCAGTGGGTCGCGGAGCACCTGAGCGATCCGAAGATTCGCCTGGTGGAAGTGGACGTGGACACCGCGGGCTACGATCAGGGTCACATCGCGGGAGCGGTGGGATGGAATTGGCAGACGCAGCTGCAGGACAATATTCGCCGCGATCTGATCACCAAGCAGGCGCTCGAGCAACTGCTCGGACAATCCGGAATCTCAAACGATACGACGATCATTCTGTACGGCGACAACAACAACTGGTTCGCGGCCTACGCGCTGTGGCAACTGAAATATTATGGGCACAAGGACGTGCGCCTGATGAACGGCGGACGCAAGAAGTGGCTGGAGGAGAAGCGTCCGCTGACGACCGAAGCCGCGAAAGTCGCGCTCGCGACGTATCGCGCGACCGGGCCGGATGAATCCTTGCGCGCCCGCAAGGAGAACGTGTTTGCCGTGATCGAGAAGACGGGGGGCGGCCAGCTGGTGGACGTGCGCTCCGCGGATGAATTTACGGGAAAGATCATTGCGCCGCCGGGAATGAACGAAACCGCTCAGCGCGCCGGACACATTCCGACCGCCGCGAATATTCCCTGGGCGCAGGCAGCCAACGAGGATGGCACGTTCAAATCCGCCGACCAGTTGAAGCAGCTCTACGAGGGCAAGGGAGTGAAGGGCTCGGGCGAGGTGATCGCCTATTGCCGCATCGGCGAACGCAGCTCGCACACTTGGTTCGTCCTGAAATATCTGCTCGGCTACAACAACGTGAAGAACTACGACGGCTCGTGGACCGAGTGGGGCAATCTGATTGGCGCGCCCATCGAAAAGGAAGTGGCCGCGGTCGCCCGGCAATAGGAATCAGCGCCGCGCTAAGGCAGCGTATTTGGCGCGACGCCGTGGTGGCGCGCCTGATCTCGCAGCGAATTGATTTGTTCCTCGATGCCGTCGCGTTTTGCCTGGAGTTGCTGCATCTCCACCGACCAGTCGTCGGCCTTCACGCCGCGAGGCCGTTGTGACGTTTTCGCGTCGCCCGTTGGCTTTCCGTCGAGCGCCGCCTGAAGCTCGGCGATCTGGCTATCGATCGGCGGAATTTCGGCCTCGAGCCTGGCGATTTGCGCCTGGTACTGCTTCGCGTTATTGTTCTTCGCAGCCGGCGCAGGCTTGGCGCCAGCGTTCGCGTTGGATGAACCCACGGTTGAGATCATGGACTCGCTGCGCAGGCCGGCTACGTCGTCATTGGTCCAGACTCTTTTCCCAGCGGGCGGCGCAGGCGCGGCTGTGGAACCATTCGTTGCGGCGGTTTGTCCCGCGGCAGGAGCGGCTGTTCCAGACGAGCTGCTTTGCGCGTGCGTTGCGGTTGCCGCGCCCGCTACAAATAGGACTGCCGCAAAAAAAGTAAGGGGCCGGTGACTCATAAAGCCTCCTTGGATTAGGGCGGTTGGGCTACTTCTATTGAACACCCGGAGGCGGGGGAAGTTACGGATCTTCGCTGAAGGTTTTCCCACTAGACAACTCAGTCTGCACGATCTGCAGGGCCTCCTTGGGCGGGCCGACCCGGCGGTAGCGGCTCACCTCGATGACCTGGTGCTCGTCGAACGAAAACAGAAATTTCCGGCCCGCGAAATCGTACTGGTAATGCGTGGGCAGCCAAATGCCTGGCGCGATCTCGGCTTGATCCATTGAAACCACGCTGCCGCGATAGAGTTTTCCGAGGAAGCCTCCGCCGAAGGAAATGTCGCTCGTCACGTGGGCTTCCGCGTGCACGATCTGTATAACCTGGCGATCCACCCAGAGCTTGGCCGTCGTGTGCGCGAACGCATCCTGAAACATTGACCGCGGCTGGAATTTTGGATTCGGATCGAGCTCGATCACATCGCATTCATGTCCATTCCAGCTCGCGCGCCCCGCCCACTTGGCCGTATACGCTTCGCTCGCAGCGTCCACAAACTGGGCCCGCTCGTGCATGCGCTTCTGGAATTTGGCGTAGGCTGCTTTTGCTTTGGGGTCGTCCGGATTCGCCATCGTCTCGAGCAGATCTTTCAAGGTCTGCAGTTGGCGGGCGTAAGCGGAAGCATCCGTGGGTTTCTCCTCTTCGTGGAGCAGGATCTTCGTGTTCCCCATGCCCGTGGGAACCACGCGATAGGTCTTGTCGTCAATCGTTCGCGGATTCGCACCGCCGGTGCGGTCAATATGCCGCTCGACTCGATCGTAGAACTCGAGCGCGTCGTCGTCGCTATGCTGATTCGCCAGCAGTTTCTGCGTGCGGGCGAGGAGTTCGTCGTCCGAGAGAGGTTGCGCCTGGGAACTCGGCGAGGAGCCTGCCTGTGGCTTGGGCTGCGAAGGCGCGGCTGGCCGCTGCCCAGCCGCCAGCGCCAGGCCCGCCATAGCGAACGTCGCAATCAGAATCAATAGTGGGGAGCGCCTGGAAATCGTCATCGTGTCCCTTGATGGGATTCTTGCCACCGGCCGCTGGTTGCAGTCCTTTATTGTAGCCGTTTCGCCGCGCTAGTTTGTTGCTTCAGGAGGGGGGCTTAGTGGCGGAGGAATGACGATCGGACTTCGTGGATCGAGGCGCGATTTTCCATCCTTCCCGAAGACGTAGGGATTTCCGGCGGGATCTTCCGGAATTTCGCGCAGAAGCCCGCCAGTGCGCAGGTCGCTGGCCGAGGCAGGAAAGTGTCCGAAGCGGTTCTGATATTCCTGGGCGAGTTGGTCGAGCTGAGCTTCATCCTCCTGCGCGCGGAGCCCGCGCAGCGTTTCCATCGCTTTTTCGCGGACGATTTTATCTTGCGAAGTCTCGTATATCTGCGACCAGATCATGCGCGACGTTTCCAGCGACCCGCCCTTCTCCGTGATGCGCGCGGCCATCAGCTTCAGCCACACGGGCGCTTTCGGGTTCTTGCTCCCATCGAGATAGGCCGCCGCCGCGTTCGGATAGTCTTTCATCCGCCAGTAGTAGAGAAAGCCGAGATCGGCATTGAGATGCCACTGTTCCGGATTCTCGGCGATCCCGCGTTTCACGAGTTCGATGGCCAGGTCGGGGCGTCCCGCGCCCGCGGGAGGCGGCTCGGAAAGAAAAATGGCGCCGAAGCGGTAAGCGATGATCAGTTTTGGATCGAGCGTGGTGGCGATATCCAGCAGCGGCCACAACAGGTCGAACTTCGCGCCGTCGATTCCGGCCCGGTTGCCGTAATACTGCACGGCTCGCGTCCAGTAAATGTCCGCGAGCAGCGAATCGTAGCCGAGGCTCATTTTCTTGAGCGCCGTTCCCGAGCGCAGCAGCAGTTCTTCGCTTTCCGGCGTGTACGCGCGGGTTCCGGCGTCAATCTTCACTTGCAAGGCCGCAATGGCCGCGAATAGCAGCGGCACGCCGGCAACGGCGACCCACAGCGCGCGGGTTTGACTCGGATTGCTCATTTCAGGTTGCGGCGGGAAAACACGGCTGAAGCCGCCAGCAAGAGCACCGCGACGTATAGCGCGGCATATAGCGTGTTCTGCCAGAAGAGCGTGAAGGGAATCGCGTTGCCGTGCGCCGCCATGGAAATCGCATTGAAATTGTGAAAGTTCGGAACCACATAGTAAATGGCGCGCGTGACGCCCAGGACCGCGGGATTCCGAGTGAAATCGCCGACGGCGCGAATATCGTCCGCGAACACCCCGGTAATATAGATTCCCAGGGTATACAACGTCGAAAGCATGGGCGTCGTGAAGCAGGAAAAAAACAGCGCCAGCGCGGTCACCAGGGCGAATTCGAGCAGGATGAAATAAATGGCAACCAGAATGGATGTGTCCGACCGTTCGAAGCGCCATCCGACGTAGAAAAGGGCGGCCGCCAGGCCGAGGGTCATGAACGCCGTGTTGACAGCGAGCGTCAGCAGCAAGCCCGCATATTTCCCCACTAGAAATTCCCAGCGGCGGATGGGCTTCGCCAGCAAGCTGTACAGCGTCCGCTTTTCAATCTCCTTGTAGACGAGCCCCACGCCGATGAAGATGGCCATGACCAGCCCGAAAACCGATATCGCTGTGAGCCCTAAATTGATGATCACCAGCCGCTCGATCCCGATCGAAATCTCGCCAACCAGGATCGCCGCGCCGATCATCAGCAGCGCGAAAAGCACCAGGTTGTAAAGCACGCGGTCGCGCACCGCTTCGCGGAACGTATTGATGGCCACCGGTCCCACGGTCGCGCTCATCGCGAGATCTCCTCGAGTCCGCGGGAAACCGCTGTGCCGCCGACGAGGCGGAAGAAATAATCCTCGAGCGTGGGGTGCACCGGCGAAACGGAAAGTATCCGCGCTTCGCAGCCGCGCAGTTGTTCGAGCGCAGCATAGAGTCCTTCTTCAGGGACTTCCACGCGGCAGCGGCCACCGATTCGCGTGGCACGCTCGGCAAGTCCAGCCGGCAGCGCACGGCCTTCGCGCGCCTCGAATAGAATTTCCATCGCCGGCGCCTTGATCGCGACAATCGCTCCAGGCGCGCCCACTCCCTGCAGCTTCCCGCCCGCCAGCACCGCCACGCGGTCGCAGAGCATCTCCGCGTCCGATAGAATGTGCGTCGAGAAGAACACGGTTCGTCCCTGTTTTTTCAGCTCCAGGATGATGTCGCGCACTTCGCGGCGTCCCACCGGGTCCAGGCCGGACATTGGCTCGTCCAGAATCACGACCGGCGGGTCGTGCAGGATAGCCTGCGCGATTCCCGCGCGCTGCAACATGCCTTTTGAGAATTTCCGGAGCTGTACGTCGCCGGCGGCGGCAAGCCCAACGCGCTCTAGAAATTTCTCCACGCGCTCGCGGCGTTCGGCCGCGCTGTAATTTGAAAACCGCGCGTAGTAATCGAGAAGTTCGCGCGCCGTCAGGTAGTCGTAGAAATAAGGCTGCTCGGGGAGATAGCCGATCTCACGGTGCATTTCCACGTCGTCAATAGAGCGTCCGCGAACGCGCGCCGTTCCGCTGGTCGGAAAGATCAGCCCCATCAGGAGCTTCATCGTCGTCGTCTTGCCCGCGCCATTCGGTCCCAGGAAGCCAAACACTTCTCCCTCATCTACTTGGAACGAAAGGCTGTCGAGCGACCGGCGCATCCGCGGGCGCCAGAAACCGACGGGGAAATCCTTGGTGAGTCCGAGGATTTCGATGGCAGGCGTACTCATGGCATTCATTATTGATTTTTTTTCGCGCGCCGCGCTGGAGTCAATTCCGCGGTGTGCTTTGAACGGCACATGTTGAGGCTCTCGACGNNCTTGACAAGTTTTCCACAACCCACGATACTTCGCACCCAGACTCGGCAATAAAACCGTGACCTGGTCGCCTGCTGCAGCGCCGGTGGCCTGCTCGCGATAGCCAAACCGGGTTTAACCGAATAGCCTGAGGGATGCGCCTTACCCCTGACCGCGCCTCAGCATTTTGCGCGGCTTAGCTGCGCTTTTCTCGTTTTTCGGTTCTGAGCGGACTTTTTCGGGGGTCTAAGCGGCCCGCTCTGCTGGCAAAGTTCCTTTCTTTCTCGTGTATCCCTGATACACGCAACAAAACCTAGGGCCCAGTTGGGAGTACAATGGAGTCAGCGACCCTCCCGCTAGTGCCCGGAGCATATTGTTCGGCGGAACGACTGCCGGCGCGGAGGCAGACGATGGCGGAAACACGGATGGCCTTTAATTCAAATCTCCAGACGGAAAAGACTACACGGCGTACGACCGGGTTGGAATTCCCTCGCCGGTTCACCGACGGGAAGGTACATCCCTTTGATGCGGTTGAATGGGAGCGCCGCACGGCATTGATCGGCAATGATAAGGGCCAGGTAATTTTTCGCCAGGAAAATGTCGAGGTCCCCAAGTCCTGGTCGCAGACAGCGACGAACATCGTCACCTCGAAATATTTTCACGGTAAGCCGAACTCTCCCGAGCGTGAGACGTCGGTGCGGCAGCTGATCAGCCGTGTGGCTGACACAATCGTCCGCTGGGGCATGGAGGGCGGTTATTTCGCCAGTGCCGAATCGAAACATGCGTTTCACGATGAGCTGACCCACCTGCTCGTCGAGCAGAAGATGGCTTTCAATTCTCCGGTGTGGTTCAACGTCGGCGTCCAGGCCAAACCGCAGTGCTCCGCCTGCTTCATCAACTCCGTCCAGGACAACATGGACTCGATCATGAACCTGGCCAAGACGGAGGGGATGCTTTTTAAATGGGGATCCGGGACGGGAACGAATTTCTCCTCGCTCCGCGGCAGCCGCGAATCGCTTTCGGGCGGCGGCATCGCCTCCGGACCGGTCAGCTTCATGAAGGGCTTCGACGCCTTTGCCGGCGTGATCAAGAGCGGCGGGAAGACTCGCCGTGCCGCGAAGATGGTCATCCTCAACGTGGATCACCCGGACATCATGGAATTCATCGAGAGCAAGACGAAGGAAGAGCGCAAGGCGCACGTGCTGATCGAGCAGGGCTACAACTCCTCGATTGACGGCGAGGCCTATTCCTCCGTTTTCTTTCAGAACGCGAATCATTCGGTCCGCGTCACCGACGACTTCATGCGCGCAGCCGAGGAAGATCGCGATTGGTGGACGCGCAACGTCAACGACGGCGAGCCCACGGATCAATACCGCGCCAAGGAGCTGTTGAAGAAGATGGCCGAATCCGCCTGGCAGTGCGGCGATCCGGGCATGCAGTACGACACGACGATCAACCGCTGGCACACCTGCAAGGCCACCGACCGGATCAACGCCTCCAATCCGTGCTCGGAGTACATGTTTCTGGACGATACGGCCTGCAATCTTGCTTCGATCAATCTCCTGAAATTTCTCGGGCCCAACGGCCAGTTCGATAGCGAGGGATTCCGCCACGCCGTGGATATCACCATCACCGCGCAGGAGATTCTGGTGGACAACGCCAGCTATCCGACGGAAAAAATCGGGCGCAATTCGCACGACTATCGCCCGCTGGGCATCGGCTACGCCAACNNTGGGCGCGCTGCTGATGTCGCTCGCGCTCCCCTACGATTCCGACGCCGGCCGCGATTTCTGCGGCGCCATCACAGCGCTGATGACCGGTGAATCCTACGCGCAATCGGCGCGCATCGCCGAGCGCATGGGGCCGTTCGGCGGCTATCCCCGCAACCGCGAAGCGATGCTCGATGTGATCCGCATGCACCGCGATTCGCTGCGGCCGATCAAGGAAGAACATGTCCAGCCGTCCCTGCTCCACGCGGCGCAGGAATCCTGGGATGCCGCGCTCGAGCTGGGCGAAAAGTTCGGCTACAAGAATTCGCAAGTCTCCGTTCTCGCGCCCACCGGCACCATCGGCTTCATGATGGATTGCGACACCACCGGCATCGAGCCCGATCTCGCGCTGGTCAAGCAGAAGCGGCTGGTCGGCGGCGGCGTGATCAAAATCGTCAACAACACCGTTCCGCAGGCGCTGATGAGGCTCGGCTACGCGCCCGAGGACGTTGCCAAGATCGTGGACTACATTGACGCGCAGGCAAAAATCGAAGGCGCGCCTGGTCTGAAGCCCGAGCACCTTCCGGTGTTCGATTGCTCGCTCTCGCCGATGGGCGGGGGCCGCTCGATCGCCTGGCGCGGCCACCTGCGCATGATGGCCGCGGCGCAGCCGTTCCTTTCCGGCGCCATCAGCAAGACGATCAACATGCCGGAGGAATCAATCGTCGAGGACATCATGGAGGCCTACATCGAGTCCTGGAAGTTCGGGCTCAAGGCCGTAGCCATTTACCGCGACAATTCCAAGCGTTCGCAGCCGCTCTCAGCCGCAGGCAAAAAAGAAGACGAGAAAGCCGCGACCATCGGTGCTGCGGTTGCCGCGCCGGCGATCGTCCCGGCCGAAGTCCCCGTGGCGGCTCAACAAGAACTCTTCCAGGGCACCAAGCGCCGCAAGCTTCCGTCCGAACGCAACTCGATCACGCACAAGTTCTCCGTGGGCGGCCATGAAGGCTACATCACCGTGGGCATGTATGCCGATGGCCATCCGGGCGAAATCTTCATCAAAATGGCGAAGGAAGGCTCCACACTTTCCGGCATCATGGACGCCTTTGCGCTGTCCGTTTCGATTTCGCTGCAGTACGGCGTTCCACTGCGCGCGCTGGTGGACAAATTCGTCAACTCGCGCTTCGAGCCCTCGGGCTACACGGGCAATCCCAAAATCCGCTACGCGAAATCGGTTGTGGACTACATCGGGCGCTGGCTCGGCGCGAAGTTCATCTCGACCGATTATTTCGATAGCGACGCTGCGATGGGAGAAACCGAGGCCACGGCGGTCACGGTTATCGCCTCGACACCGGAGGCATCGTCGACTCCGGCACAGGCTCCTCCTGCTCCAGCAAGAATTGCCGAATCCGAAACCACCACGCGCCCGCGCGCCGCAGCCGAAGACGCGCCCTACTGCTCCGAGTGCGGCATGCTCATGACGCCGAACGGTAGCTGCTACAAGTGCGCGAACTGCGGCTCAACCTCGGGCTGCAGCTAAGCTCGAGCTGGGATCAGCAACGAGTCGCAAAGGGCGTCCGCGCAAACGGGCGCCCTTTTTGCGTTTAGAAAGGCTGATTTGAAGCGGGAAAGACGGGCGAAAATAATAATGGGGGCCCACCCGGGCCCCCGTTTGCTCCATCCCCAAGTTCCGGTTTCGGCGCGGCGAAACCGGCCCACCCCGGGATTAAGAGACAGCCGGGTGGATGATGTGCACGCGCAATGCCACGCCAGCTCGTATTTAGAAGCATGGTTATATCATTGGTTTACAAAGGGTTAGGTGACGAACTGACTAGGCCATCGAACGGCGATGAATAATGCATCCAGTTTATGAAAAGTCACGGTGCTGGATTCTACATTCTTTGGAATAATTGATCTTAGCTATCGGCATGATAACCGCGGGCTATCGGCTACCTTTTCGCTACCCATCTCCACGAAATCGGCTCATGCGCCGATAGCGGTGCGCAGCGCGGCAGCGAGCACCTCGCTCCAGCGACGAACATCCTCTTCGCGTTCGGCTTCGACCATCACGCGCGCGAGCGGCTCGGTGCCCGAATAGCGCAGCACCACGCGCCCCGATCTTCCGAGCGCGGTCTCCGCTTCCTTCAGCGCGCGGACCACCTCGGGCAGCGACTCCAGCGCCGGCTTCGACCGCACGGGCACGTTGACGATCTTCTGCGGGAAAATTTTCAAATCCGCCACCAGCGTGTCCAGCGGTCCGGCAATCGAAATCAGCGAGGCCATTTTTATCGCGGTCAGCATTCCGTCGCCGGTCGTGGCATCGTCCAGAAACAGGATGTGCCCGGATTGCTCGCCGCCCAGGTTCGCTCCGGTGCGCAGCATTTCCTCCAGGACGTAGCGGTCGCCCACGTCCGTTCGCGTCAATTTCAATGCGGATTTTTCGAGCGCGCGTTCCAGGCCAAGATTCGCCATCGTCGTGCCCACGATCGCGCCCCCTTTCAGCTTGCCCGTGGACTTCAGATAGCGCCCCACGGCCAGGAGCACTCCGTCGCCATTCACGAGCGTTCCCGAGGATGTCGCAAATATCGCGCGATCTGCATCGCCGTCAAACGCCACGCCCAGCGCCGCCCCTGCCTCCACCACAGCCTTTTGCATGTGTTGCGGGTGAAGCGATCCGCACTCCGTGTTGATGTTGCGCCCGTCGGGGACGTTGTTGATCGCCGTCACGCTCGCGCCCAAGGAACGAAAAAGCTCTGGCGCCAGCTTGCTTGCCGCGCCGTTCGCGCAATCGAGCACAACCTTCATCCCCGCGAGTTTTGCGCCCGGTAACACGGCTTCGCGCAGGCCCGCGAGATAATCCTCGTGCAGCTTTTCGTCGCCGCTGTGATCGATTTTGCTTCGGTTGCCCCCGCGGTGCTCGCCGCTCGCTGCCGATTTTGGTGAAAGGATCGAACTTTCGATCTCGGCCTCAACCGCGTCGGGAAATTTCATGCCCGACGCGGAGATCAATTTCACGCCATTGTCGTGGTACGGGTTATGCGAAGCGGAAATCACCACTCCTGCTGAAAATCCCTCGCGGCTTACCAGCCATGCCACTCCCGGCGTGGTCAGAACACCAGCGGAGACGGCTTCGGCGCCGGCCGCGCTCAGCCCCATCGCGATCCGTTCGGCGATGTGCGGGCCGGATTCGCGCGTGTCGCGCCCGATCAAGACTCGCGCCCGGGCGCCTTTCTTCGGACCATGCGCCAGCAAGTATTCTCCAAGCGCAAAGCCCACGCGTTCCAGCGTCGCGTCATCCAGTGGATACGTGCCTGGAATCCCGCGGATGCCGTCCGTGCCAAAAAGTTGTTTCGCCATGTAGGTGGAATCCCGTGCTTCTCGCGCGAGTGATTGATTTTAGCACCGCGAGAGTTCGCGGCGCGGCCGTGGCCATCGGGCCGCTCGAAAGCGTTACCATCGCGACGATTCGCCGTTGAGGGCATGTATGGCGCGGCGGGAGCTGTGATATCGTACGCCCATGCCTGTTGAGGAAACCAAGGTCGTATCAAGTAGTTCCGTGAGTTCGCGGATCATCGCCGCGGGAATCGTGATCGCTTTCTGCTATTGGGCTTCGACCGTGCTCGTCACGCTGCTCGTCGCCGTGCTGATGGCGTATTTTCTCGATCCGGTCGTCACCTGGCTGGAGAGCCTGCACATTCCGCGCGCCCTCGGTTCATTGATCATCGTTTTGGTCACCGTGGGGCTGTTGCTGATGATGGGATATTCGCTGATTGCCCGCGCCGATCAATTTGGCGCCGACTGGCCGAAATATCGCGCGCCGATCCGCGCCGCCTCGCAAGCGATCGAGAACCGGATGGAGTCTGTCGAAAGTCACGTCTCGGATATCGAGCCCGCGGAGAAAGCCGGCGAGCGAATCGTAACCGTTGGAGAATCGCACACGGTGCGTGACGCCCTGATGGGGCGCCTCAGTTCGCTCTACGCGTTTGTGCTGGCCGCGACGTTCATTCCTTTTCTTCTGTTTTTCATGCTGGCGGCAAAGCGCCAGGTCTGGCACGCCACGATGCAACTTTTCGCGCCGGGCGAGCGCACGCAAGTCCGTGACGCGCTTGCGGACGTCACGCAAGTTCTCCGCAGCTATCTGATGGGGACCGCGCTGGTCGGCTTGATTCTGATCATCGCCAGTTGGCTTTTCTTTTGGGGGCTGGGGCTCGACTTTCCGTTCCTCACCGGCCTGGTATCCGGCATTTGCAATCTGATCCCCTACCTCGGCGTCATTATGTCCTGGGTCCCGCCGCTGCTGGTCGGGCTCAAGCAGTACCACACGGTGGGACCCTTCGTCGGCATCTTCGCAATGCTGACTTTTTTCCATATCGTCACGGCCAACCTTTTAATTCCAGCGCTGGTGGGCTGGCGCGTCCGGTTGAACGCGCTTGCGCTGACGATTTCGCTCCTGTTCTGGGGTTGGATGTGGGGCGCGATGGGACTGATTCTTGCGATTCCCATCACCGCGGTCCTGAAAGTGGTCTGCGACCACGTGGAGAGTTTGCATCCCGTCGGCCGCTGGCTGAGCGCCTAGCCCGCGCCGCTATCCGCCGCGGTGCAGCTTGGCGATCGCTCGCTTGAGCGCGTCAGCCTCGCGCGATTCTTGAAACATGCGGATCGCCGCGATCCCCGCCGCTCCCGAGCTCACGCACTCCGTCGCGTTTTCCTCATTCACTCCGCCAATCGCAATCACAGGAATGCGTACGGCGCTGCACACCTGGGTCAGCCGCGCGATTCCCTGCGGCGGTCCGTATGATTTCTTCGATGGCGTTTCGAAAATGGGACCAAAGAAGACGTAGCTTGCTCCCGCATCTTCCGCTTCGCGCGCTTCTTCCAGGCTATGGCACGAAACACCGATCAAAAACCCAGCCGGGGAGTTTCCTTCCCGCAGCCAGCTAACTACATTGCGCGCCGGCACGGACGCACCCCCCAGATGCACGCCCGCCGCACCCGCCGCCAGCGCCACGTCGAGCCGGTCGTTCACCAGGATGCGCGCTTTGCTCTCGCGCCCGCCGATCGCCGCCTTCACCAGCGCCAAAAGTTCCCGCGCAGGCATGTCCCGCTCGCGTATTTGCACCCAATCAACGCCCGCCGCTATGGCCGCGCGAATTTTCGCGAGCAAGTTTTCAACGACATCGGCGGCGCCGAGCGCTTTCCTGCTGGTGACGTAGCAAACGATCGGTTTCACAGGTGGCTTCTTACGTGCGGCTCGCGGCGGCGGGAGTTCGTTGGCGAAACGCTTCGAGCGCCAGCAGGACGTTCATGAATCCCAGCCCGGAAATCGCCCCGCGCAGATAAGGGCTCTTCAGGAAAATCGCCAGTGCCGGATACTGGAACAAAAAGTAGTTGGTTTCCCAGATGTCCGACCAAGGCACGAGGATCAGCGCCAGCCCGAGCACGAGCCAGAGCAGCAGGATGGTGATGCGCGCGATCCGGCTCATCGTCGAGTTAGGATTATGGGAGATTGTCGTCGGAGTCGCAACAGGCAGTCGCGCGACGCATCCCGGCGCCGCGCTGCATGGAATTCCATCCAAGGCGATCGGAAGAAAGAATGCGCGGATCGGGATTAATGCTTCTGCAGCGTGGCAATGCGGTCGGCAACGTCGCGGTAATCAATGTTCATCGCATAAACCTGGCGGAAGCTGTCGAGCGCCGCGTTGGCCTCGCCCGCCATATCGAGCGCCAGGCCCATGTCGTAGCGCAGCGCCAGAATCGCTTCCTGATCGAGGCCCGGCACGTCGAGCGCGCGTTGATACCACAGCGACGCGATCTTCGGCTCGCCCTTGTCCATGAACGACAGCGCGAGCAGCGTCGCGCAATTCATGGAGTAGCGGAACGGCTTGCCCTTTTGCACCGCTTTGGCGACCTTCTGGAATTCTCCGATGGCTTCGTCGAGCAGGCCCATTTCGCGATAGGCGATCCCGAGATTGTAGTGCGTCTCGAGATCCTCGTCTTCGTCGTCCATCTCACCGAGTTCGTTGCGGAACTCCTGAAACACTTCGGCCAGTTCGTTCAGGTTTTCCGCCGGGGTCCCTGGAGCTTGTCCGGACGTTGCAGGCGGCGCCCAAGCGGACGCTGCGACAACCGGTGCCGGCTCAACGGGCGCTTTCGCCGCTTTCGGCTCCGCCGCGGGCGTTTCCATGTCTTCAATTTCCGAGGCGAGCTCGCTCAGGAAGTCTTCCGTGGTTGCCGCGCCGTTCTTGCCGTTGGTTCCGGTCGGCTCGGGCGTCAACTCAAGTTCGAATTCGATATTCGCTGGCGGCGTGTGCTCGGCTACCGGCGCTTCCTCGGTGGTCTCGTCAATAATTTCGATCGAAGGTTCAGCCGCGGCTTCCTCGGTTACCTCGCTTGCCTCGATTACTTCGCTGGGTACCTCGGTCGGCTCGATGATCTCAATTACTTCGGGGACGATCGTCGCTTCCGGAATCTCAATGGCAGCTTCGATAGGCGCGAACTCGACCGGCGCCACGTCGTCGGACGGAATTTCGATCTCGATACGCTCTTCTTCCTCTGCCGCTTCCGCCTGCACGGGTTCGGGAGCCGGCGCGATTTCTTCCGGCGCCGCGGCTGCGGGCTCGGCCACTTCTTGCACCATGGCCTCCCATTCGTCGGAGAGGTCCACTTCTTCGCTCGGGCCAGAGGCAGCGACGGGCTGCGCTTCGACCGGGACTGCGGCCGCAGGCGCCTCTACCGGCACGACGGGCGCGTGCGCAATCTCTGGAGCGGCGGGTTCCACCTCGAACGTCGCCAGCGGGATTTCGAATTCCGCGGGTGCATGCTGTGCTTGCACCGCAGGTACCGCTTCGATTGTCGCGCCCTCCGCCGATGCAGCCTCCACGACTGTTGCGGGACCTGCGGCTGGCGTCGGCAAGTGAGCCGGCGCCGGTGGCGCGGCCGGCAATTCTTCCGACGTGAGTCCCGCCGCTTTCTGAAATCTCAATCGTAGCTCGGCGAACCGCTCGGTATTGACCGTGTCCTGCCGCTCGCGATGGATCTGCTCGAGCTGAGCGGCCAGTTCCGCGGTGCGGCGCTCGTTGCCCGCGCCCAGGTAGAGGTCGAGCAAGCGCTCGAGTGTGGGCGTATGCCGTGGCGCACGCTCCAAGACGTTCTCGAGGAGGTGCGTGGCCTTTTGCGTAAGCCCGTAGCTCGAGAAGAGGTCCACATCGGTCAGCGCCTGCGCGATATAGCGCTGCGTCTCCTCATCAAACCCTTCCTCGGTGTTCCGGACTGGAGCCGCCGGCTCGGCTGTCTCGATGAGCATTGCTTCCGCGGAGCCCTCTTCCGTCGGGCCTTCGTCCCGCAGCGTCACTTCCTCCATCGTCTCCGGCTTACTCTCTGCCATCGGCTCGGCCGTGGATCCCTTGCCGCCCGTTCGGAGTTGTTCGAAGCGCGCGACCAGACGCTCGTCGCCCTTGTTGCGCTCGATCATCTCCTTCATCAGGTGTTCGGCGCGCGCCTGATCTCCCGTGGCGGCGTAGGCGTCCACTAGCTTGCTCAGCGCGGCGTTCAAGTGGAATGGGTCGCTCGTATGGCGGCTGAAATCGGCGAGCATTTCGAGCGCTTCGGTATTCTCGGGGAGCTTGTCAGTGGCGCTCGACAGCAGCTTTATGAATTTGTCCTGCTCGCTCGTCTCGACCATCGGGTCGCGGAGCTCGCGAAGCAGCGGCAGGGCCTTTTCGGCCTGCCCGCCTTCGATCAGCGACTCGGCCACGGTCTGGAGCGGCCGGGAATGCGCGCTTCCGCGGAGCAGTTGCTTGCGCGCGCGGTCCGCAGCCTTGTCCAGTCGGCCGGACTTGATTTCGAGGTCCAGCAGCAGGTCGGTCACCTCGCCGCCCGTGTCCGCCTCCGGATGGCCTTCCAGGATCACGACGGCTTGATCGTCCTTCTGGCTCGCCGCGAGAATTTTAGCCTTCAAAAGCATCGCGGTCGCGCTCGTGGGTTCCACACCCAGCGCCCGCTCGATCAGTTTCTGCGCTTCCTCGCCCTCGCCCCGGTCGAACAGCCTTTGCGCGTAGCCGAGATACGTCTGGGCCGCTTCTTTCTTCTGGCCCATCACGTTGTAGAGTTCCGCCAGCCGCAGTTGCACGCGGGGATTGTCCGGCTCCACCTCGAGCAAGCGGTTCAGCACCTCCACGGCCTTCGGCGCGCGATTCGCCTTCAGGTGCACTTCCGCGATCTGCAGGAAAAGAGGCCGCGCTTCGCTCAGCACCCCCTGTTGGACGTAGAGGTCGGCGAGGCGCTCCAGCGGCGCAAGCTCCGCCGGCGCGAGCTTGGCGATCTTCTTGTAAATTGCGATGGCCTTGCTGTTGAAGCCGTCGTTCAGATAGACCTGCGCGAGCCTCTCGAAATATTCGATGGCCTGCGGCATGTCGCCCTGGCGGGCGAAAAGATCGCCCACGGTCATCAAAGTCGCTTGGTCTTTGGGATCTTGCCGGAGGATTTGCTGATATTCGCCGATGGCCTGGGGGACCTTCCCCTGGTTGAGGAATTTCAGTGCGCTTTCGAGCGCTTTATTTTTGTTGAAAGCCATCGATGGTCCCGCGTTCCCCAGCCGCGCCTATCCCAGCTCGTGTGCCAGACGAGAAGATTCGGCTCACGTGAAAGGTTAGCACGCGCGGAAAAGCAGGGTCTATGAAGCGCCGCGAGGATAGTGCCGAAGGGGATAACAGTGCGAGGCCATCGGCAGTACCCTGGTACTAGTTGGCAGGCGAAGGCGGCGAAAGTCCGTTCAGCGCCGCCACGCCCGGGCGCGCCGCCATCTCTTACTGCACTACAACTTCACTTCGCTGATCTGCACGATGGGCTGAATATCCGTGTAATTCGGGATGTCGCCCATGATTTGAGGCGCGTTCGCTCCGAACGCCCCCTGGAATGCCTCGACGGAATCAAACGAGAGATGGCAGATCACCCGATAGGTCAATGGCGAGCCCGGTGTGCCGCCCGACACGCCCTGTTCGACCGTTACGTGCTTCAACGCCGATCCCACCTTCTGCTGGACCATGGGAATGTGCTTCTCCAAATAGTATTTCATGTCGAATTTGCTGCCCGGATTGTCCGGGTAAAACACGCCAACCTTGATCATCGTATTTTCCTCTCGTGTGAAACCGCAATCCGCTCAGTTGCTGAAGGCGTTCGCCGGAGCTTCCAGCGGCAGCGGCGTCTGCTCCGCGCCCGTGGCCCAGCAGCGCGATTGGCGCACCGGAGCGTAGGAGAACCGGTGCAGCGGTGATGGGCCGTGCCGCCGCAACGCCTCCAGATGATCCGGCGTGCCGTATCCCTTGTTCTGCGCGAGCCCGTACATCGGATAGAGCTGGTCGAACTCCTCCATCCGCCGGTCGCGATCCACTTTTGCCAGGATCGAGGCCGCCGCGATCGAGATGGATCGCGCGTCGCCGTGAATCAGCGCCTTCTGCTCGATGGGCAAATCGAGCTCGATGGCATCGAGCAGCAGATAATCCGGCAGGGGACGCAGCTGCGAGATCGCGGCGACCATCGCTTGCCGGCTCGCCTGATAAATGTTCCACGCGTCAATCCGGCTCGCGTCAATTTCGGCGACGGCCCAGGCCAGCGCGTGTTCTCGAATGCGGTGGGCCAGCTCGGTGCGGCGCTCCGGCGCCAGTTTCTTCGAATCGTCCAGGCCGACGATCCGCCGCCGCGGATTCAGCACCACGGCGCCCGCCACCACCGGACCGAAAAGCGATCCGCGCCCCGCTTCATCGAGTCCAGCGATGCGCATCCAGCCGCGCTGTCGCGCGTCGCGCTCGTACCGTGCCGAGCAGATCCGTACCATCGGCGGGGATTTTAGCACATGGCCTGCGCTGCGGAGTTCGCAATCCGGCAGCGGATGTTCGCAGCGCCGCCGATTCGGTGTCCTTGTCATTCCGAGGTCCGCTTCGGCCGAGGAATCTCTCTTCGCGTGAAGAAGCGCCTGCCACTAGTTTGGGAGGCGTGCTGAAAAAGAAAAAAGCCCGCACCGGCGAGACCGATGCGGGCCAAATCTGAAAACGGGATCTCGTTAATTGTTCGAGGTGCTTGGCACGGGCGCGGTATACGTCTCGACGCGCTTGATGCGCGCGGCCTTGCCTTTGCGCTGACGCAGGTAATTCAGCTTGGCGCGGCGGACGCGGCCCTGCCTCACCATCTCGATCGAGCCGATCATCGGTGAGTGCACGGGGAAAATGCGCTCGACGCCTACTCCGAAACTCACGCGCCGGACCGTGAAGCTCTCGCCCGATAGCTCTCCGCGGCGGCTCATCACCACGCCCTCAAANNCGGAAAACGGGGTGGTCCTTGCGAATTTGGGACGACTGCACCTTGGCGATGATCGGCTTCATGGCTATTATTCCCGGCAGACCCGCTCAGGTGGGGCCAGCGCACTACGCACAATCACAAATTATATCGAATTCGCAGGCATATGCCTACCCGAAACTGAGGTGGCTGTCCGCTCGTCGAACGCCCTCGCTATAGCGTCTGTCATTCCGAAGCCCGACGCTGTTCAGTCGGGCGACGAATCTCTCTTCGTATGACGCTTTCGCCTGGCATTCAGCGGAAGAGAGATCCTCGGCCGCTAGCGCCTTCCGAACGACAGCCAAACAGCGACGGCTGCTAGTTACCCCACACCGCCGGCCTCATCCCGAACGGCACCGCCCACGAAAGCCCCTCGATCTCGCGAATCTTGCCGCCTTCGATTTTGAAAAGCTGCGGCGCCATGAATGTAAACGCGCGGCGATACTCGACGGGCACCGCCACGTTGCCGACTCCCGCGACGGCGACCGACTTTACGTCGCCTTCGTTATCGAAAAACGCGAGATCGAGCACCAGTCCCTGCTTTTCGTCCACCACCAGCGGCCGTGCGTCGCGCACTTTCGCCAGCGCGCCGAAAAATCCGCGGTCGAGTTCGGCTGCGCATCCTTCGCTGAAAAGATGAAACGCGGGCTGCGTCTTGTCCGCCACGGGGCCATCGGCATTATTCGTCGCCGCGATGCCGTTTTCCCGGCGCGCGCATTGCGCGTCGAGCGGCGCTGCCGAGCCCTTGCCCTGCGCGTACGCGTCGAAATAACCCTTCGTCGCTCCGACCAGTTGATCCCGCGTTTCCGCCGCTCCGGGCGGTTCGACCAGCGCGGCATTCGGCGACACAAAACCCTTGGGATCGAGCTCATCAATCATGCGCGGTGTCATGATACCCGCGGTGTTGAGGCCGAGCCCGCCCTTCGGCCGCTTCTGCTCGCGCACAGTGATCACCTCAAGCTCCGTGACGCGGTGATCCTTCACCTTCATCCGCAGCGCGACCACGCCTGGAAGAACTCCGCCAAATTCCGTTATGTCGCCGTAATATCCCACCTCACCGTTAGCAGGATCGGCAAGATACACGCGATAGGTTCCGCGCCCGGAATACGTCTTCCAGATTCCCTCGCCCGGCTTCACCGCGAGTTCGTTTTCCGTGTACTTCGCCTCGGGCGCCATGGCCATGTTGCATGGGCAACGCGAGAGAAGCGCGTCGAAATATTTGTCGACGAATGCGTACAGGCAGTCGCGGTTGCACTCACCCGGCGCGCCGGCCACCATTGGGTCGGGCGCATGCGTCAGGTTTTTGCCTTCATCGGCTGCGGAGTGCGCCGGCCAAGCGTTGGCGCGCGAAGCCACCCCGCAAATCGCCGCAAACATCAGCCCCAAAATCAAAGCCATCAAGGCACGCAACGGCATCGGCTTCCTTTCCGCTCTTCCCAGCAGTTTGTCATTCCGAGGAAGGAGCAGCCCGATTTCCGCGCTCCGTGGCAAGGCTCGCGCGGAAATCGGGCGCAGTGGCGACTGACGAGGAATCTCGGCGCCGGAACGGCGGACGTCTCGATGAATCGGTTTTAAATTTGTCATGGTCTGGTCTCGTCCCGCCCTAAAACGCGGGCTCCATGTTGAATGGAACCTCGTACATCGTCATTTCGATCAGCCGTATGCTTCCTTTTTCCACGCGATACGCCTCGTTCGACTGGTTCGTGCGCGGCGTCATGAAATACGGCGGCACTTTCCAGACGCGCCCGTCGGTCAGCTTCACTTCGGTCACAGTGCCGTCGAAATCCAGATATGCCGACGCGAGCACCGCGCCGCGCTCCACATCCGTCACCAAGTACCGCCGGTGCCGGCATCCCGTGGTGAATCCGAGAAAGCCGAGCTTGTACTGATCGGTGCAATTCATGGTGGTGAAATCGCCCACGTCGTTGTCCGCGTGGCCGTAGTTCGTCGGATGGGGCTGGTTCGTTGTGCGCACGGCATCCTCGGTGCGTTGGCAATCCGGCGTGAACGCGTAGACGCCCTTGCCATCGTTGAGCTGCAAGCCCTCGTAATACATGTACGCGGCCTGATCGATTGCCGCGCGCGTCTCGCGCTGATCCATCGGGACCGGCGCGAGCCACAGAGGATCGGGCGCGCCCATTTTTTCGTACGCCGCCGCTCCGCGCGGATCGTGAGCCATGAACTGCTCGGCTTCGGTGATCAGCCCGTTTTGCACCTTCAGTCGCACGATCGCGATTCCCGCCACGTCTTCCTCGTAAAGCACGGTGATCAGGCCGATGTCGCCCTGCTCGGGATCGGCGAAATAGTGGATGTATTTTCCGCGAGCGGTAGCGGTGGCCCACAACGCCTGCCCGATTTTCAGCGGCACGTTGTCCTGCGCGTATTGCACACCCGGCGCGAGCGGCGCCTTTGACGAATCGTGCGCCACCATCGCATCCAGATATTTGCCAGCGATACCTTCGAGACACGCGCGGTCGCATGCGGGCTTTGAAGCGGCTGCATTCGCAGCCTGCGCCTCGGCAGGCAAAGCCATCGCCGCGAACGAGATTACGCAAGCCGACCCGCAAATCGCAGCCGAAATCACGAATGAGCGAGCGGCAAACCATCGTACGGTTTTCAAGTTCATCCCCCTGTTGGAAATCCCACTGGACCGCCTGAACGCCACCCGTCAATCGCTGATCCTGAGAGGCCACATCTTTTAGCTGAATCGCTGCGTGGAGTCAATTGATAGCGCTACGCGTCGGCAAGCAAATCTGGGCGATTGCGCCGCGTCTTTTCGAGCGCCTTCTCGTGCCGCCAGCGGCGAATTTCCTCGTGATTGCCGCTCATCAGCATTTCCGGAACGTCCCATCCGCGAAACGACTGCGGCCGCGTGTAATGCGGATAGTCAAGTATCCCGCGCGTGGTGTCATGTTGTGGGTTCCGTAGAGGCGCTGCTGGCTGCGACCCTTCCGATACCGCGCCCGGCTCGCTGAACGATTCATTCACCGTCGAATCCTCATTCCCCAGCGCGCCCGGAATCAGTCTGGTTACCGCTTCCACGATCATCGCCGCCGGCAATTCGCCACCGGAGAGCACGAAATCCCCGATGGAGATTTCATCCGTGGCGAGATGCTGGGCCACGCGCTCGTCCACTCCCTCATAACGCCCGCAAATCAGCACGATCCGTTCGAGCTTCGCCAGCCGGCGCGCTGTTTCCTGCCGGAAGATTTTCCCCGACGCGGACAACAGCACGATGGCCCTTCGGGAGAGATTTTCCGGGTACCTCATACTTGCCGAAGGCAAGGGTGGGGATTTTTCGTTCAGAATCGACTCAACTGCGTCAAAAAGCGGCTCGGGCTTCATCACCATTCCCTCGCCGCCGCCGAAAGGCCTGTCATCAACGGTGCGGTGCCGGTCGTGCGTGAAATCACGCAAATCGTGAATGCACGTTTCCACCAGACTCGCCTCGCGCGCCCGCCGCACGATCCCGTAGTCGAGCGGGCCGCCGAAAAATTCCGGGAAGATGGTGATGATGTCGAAACGCATGCCGCTAATCGTACCGCAGGCGGTAGCTCGGTCCTACTTGTTCAAATCGCGGAGACCTTCGGGGAGTACGACTTCGATCATCCGTGCGGCGGTGTCCACGCGCACGCAAATATCCTGCGCCAGCGGAATCAGCAGCTCGCCATTCGGTGAATCCACCACCAGGATTGGCGTCCCCGCCACGTTGTCGCCGGGGATTTGCACGTCGCGGACGAGCCCGATCGCAGCGCCGCCGGACTCGCCGGCAGGCGATCTGACAAGTGCCTCGCGCACCTCGCAGCCGGCGAGGTCCGTGATGTAGTAGCTTCCGGCGGGAAGCGACATTCGGTCGGACAGGGGAATCTGCACTTCGAGGCCCACAAGTTTCTCGGCGTCGTTAATCGAATCGGACCCTTCGAAAAGAAAAATCGCCTGGCCGCCGCGGCTCTGGCTCAGCCAGCAGGAGCGGATCCCGACGCGTCGCGGCTCGCCGCGCACACCACGCAATTCCGCGAACTTGAGAGTCTTGAACCGCTGGGGGAAGTCCGTGAGGATTTCGCAGGCCACCTCGCCGCGGCGCCCGTGGGGACGCAGGATGCGCGCCACGGTGACGCTTGCGGACTGCGGTGCCTGTGGTGATTGCTGCGTGTCCACTTATTCCAGGATTTCGAGTGTGAACCGCTTTTTCAATTTCATCCCGGCGGCGCCGAGCAGCGTCCGGATGGACTTCGCCGTACGTCCCTGCCGCCCGATCACTTTGCCCAGATCTTCAGGATGAACTCGCAATTCCAACACCGTTACCTGCTCGCCGTCCACTGCGTTCACCTTCACATCGTCCGGATGATCTACGAGAGCTTTCGCGATGGATTCCACAAGTTGCCTCATTGCGCTTCCTCCACAGCTTGCCGTGCCCAGCGGAGAAACTCGCTCGAGCGTGAACAAGAGTTATCAGCATGGCCTTCCGTGGTTAGGACGCTTCAGGCGGGCTTAGGGTTGCTGCGGATCAAACTGCGGACGGTGTCGCTGGGCTGCGCGCCCTTGCCGAGCCAGTACTGCACCCGGTCGTGATCGAACTGCACGGCCGCGGGCTTCTTCAACGGGTCGTAGGTGCCGACGATCTCGACAAAACGGCCGTTGCGCGGGCGCGTCTTTTCAGTAACCACCACGCGGTAAAAGGGACGCTTCTTCTTGCCAATCCGCGCTAACCGAATCGTTAACACTCGAAATTCCTCCTGATTTGAATCTCGATAGTATAGCGGACGCGGTCTGATTCACCAATCGCTATTCCCGCGAGCGCCCATCTGCCCGGTGGAAGCGTGGGCCTTAGAGGCCCACAAAACCCAACTCGCAAGAAACGTGGCTTCAGCCATGGTTTCCATTTCAGGCCAATGTGGCCGCATACATTACATCGGATTGTCGCTATCATCTCCGCGAGAGGCCCGATATGTCCGATATCCTGATTCGTCCCGCGGTTCGCTGCGACTTGCCTCGCCTGACGGAAATCTACAACCACTACGTGATCCACACGCCGGTAACGTTCGATATCGAGCCATACACGGTCGAGAAGCGCGCGGCATGGTTCGATCAGTTCGGCGCGTCGGGGCGCCACCGCCTGCTCGTGGCCGAAGAGAGCGGCTCAGTCTTGGGATACGTGGGCACCATGCGATTTCGTCCCAAGGCTGCGTATGAAACCACCGTGGAAACGACCATCTATTGCGCCCAGGAAGCGATCGGTAAAGGCCTCGGTTCGCGTCTGTACAGCGCGCTATTCGAAGCGCTGAAGGACGAGGACATCAATCGCATCGTCGCCGGCTACACGCTGCCGAACGACGCGAGCGCAGCGTTGCACCAGCGCTGCGGCTTCAAACCCGTCGGAATTTACACGGAAGTCGGCCGCAAATTCGGCCGCTACTGGGATGTTCAATGGACCGAACGTCCGCTGAAACTCGCGTGATGCGTCGCGCGCCCCGCGCCCGGCGTTTGCCATCACCGCAGCAGCCAGAGCGGTAGGGCCGCCTGCGCGCACTGCTCGATCATCTGCTGGTCGCGCGCTGAGAACGCGTTGGCGTGTTCGCTTTCGACGTCTACTGTGCCGATCACGCGTTCTTGGCCGGGCGCCAGCACCGGCACGATAATTTCCGATACCGTGCTGCCAAACGCCGTCAGGTATCGCGCGTCGTTTCGCACGTCACCAACAATCACAGCCCGCTTCTGCTCAATCGCCGCGCCCGTCAGGCCCTCGCTCACTGGAAACGTTGAGTACTCAGGCGCGCCTGGCCCGCTCCACGCGATGATGGACACTTGGTCCGCGGTCACGTCGTAAACTCCGACCCAGCGATACTCGCCGAGTTTACGGATCATCTCCGCCAGCCGCTTCGCCTTGGCCGCGCGGTCGTCACTGCCCGCCGCGACCGAGCGGATCTGGCCGAGCACGTTGTTGATGACGATCGGCACAGCATCTCCCGGACCGGCGCGACCTTAAAGAAGAGAGATCCCTCGGGCACGTTGTGCCCTCGGGATGACGATCCTTATCGGATCGTCATTTCAGCCCCGCGAGCTTGCCGAGGCCGCGCATTTTCATCTTCGCCATGCTGCCGTACTGCTTCATCATCTTGCGCATGTCCGCGTACTGCTTCAGCACCTGGTTCACTTCCTGCACGGTGGTGCCGCTGCCGCGCGCGATGCGCTTGCGCCGCTTGCCGTCAATCAGGTTGTCGTTGGCGCGCTCCGCGGCGGTCATTGAATTGATGATGGCCTCGGTGGACTTGAGCTGCTTTTCGTCAATCTGCGCGTCCTTGGGAATTTTCGCGAACGGTCCGACCTTCGGCAGCATGCCCATCAACTGCTCCATCGAGCCCATCTTGCGGATCTGCTGCAGCTGATCGCGAAAATCCGCGAGCGTGAATTCGTTTTCGCGCAGCTTGCGTTCCATCTCGCGCGCTTGTTTCTCGTCAATATTCTTCTGCGCCTTTTCGATCAGCCCGAGGACATCGCCCATCCCCAGAATCCGTCCGACGATGCGGTCGGGCACGAACGGCTCGAGCGCATCATATTTTTCGCCGACGCCGACGAATTTCACCGGCGCGCCTGTCACTTTGCGGATCGAAAGCGCCGCGCCGCCGCGCGCGTCGCCGTCCATTTTCGTCAGGATGATGCCCGTGACGCCCAGCCGCTTGTGAAATTCCCCCGCCGAGCGCACTGCGTCCTGCCCGATCATCGCGTCCGCGACAAAAAGAATTTCCGTGGGATTCAGCTCGCGCTTCAATGTCGAAAGCTCGTTCATCAACTCGTCGTCAATGTGCAGCCGCCCCGCCGTGTCCACCAGGATCACGTCGGACGCGGAAAGTTTTGCTTCGCGCACCGCGCCGCGCACGATTTCGACCGGCTTGTCGGTTCCGGTGCCGGGCCAGCAGGGCGTGCCTGTCGCTTTCGCCACCTGCGCCAATTGCTCGCGCGCCGCCGGGCGATACACGTCGGTTGAAACCACGATGGGCCGGTGCCCGTGCTCGGCGAGCCATTTGCCAAGCTTTCCGGTGGACGTGGTTTTGCCGGAGCCTTGCAATCCGCAGATGAGCCACACCGAAGGCGGCCGCGACCCGAATTGCGGCTTCGCCTCGCGCCCCAGCAGTTCGGCCAGCTCGTCGCGCACGATCTTGACCACTTGCTGGTCCGGCGAAAGCTGCAGCAGCACGTCCGAGCCGAGCGCCTTCTCGCGGACGTGCGCGATGAATTCGTCCGCGACGCCCAGGTTGACGTCGCCTTCCAGCAGCGCCTCGCGGATTTCGCCCAGCGCCGCGTCCAGATGTTCCGCGGTCAGCTTCCCCTGTCCGCGCAGGTTCTTGAACGCCCTCTGCAGCTTGTCGGTTAGCGTCTCAAACATGTGGCCTCGCCATCAGTTTTCATTCTAAGTGGCGCGCAAGAGGCGGTCAAACGGGTGCCGTTTTTGTGTCGGGTAACATATGCCCCCAACCTTTGTTTTCTGTGGGTTAGGAGGAATTCTACTCGGCACGCTGTGTCGAGTAGACTTGCGCGCGGCGACGCAGCGGGCTCGACGCCCGAGGCGCGCTCTACGCCCGGCCGTTTCGCCGTGCGATGTGCTCTCCGAATTGTCGCCATCTTCATCATATCGTCGCGAACAGGCTAGCAGCACAGCGAGGCATTGCAAGCAAGAAAAACCTGTGGACTTTTTGGCGCGAGGATTTTGTTGGCTAGGCTGTGCCGGCGCGGTTTTTCGGCGCGGCCATGAAGGAATTGACCTCTGCCGTGGGCGCCGCACGCTCCACGAAGGTGAACGTGCCCTTTTCCCGCATCTCGCGCCCGGCGCCTATCAACGCGCCCAGTGCCGTGCGCGCGAGCGCTCCACCCAGGCTGATGCGGCGAACGCCCGCGGCCTCCAGCTCCGCGACGGAGAATGCCAGACCCTTGATGCCCGAGAGGGCGTTCACGGGCCGAGGCGCAACCGCAGCGCACACGCTCTTGATCGCTTCCAGGCTCGGCAGCCCGGGCGCATACAGCACCTCCGCGCCTGCCTCCGCGAATGCCTGAAGACGGCGTATCGTATCGTCGAGATCGGGCCGGCCATGCAGGAAATTTTCAGCGCGCGCCGTGAGCGTGAAAGGAAACGGCAGCGCCCGCGCCGCCTCGACCGCTGCCGCGACGCGCTCCACCGCCAGCGCGTGATCGTAAATTGGGCGGCTCTCGTCGCCGCTCGCGTCTTCCACCGACCCGCCGACGATTCCCGTGGCGGCCGCCAGGCGAATCGTCTCCGCGACCGTCATCGGATCGTCGCCGAAGCAATTTTCCAGATCCGCGGCCACCGGCAAATCCGTCGCCTCGACAATCGTCCGGCAATGCGCGAACATTTCGTCGCGCGCGACCATGCCATCGCGCCGGCCAAGCGAAAACGCAAAACCGGCGCTGGTCGTTGCCAGCGCCTGAAAACCCAGTCCAGCCAGAATCCGCGCGCTTCCGCCATCCCACGGATTCGGAATGATGAACGCACCCGCGCGCGCAGCTTCGATGGGTGCCCCCAGCGTCGCGGGCAGCCCGTGCAGCGCCCGAAATCGCTTCGCCTTCTCGCTTTGCGTCACGCTCATCAGTTTTTCGCCTTCGCCGCGCCGATCTTCATTCTAGGTGACGCGGAGTTGCCGGTCAAACGCCCCTGCCGCAGAGGTTGGCCTCTATTCTCCTCGTTGCCATGAAAAATAGCCGTCACGACAACTCTCTCGCTTCGGTCTATTGTCTCCATCTCCGCCAGTCCGTAGTATTTCGCAGATGATCTTCGACCAATTGCTTCGGGTGTGCCGCGAAGAGCTGCGGAAGGCGAAGCCGGCGATTCTTGCGGCGTACGAAATCATGCGCGAGGCGGACGAGCGCGCACTCCAGACTCTACTTTTGTTCTTCCAGGATCGCTGAAACGCCTCCCTTGAGTTTCCTTCCGGGTTGGGCTAACGTCTGACGCGCCTACGGCGCTCGGTACGTCGTGCCGTGACGATTGCGCGCGCTTGACTGCGCCGCTCCGCGGGGCCAAGATTAACCCGCCTCGCCTCCCAGCAGCCCTCGACGAGACCATCAACCGTCACGCAGATTCGAGAATCCGGGCCCTCGACAAGATCATCCGATATCTGGCAGCACTGGAGGAGACAGCTATGTACGTCATCACAGGAGCAAGCGGAAATAGCGGGCACGTAGTCGCCGAAACACTCTTGAAGGCAGGAGCCAGGGTCCGGGCGATCGGCAGAAGCGCCGACCGTTTGCAGAGCCTCGCGAGGCGAGGAGCCGAGCCATTTCTGTGCGATCTCACCGATCGCGCGGCGCTGGCGAAGGCGTTTGCAGGCGCGATGGGCGTCTACGCGATGATTCCGCCCGACGAATCAGCGCAGGACTATCGCGCGCACCAGGATCACATCTCAGACGCGCTGGTGAACGCGATCACCGAGTCGAAAGTGAAATACGTGGTTTCGCTCAGCAGCTTCGGCGCGGACAAAGCGGAAGGCACGGGCCCCGTCGCGGGCCTTCATGATTTCGAGGAGAAACTGAATCAGATTTCCGGCCTCAATGTCCTGCACCTCCGCGCCGGCTATTTCATGGAAAACACGCTCGCGCAAATCGGAATCATCAAGGCAATGGGCGTAATGGCCGGTCCGCTGCGCGGGGAGCTGGAGCTTCCCATGATCGCCACGCGCGACATCGGCGCCGCCGCGGCGGATAGGCTGCTTCGGCTCGATTTCAACGGCCAGCAGACGGCTGAACTTCTGGGACAGCGCAACATCAGCATGGCCGAGGCCGCCGCTATTGTCGGCCGCGCGCTCGGCAGGCCCGCGCTTGGCTACACGGAGTTGCCCAACGATCAGGTTTACGCAGCCATGATTCAGATGGGAATGTCGAAGAGCATCGCGGAGCTAATTATCGAGATGGCCGGCGCGGTAAACTCCGGCCACATGGCAGCGCTCGAAACGCGAACCCCGGAGAACACCACGCCGACCTCGTATGAATCGTTCGTCAACGAGTCGTTCTTGCCGCGGTTCAAGGGCATAGCGGCCACGGCGAGGTAGGCGGCCGGCCGGCTCCGCGAAGTTGCTTACGCTTTTCGCGCGGAGACGACGAGGGCAGGCATCGGAATTTCGAGATGATCGCCGCGCTGGTAAGCGGCGGCGCTTTCTTTAATTGCATCGCGCACTTTCGCGAGGGCCGCTGGCGGCTGGGCGCGCAGGAGACCTCCGGTTCGAGCCGATCCTTTATAGAAAGCTTCGAAAAGGTCCGCTGGGGACGCGAGTTTCCAGACCAGCGGAAACTGCCTCACCGTGACATCGCCGAATCCGCAGCTTGCAAGCACTCGCGCGCATTCTTCGCGATCGCTGAACCGAAAAAATGGCGGGCCGGGCGGAAGCTGAACGCCGGGATCGCCGAAATCCTCCAGCGCGCGGAGCGCGATGCGGAATCCGAGCGCCTCGTCCGGTTTCGCCCAGGCCGTAAACCCGAAGGCTCCGCCCGCTCGCAGCACGCGATGCGCCTCGCGCACGGCGGCGTCGGGTTGCGCGAGGTGCAGGATACCGAAGTTCATCACCGCCCTGTCGAAAGCGGCGTCCTCAAAATTCAGCGCTTCGGCATCGCCGATCTGGAATTCGATGCCCGGATGTAGTTTCCGGGCCATCGCCACCATCGCTTCGGAAAAATCAATCCCCACGGGCGCCCATCCTCGGCGCTTCGCTTCCGCAGCCACGTATCCGGGACCGCTCGCGATGTCCAGCAGGCTCGCGCCGCCCGCGGCTGCGACGGCGTCAAGCAGCGGGCCGATTGTTTGCATCGTGAGGCTGCCAAAATACCGGTGGTAGTCGTCGGAGGCGTGCTGCCATCCGTCGAGCTCGAATTCGTGGAAGGCATTCGCGTCAATGTCCGGCGGAGTCATGGAAAGTTTTCAATCCAAAAAAATGGGGAGGCAGAGCGGAGTCTCGACGTGGAAATCGAGGCGGGCGATTTCCGCGAGCGCGCGATTCAGCGCGGCGCTGTCGCATGCCTCGAGGGTCATCACAAACGGCAGCGCGGAGTGCGGGAAGCCGGGCTTCTGGAGCAGCGCGTCGAGGCTGATTTCATATTTCGAGAGAATCGCCGCGATCGCCGCGACGATGCCGGGACGATCCCGCACCACGAAGCGGAGATAGTGCGGCACGGTGAAATCGCCGCTGATCGAATCCGGAACTTCCGCCGCGCCCGGCAGCGCTTCCGCCGGCGCGCCGGAGCTGCGAAGGATCGCGTAGAGGTCGGAAATCACAGCGACGGCCGTGGGATCGCCGCCGGCGCCGTAACCGGAAAAAATCATTTTTCCGCCGAATTCGCCAGTGGCCGTCACGATATTCTGGCTGCCCTGCGCGTGGGCCATCAGCGAAGCCGCGGGAATCAGCGCGGGCTGAACGGCGGCGGCCAAGCGCACGCCTTTTTTCGTTTCCTTCTGCGCGACCGAAATCTGGCGAATCGTGCAGTCGAGGCCCGCGGCATACATGAAATCCACGGCCGCAACCGTGCTGATCGAGCGGCACGGAATCTGCTTGCTGCCCACGCGCAGCCGCAGGCCGGCCTGCGTCAGGATCAGAAGCTTCGCGCGCGCGTCCATGCCGTCCACATCGGCGCTGGGATTCGCTTCGGCATAGCCGAGAGATTGCGCTTCCTTGAGCGCCGCGTCGAAGCTCGCGCCATCTTTTTCCATCTTCGTGAGGATGAAATTGCAGGTGCCGTTCAGAATTCCCGCGATTTTGTAGAGCCGGTCGCCCGCGAGGCCTTCCTGAATGCCGATGATCGCCGGAATTCCCCCCGCCACGGAGGCGCCAAATTCCAGCCGCTTGCCCATTTTTCGAGCGAGGTCGAGGAGTTCGGGTCCGGATTCGGAAATCAACAGCTTGTTGGCGGTGACCACGGACTTGCCCGCGCGCAGCGCCTTGCGCACCCACTGGCCGGCCGGCTCAAGCCCACCGATCAGCTCCACGACGACGTCCACATCGGACGAAAGCACGTCGTCAACATTTTCCGTCCAGCGGATGTTCGCCGGCAACGAGCTGATTTTTTTCTTTTTGATGCCGCGATTGAAGATGTGCGTGAGAACCAGAGGACTGCCGGAATCCTGGGCGAGAATCTTCGCCACGGAGCGGCCCACCGTGCCAAAGCCGATGAGGCCGATTTTCAGGCGCCGATCCGCGCTCGCGGACTTCTTTGCAGCGCGAGACCTGGCAGATTTTGTCTTCGACGAGCGGGATGACGCGCGCGATTTCCCCAACGAACTTTCCTCCGGATGCTCATCGTATCAAAGGCCGGATAAGACTCGCAGGAGAAAGCCTGCGAGCAGTTTCTTCGCAGGAGTTCGCCGAGGCCGGCTACGCCCGGCGCAAATGTCTGGCAACGGTGAGCCATTCAAAGATGTTGTCATTCTGAGCGGAGCGACCGGACGGTTTTCTCGTCCCGCTCTTGCGGGACGTCCGGTTACGCAGTCGAAGAATCTCTGTTCGAGTTACCAGCCGGCGATGCTTTCACACGAAGAGAGATCCCTCGCTTCGCTCGGGATGACAGCCCTCGAATGCACGGCGCATGTCTAGTGTCGGGTCTTGGTCTTGTACGCGCCGGATTCGATGTAGGGCTTAAGGCGCTCGAAGATGAAATGGTGCCAGACCGCGTCAACAGTTTTGTCCTCGCCGTCCGCAATCTGGCCGGAAACATCGCAGGTTACGCGCAGCTTCGTTCCGGCAGGATCCGGAAGAAAATCGTACGTGGTGACGATGGTGACTGCTTGCCCCGCGAATCCCAGCGGTCCGATGAAGCGAAGCCGTTTTCCGCGGTCGGCGTAAATTACCGTGGCGTGAAGCACGCCATTACCCGCGTCGTCGAAAATTTCATAGAAGCCGCCGCCGGGATTCGCTTCGATATAGAGTTTTTTCGGATGTTCGGACATCGAGTGATCCCACCAGCCGCTGATGTCGCCGGTCGCGGCATCGTAGACGTCCTCCGGGCTCGCAGGCAGAACCAGTTCCTGTTGCACCTGGAACGCGCCCACTTTCAAATCCTTCGTTTCACTTCGCAAGTAAGAGGGAGCGGAAACCAATAGCAACGCGAGACACAGCGAAACGAACACGACTCTGTTCTTCAAAGGGTTTTTCACAGTGCTCTTCACAGAATTTCCTCCCAGGATTGGTTTTTCTTGCCGGTTCGAAAGGCCCCACACAACGGAGCCTGGCGCGCCGAACGTCGAAATTGTTAACGGCGCTTACTCCGCGTCGAATCCCACGGAGCGCACGGCCGAGAGCGCTCCACTTGCGTCGGAGGCCTGGAAATCCAGGCGATAAGATCCCGGCGGCAACTGGTCAATCGGAACCTTAAGTCCCAGCGGCACGACCGGATTTCCCGTTTCCAGGTAGGACGAAGTGTCTATGTCGTGAGCTCCGAGAACGACCTCGCCGGTCTTTGCGTCCACGATGTTGAAAGCGACTCGGACGGCCGGCGGATTAGGATCGGTCAGATGCGGATCGTAGACCTGCGCGTACAAAGCCACCAGGTCGGTTTTTTTGAAGTGGTTGCTGGGCGATGGAGTGATTTCCATATTTTTGACGATCAGGGGCGTGCGATCGGAGACCAGGTCCGCAGCCATGGCGGCGCCCATACCTTGCACCTGCCCAACCTGATTGCTGAGGGCGAGGCCGCTTACGCTGAACGTCTTGCCGTCGTAGGGATCTATCACCAGCGGGGTTTCGAACTTTCCGAAGCTCTGGCCACCGGCTGAAAGGATTACATCGAGGCGATATTTCCCCGGAGCGATCTGAAACTGATTCGAATAGCGCGTGGGCCTCTGCGTGAATTGCTTCCACTCGTCCTTTTCGAGATCGAGAGTCACCTGATCGCTGAATCGAGCGGCCACCGTGCCGTCGGGACGGTAAGCGATGCCGAGAACATTCATGTCCGCATGGTACTTGCCCTTGTCCTTGGAAAAATCCACAGATGAAGCGGGGAATTCCATGGCCAGGTTCACGCGCGCTTCGTTGGGTGACGTATAAAAGAAAGGCGCTTCGATCGTGCCGCCGATCGTGCCTTTCTCCACGGCAGCCGCGCGAGCCTCCAGGTCTTTTCCGGCGGGCTTGCCGGCGAGCATGTCCTTCGATCTGGCGGAGCAGTATCCGCTGCGCGCGCGGACCTGGAGTCCGCCGCGCTCCATCTTCACGCGCAGGGCATGGCATGCGCCGTCGGGTGCGTCCGGTGGCGCGTATCCGAGAAAATAGTATTCATCCTGTTCGTGCGCGATCTTCGTAAGGCCGCCCAGGAAATCGTTGCTGTTCAAGATCGGAAAGCCACCCGTGCCTTGGGCCAGCGCGTAGAGCACGGATTGATTCGCGGAGCCGGTGTCCGGCATGGTCGGCATGATCAGTTGCGTATTGGCACCGCCCGGCTGCATTGGATTTCCAGGCATCATCCCACCTGGAATACTTGCTCCACCGCCGCCTGGCGCCGCAGGAGATCCGCCCGGAGAACCGCTCTTGCCGCCACCGCTCCCGCCAGTGCTGCCGCTGCCGCCTCCGCCAACACCCCCGCCACCACCGCCAACCCCGCCGCCCCGACCACCTCCACCACCGCCTCCGCCATGCTGCGGAGGATCAGCGGGCTCAGCAGCAGCGGGCGCCGGGTACGACGCCAGAACCAAATGCGGCCGCGCGTTCGCGGAATCGCCAGCGGTGCTGCGCGATGCGGTGAGCGGCCGCGCGGCTGAACCATCGTCGCGACGAAGCTGGGCTCCAGGACCGGGACCCGGAATCCCTGTTATCAGTCCGCGGACGTCCAGCGGATAGATGGCGACGTTGGCTTGATTGCACGACGAAATGGTCGCGGTCAATTCGGCCTCGGCCTCCGACGTTAGCGGGAATCCAGCCGTGAAAAGAACCACGCTCTTTCGGCCCGGCACGTTCGCCAGATTCTTGGCCAGGCTCCTGATTCCGAGCAATAGCGTGTGAACTCCGAAATCGGCCTGAGCGTTGGGCAGGGCAGGGCCGCTGCCGAAATTTCCGAGCGCCGAGGTATCGGTGAGCGAAGGGTCCGGAGCGTTCGGCGAAACAGCCGAGGGCTTCATGGAAGCGGCAGCCTGCTTCAGGCGAGTCGCATCCGCCGTGAAATTTTGAATGACGCGCAGAGCCCCGGTGAAATCCACGACGGCCATCACGCGACCGGGTCCAGCATTCGCATCAATGAATTTCCGCGCCGCATCCCGGGCGCGCGCCTGATCGCCCATGTCCATGGTGGAATCGTCAAAAAACAGAACCAGGTAACGGCGGTCGGGAGCGCCGGATGGTCCCGGCGTGGAACCGTAGGAGAAGTTGACGATCGGCTCTTCCTGGTTGTTGTCGAAGACGTGAAAATCCTTGGCCGTCAGATCGTGGATGTAGTTTCCCTTTTTGTCCGTGACAATAACATCCACGCGAACCACGCGCGATTCGGCGCGGAGGACCGGCGAGGTGGGCGCAGCTGACGGTGCAGACGCAGGAGAGGACTGCTGCGCGCGAACAATCGCCGGGGCCAGAATGAGAAGCGCGGCGGCCAAAGGCGCTTTGATATGCCGGAGCTTCATGATTCACCTTCCTTCTTGCGATCTCAGTACGGAATTTCCACGACGCCATTTTCGGCTGAAAGCGCCGCGGCGTTGGAATCCCTGACGACCAGGCGGACGACGTAGTCTCCCGGTTTCAGATCAAAGCTCGTTCTCACCGTCACGCCGGAGTGGCTCAGCCTCTGGAAAGTCTCGTCGCGCAGATTCATGGAGACGACCCTCTGCGTGCCGGTGACGAAGTTCCCATCGCGGTCGAAGATCGCGGCGACAACAGTGAGGTCGTCATGGTTGCGGCCGTCCGCCTTCGTAAAGTGCACGTGAGCCAGATCCACATGGGCGAGCACGGAAAGCTTCGCGTCCGTCGCCCCGGTCTTGTAATACTGCGTCTGGAGCCCGACGGAAACGCCGTGCTGCTCCTCCTGCGAGAAAAGCGCATCGTCAATATCGCGCCGGGCCACTTCGGCGGGAGTTTCCCCGTGAAGCGGCGCGTAGTATCCACGCCGCGCCTGGATGCTGAGCCTATCCTTGGAAATCAGCGTGACTTTCAGCGTGTGGTAGTGGCCGTCGTACTTGAAATTCTGCGGAGCGAACGCGAGGAAATAGTACGCCTCGGGCGCGCCGGCTACCTCCCGCAATCCTTCCGCGAGATCGTTGTTGTCGTGAAACGCGTACCCGCCGCTATCGTCGGCGAAAGAGGCGAGCGACTCGGCTTGGAGGCTCTGAGCGGTAATTCTCCACTCCGCGCGGAATCCGGCGTTAGCAGGATTGGGGTCGTTCGTTCTCTGGCTGATGTCCGTTCCGATCGCGGGCACATAAAGCCCGCGCGCATCGAGCGTATTGATGAAAATGCTTTCGCGGATGGCGCGATCAATCAGGTCCGAGTACTCGACTTCGTGGGTTGTGTAAAGGAATCCGGGCGAGATCAAGACCAGGTTCCGTTGTCCAGGCATAGCCGACAGCCTCTGCAGGACCTCGTGCATGCGGCGCAGCGTGTTTTCCGTTTGCGTGGAAGTTTCTTGCTCGACGCGAAGAGCCATATCCGTGACAAGCGCCTGCGCCCTCTCGATGTCAGCCGCGCTCGGTTGGCCGGTCTGGGTGGGGTTCGGCGACGCGGAGCAGACCAGCGCGTCCGCAGTGGCGACATCAATGGCTTGCTGGTCGTGATGGTTCTGGATCAAATCGGCTTCGTAAGGTTCTATGGGCGGGCAATCCGTCGGGGACGAAATACCCCCAGTCACGGTGTCGACCTGCAAATCACGCAGCTTCTCGTGCAGCTTGGCGATATCGTCGGTGAAGTCCAACTGATTGCGGCCGGAGACCGTGAGTATCGCCACGCGATCCGTGGGTTTGACGGAGGTATCGAGATACTTGGACGCGGCGTTGCGCGCCTGCATCAAGTCTTCCTGGTTGAGCAGCGCGTCGTCAAACAGCAACGCGACGAAACGCGAAGGAGGCAGAAACGCCGGAGCGGCGGACTCTCCGGGATTGGGCGCGACGGCAGGGGAGACCGCTGGAACGACGGGATGAGCAGCAGAGTCCGGCGTCTCTATCGAGAAGTTCGAGATGATCTGAGGCTTGCCGTCCTGAAACAGCTGGAAATCTTCCTTGTGGAGCGTCGCGACGGCGTGCCCCTTTGCGTCGCGGACGATTACGCGAACGGGCACCAAGTTCACAAGCACGCGCAGGGGCACGGAAGCCTCCTGGGTGGTCATTTCGGCCACGTCGGCGGTCGCGGGGGCGGGTGCGGCAGGGACGGGGGCAGTACCAACTGTCGGAGGCTGCTGCGGCGATGCATCCTGGGAGGGCGCTACCTGGGATGATTGCGTTTGGGAGGATTGGGCGTGCGCAAGGGCGAAGCGCGCATCGCCTGCCCAAGCCAGCAGGAGGCCGAGCAAAATGACGGCAGAAATTCGCAGACTCTTCGCCGCTGGCTCGCTCATTCGGGACCCCCAAGGCAGCCCGGAGCCCACCGCACCGGGTTGATTCCTTGCTTGGACTCCGGGGAGTTTACATCGAACTTACGCTGCGGGTTGGGTTTTCTTTCTTCTTGACCTGGCCCGGGGCGAGGCGCTACCGTCGCGCGAAATCAGGCCGGGGCGAACAGGCGCGGCCCGAGAGGCGCTCAATCGAAATGGGTTATTCCGGATAGGGGGTTACATGGAACGTCCCGCAGGCGTGACAATTTTGGCGGTACTGGCGTTCGTAGCCACGGGGATGCTGGTCCTGGCGGCGCTAGGGGTGTTGTTGGGCGGGGCCATCGTGGGGAACATGGCGGCGCGTCCGGGGTTTGGCATGATGGCCGGAATTGCAGGGGCCGTCTTCGGCGTGGTGTTTCTCGGTATCGCCGCTCTCTACGCGGTCATTGGCGTTGGATTCCTGAAACTACAAAATTGGGCGCGCATCTTGGCGATAGTTCTTTGCTGTCTGGGAGTGCTGTTCAACGCCCTGGGCATCCTGACCGCGCTCTTTCACTTTCACGTGTTTCTCTTGTTCTGGCGCGCCATCATCGTGGGCATTAATCTATGGATTGTGCTCTATCTCCTGAAGCCCCATGTGAAGTTGGCGTTCGGCGCGACGGGGTTCTGAGTTCGGCGGACCCGCGAGGCTCAAATGAAATTCGCGAAGATTGTATTTTGGGGCGCGGGGATTTGGGGCGTGCTGACGCTCGCGCCTCTCTATTTCATTTTCGACATGATTGGGCGGCAGGACCCGCCGGCGATCACGCATCCCTTGTTTTATTACGGCTTCGTAGGAGTGGCGCTTGCGTGGCAATTCGCATTCTTCGCGATCGCGAAAGATCCGGCGCGCTTCCGGCTGATGATGATTCCGTCCGTGCTTGAAAAGCTGGCGTTTGGAATTCCCGCGATCGTGCTTTACGTTGAGCGGCGCCTCAGTGGTAGCGATGCCGTCCTCGGCTGCGTGGATTTGCTGTTCGGCGCGCTGTTCCTGGCGGCGTTCAGTTCAACCGCGCCTTAGGCAGCGGCCGCTCTGAGAATTCACTAATATTAAAAATCGGCTTCCGGGTCTGGTCCCTGAAACTTTCCCTCGGAATCCAACTTCCCGATAGGCGGAATCTCCAAGCCAGAATTCTTACGGACGTCGTCTAAGACACTGTGAATGACTTCTTGTCCGTAAATTTCTCCCACCGCAAATCTGAAACCGGATAAATTCCCGCGCCAGAATTCCGTTTCGCGGCTTGCCGCGCTCTTGTCGCATTCCGCGTGATAGCTCGTCAACAAGAACGAAACCCGTTCTGCAAGTTGACTGACGGTTTCAGCGCTCGGACTCGTTCGGGTCATATGCTCCTCCCTTTTCGAAGAAAATCCGGCATGGTATGCGCGGTGATGAGGAACGCGTCGGATCCAAGAACTGTTATCGCTTACCAGTCAGGTAGAAGGAGAGATCAAATCGGTCGTGATCCCAATCCGCCTTATGGTCTCGACACCATTGGCGGGATTTGTCCATTTTGGTGATGTCGTGGTGGACCTGGCCGCTGTTGTCGCCGTAGCGGATGACATCGCTATCAATTCGCGCGCGATCCGATTCGAGCCGGCGTTGGCATTCGGCTTGATGGTCTCCGTCAGCGAGAGAAGGGATGCCGAATGCGGAGACTAACCCACCGACGATTGCTACATTCAGGGCCAGTCGAATCCAGAAATTCTTACTCGTCATGATAACCTCCGCCCGTCATGCGATTTCTCACGGTTTCGGATCAACGGCTCGCGGTCCGGGACAAATATCATAGGATCTTTGTACGACGCGCTTCTGCCCAATAAGGGACACATTGACCGTGCTGCGCGGGTCGAATACACTACATAATTCGCTTGCGTCCGCGAGGGGCATCCGATGCGCCGACTCCGCCGCTAGAACAGGCCAGCCCGCGAAAATAGAGGAGAAAGATCGTTGCCGAAACGTACGTTTCAGCCCCATGTTCGCCGCCGTCACAAAAAACACGGCTTCCGAAAACGCATGAAGAGCCAGGGTGGACGGAAAGTCCTTGCGCAACGCCGCAAAAAAGGACGCCACAGTCTCACGCGAGTCTGACGCGCCGCCGCTCGGTTTGCCGCGCGAATGCCGCGTGGTGCGCCGCGCTGAATACGACGCCGTCTATCGCGAGGGACGGCGCCGGTCGAGCCGCGAGTTCACTATTTTCGTTCGCCCCAATGGCCTCGATCTCAGCCGGTTTGGCTGGAGCATCAAGAAAGCGCTGGGCGGCGCGGTCCGGCGCAACCGCATCCGGCGCCGGCTGCGCGAAATTTTGAGATTGCACCGACAGGAGATTGCCCCGGGATGGGACATCGTGATTCACCCGCGCAGCTCGGCGGCCACAGCGGATTTTTCAGCGCTGACCAGGGAATTGCTGCAGCTGATTCCTCGCGTACCCACGCCTTGAACCCGGCCGGCGAAGCGCCCCGATTGACCGGACGAGCGAAATCATTGGCCGCCTGGATGCCGCTCCTGCTGGTCCGTTTCTACATCACGTTCCTTTCGCCATTTTTCGGAGGCGCGTGCAGGTTCCATCCCTCCTGCTCGAACTACGCCGCGGAGGCGATCGAGCGCCATGGCGCCGCGCGCGGATTGTCCCTCGCGCTTCGGCGTCTGCTGCGGTGCAATCCCTTTACCAAGGGCGGAAAATTCGATCCCGTGCCGGATGAACTTCCGGGCAAGCACTTGGCACATCTGCCGCGAACGCAGGGTGACCGGCAGTGAAGGAGATGTCGGACCAGACCCGCGGAGTCATCTTCGTAGTCATCGTGATTGCCGTCACATTTATCTGGATGCATTACTTCCAGCCGCCCCTTCCGCCGCCGCAAAAATCCGGCACGGTCGCCGGGCAGACGACGCCCGGACAAGCTCCCGGTGCGGGCTCGGGCCAATCGAATTCCACACAGAGTGCGATGCAGGGCGCCATGCAGATGACCGCAGGCGGCGCGCCGGCCATGGCCGCGAAAATTCCGGTGGCGCAGGCCACGGCGGAAACCAACATCGTTGTCGAAAGCAATCTCTATCGCGTCGAGCTATCGAATCACGGCGCGGTGGCGCGAAGCTGGGAGCTGAAGAAATATTTCGACGATCAGAAGCCACCGCGCCCGCTCGATCTGGTCAACCCCGATGTCGCGCAGGAACTCGGCTGGCCGCTCTCACTGATGTTTTCCGATCCGCAATTGGAAGCGCAGGCGAATTCCGCGCTCTACGAAGTCACGCCCAGCTCCGAGGATCTCACCGCGCCCGCCGAAATCACCTTCCACTACAGCGATGGGCATCTCGACGTCACCAAGAAACTGAACTTTACGCAGGATTACCAGATGTCAATCGAGGTGACGGCCTCGCTCGACGGCAGGCCGCTCGCGCCCGCCATCGCCTGGCGCGGCGGATTTGGAGACAAGGCCGTCCGCAACGCCTCGCAGCTGGTGACCGTTTTCTACAAGCAGGCGGACAGCCTGAGCCTGCTGCAATATAAAAAGCTCGGCGTTTCGGGGAATCAGGTTCAGCCGTTCGAGCAACCCGGCTCGATGCAGTTTACCGGAGTCATGGACCAGTTTTTCGCCGCCGCGTTCATTCCCGACGGGACCGACCTGGGACTCTGGCACTGGACGCAGTGGCACCACTTCACCGCGGACAATCAACCGGCGACCTCTCCCGAAGCGGAAATCGCCGTGGGTGCGACGGCTCCCGGGCCGGTGAAGGCGCGAATTTTCGTCGGCCCGAAAGACCTGGGCCTGCTCATCAAAGTACAGCCGTCCCTGGAACAGCTGGTCAATTTCGGCTGGACCGGAGTGATCGCCAAGCCGCTGCTTTTCGCGCTGCAATGGCTGCATCGCTACATTCCCAACTGGGGCTGGGCCATTGTCGCGCTCACGCTGGTGATCAACTTCGCCGTGTTTCCGCTGAAGATGAAGAGCTGGCGATCCATGCAGGACATGCAGAAAATCGCGCCGGAAATGAAGCAGATTCAGGATAAGTACAAAAAGTATTCGATGACCGACCCGCGCAAAAAGGGCATGCAGGACGAAATGGCGGAGCTATACCAGCGCCACGGCATCAATCCCATGGCGCAACTGGGTGGCTGCGTGCCGATGCTGATACAGATGCCCATCTGGTGGGCGCTGTGGCGCGTGCTGACGGGTGCGATCGAGCTGCGGCACGCCCCGTTTGTCTTCTGGATCCGGGATCTCTCGGTGCGGGATCCGTATTACATTTTGCCGGTGGCCATGGCCATCACCATGTATTTAATGACCAAGATGACGCCGCAAAGCGCTGCCATCGATCCGTCGCAGCAGAAAATGATGCGGCTCATGCCGCTGATGTTCGCGGCGATCTTTTTCAGCTATGCAAGCGGCTTGAATCTCTATATGTTCACCAGCAACCTGGTGGGCGTGGGGCAACAATATTATCTGAACCGGACCCGGCCGCTGCCCACGAACAGCCCATTCAAGAATAAAAAGAAGAAACTACAATGAACGGCGATCGAACACCGCATATGAACCGGCCGCCCAGCCGGCAATTTCCGCGCCGGGAGCACACGGCCCCTCCGCCGCCGCTGGACCGCGAGCGCGCCGTTGCGGAGCTGAAGCGATTTCTCGATCTCGCCGTCAGCGAAATGGGCCTCGCCGTGGAATTTGAGGCGTCCGCGCCGGCTGGCGATGAGGCTGAAGTCATCGTGATATTCACTGGCGCCGATCAGGAACTGCTGCTCGAGAACGACGCGGAGCTTCTGCTCTCGCTGGAGCACATCGCGCATCGCTGGCTGCGACTCGACCCGCGGCTGCACGATCGAGTGAAGTTCGATAGCGGCGAATATCGCGCCGCGCGGCTCGCGGAATTGAAGCTTTCGGCGCGAGTGGCCGCGCAACGTGTGCGCGAAACCGGCCAGCCGTTCCAATTCAATCCCATGTCGTCGCGCGAGCGCCGCATCGTTCACCTCGAGCTCAATGGCGCCGCAGGCGTGCGCACGGAGAGCGAAGGTTCCGGCGATCGCCGCCAGCTTGTGGTTTATCCTGCCAGTCCCCCGAATAAAAGGTAGCTGCGGTCCACTTGGAGTGCTTCCGGGCCGACGCTAAGTTCGCCACCGTCGAGCAGTGTCATCCCGAGGGCGAAGTGTGCCCGAGGGAAATCTCTTCGGCGTAAATGCCCAGCGATGACTTCACACGAAGAGAGATTCCTCGGCCAAAGGCGGGCCTCGGAATGACAGACTCTCCGCTTGGGGTGCTTCTTGGCGGCGCCAAGTTCGCTACCGTCGAGCGTTGTCATCCCGAGGGCTAGGTGTGCCCGAGGGAAATCTCTTCGGCGTAAATGCCCAGCGATGACTTCACACGAAGAGAGATTCCTCGGCCAAAGGCGGCCTCGGAATGACAGACTCCCCCCCCAGCCGCAGCGATCGGAAGGGCGGAAGTTTATTCCCGCCGCTACACTTCGATCGCGTAGCCTTCTTTTCCGACGTTGATGCACAGCGTTGCGCCGAGCTGGTCGGAAAGCCCCGCGGTTTCGTGGATGTGTCCGCAGAAGAGAAACGGCGGCTGCTCGCGCTCGACCCACGCGCGCAACGCCGGACTGCCCGCATGCTGGCCGGGAGCGTATTCATCGAGCCGTGTGCCGTACGGCGGAAAATGAACCACCAGATGAAGCCCGGCGATTCCGTCGAACGGCGCGAGAGCCTCCGCGATCTCCTCCTCGGAGTATTCGCCGGGAGTCTTGAACGGAGTGATGTTGCTATAGCCGAGGCCCGCCCAGGGCGTGGAATTCGTCTGCAGCACGCGGCGATGAAAATCCACGAAGCCGAAGCGCCGGCAGAATTCGCGAATGTCGTCGTGGGTCTCGTGATTTCCGGGCAGCACCCAGAGCCGCTCGCCGAGCGGCTTGAGCACTTTGCCGCAGCGGTCGAGCCCTTTACGAAACGTGGCGAGATCGCCCGCGGCGATGTAGACGTCGGCCGGCTGCTCGACGATCCGCGCAAGCGCGCGGAGATCGCCGTGAATATCGCTGAAGATCAGGACCTTCACTGGGTTTTCTTCGCGGGTGGGGCGGTCGGGGGTTGTTGCGGAACCATCCGTCTCATGCTGCTCTGCAGCATGCCGTTCGTGAGCCAGCCTTCCTCGAGGACATTGCCCGCCTCGTCGAAGACCACGCGATATGTGAACGGCTGAGGGCCGCGCCGCCTCCCGTCCTGAAAACGGTTTTCGCCCAGCTCAACCACCGGATGGCCGTCCTCCATGAAGCTGATGATGGATGGAAAGCGCGCGAAATTCCAGTAGAGCCGCACATCGGGAAGCTGGAACGCGCGCGAGATGAACTCGTTCGGCGGCGAATCAGGGATGAAGTTGAAAACGGCCGGTCCGGGCGCGCGCAGATCGAACTGCGATTCGAATATGCCGTCGGGCGAGCGTATCGCGTCGCCCCAATCGAGCCACGACGGCGGGACCGGCAGCGCGCCGATCCGCATAATTTTAATGTGGTGTTGATCCGCGAACGCTTTGGCGCGCAGAAGCGCCTCGTGATGCGCCACCGAGCAGGCGAATAAATACACGAGCGCCGCGAACGCTCCCGCCTGGCACCATTGCGTGCGCGTCACGCGGAAGCCCCAGCCGCCCTTCGCCGGCGCGAAAAACAGCGCGGCCAGCACCAGGCTCGCGAGTCCTGCAACCCACAAATGGAAGGGATACGCGGCTGCCCGCGTCAGCAGCCATGCCAGCAGGTCGCCCGCGCTGAATAGCGCCCACATCCGCCAGGCGCGCGCGCGGCTTTTTTCCGGATCGCGATAGATCCAGGCGATCACCTGCGGCACGAGGATGATCGCGGTAAAGCTGAAATCAATGATGAAGAGCAGGTCCCAAGCGACGCGCTCGCGCGATATCGGAAACCACATGCGCGTGCCGAACGACGTCATGGCGTCGAGCAGGATGTGGCTGGCAATGCCCACGCCGTAAATCAACGTGAGCATTGCAAGCGGCGGAGATTCCAGATCGTGAAAGCGCGGCCACCGCCGCTTGACCCATGGAAGGAGGGCGCGCGTCAGTACGGCGAGAAGAATTGCGAAAAATGGCAGCCCGACGAAGGAGTGCGTGATCGCGCGATGGTACTTCACGATGCTGAGGGGATCGCGCGAGATCGCCTCCGCAAAGATATCCACATCGGGGAAAACCGCGCCGAGCGTCGCCGCAAAAATGGCGACTCGCTCCTGGCGCTTCGAAAAAAATCCCTTGCCGAGTAGCGCGCCCGCGATTCCGTGAGTTACAGGGTCCATGAAGGATTCAAAACGGCAGAAGTGTACACGATTCGCCGCGTCAGCGCGATCTCAAGCAGGTCAGGGTGTTGGTTTCATCCGGGGGCTCGCTCGGTGGTCATATCGTATCGGGGCAGTCTTGCGTA
>PMUS01000002.1 GCA_003166795.1 Acidobacteriota bacterium | reverse complement strand
CCCGCCTCGCCCAGCCGCAGTCTGTTGGTTACAGCAGCGCCGGAGTTGTGCTCGCCGTGGGTGATGGCGTCGCCGACATCAACGTGGGTGACCGCGTCGCCTGTGCCGGTGCGGGATTCGCCGTTCATGCCGAGTTTGCCTGCGTGCCCCGCATGTTAGTCGCAAAGATTCCCGAGGCTGCCGATGCCGGCGATACGACGTTCCGCGCCTCTTTTGAGGAGGCTGCTTTCGGAACGTTAGGCGCGATCTGTCTCCACGGCATTCGAACCGCGGAAGTCGCGCTCGGCGATACGGTCGCGGTGATCGGGCTTGGGCTGCTCGGGCAAATCACGGTTCAGTTGCTGAAGGCTGCCGGTTGCCGCGTCTTCGGGATGGACTTGTTGCGCCAGCGTGCTGCCCTCGCGCTTCACAGCGGCGCCGAAGCCTCGTGTACGAGTGCGGCTGAGTTCCGCGATCTGTGTTTCCAAAAAACCGGCGGCCGAGGCGTGGACTCTGTGCTGATTACGGCGGAGACTCCGAGCAGCGAACCGGTAAACATCGCCGCGGAATTGGCGCGCGATCGGGCAATCGTGGTGGCTGTAGGAACTGTGGGCATGGAGCTGCAGCGCAAGCTGTATTACGACAAGGAATTGGACTTTCGCATTTCACGCTCCTACGGTCCCGGCCGCTATGACACGGCCTACGAGCAGAAAGGGCGAGACTATCCGATCGGACACGTGCGCTGGACGGAAACGCGCAACCTCGAGGCCTTTCTGCAATTCATTGCGGATGGCAAGATGAACCTGCCGTCGCTCATCACACACCGTTTCGGCCTGGAAAAGGCAGCCCAGGCCTACGACCTCATCACGGGCCGCACCAGTGAATCTTTTCTCGGTGTGTTGATCACGTACGCGAACGAATCTGCCAACGCAATGAATCTGTCGCAAAAACTTCCAGTCGCCGTGAGTGTTAACAGCGGGCCCACGCCCTCGTCGCCAGGTTCCATTGGTGTCGGCGTATTGGGCGCAGGAAGTTTCGCGCAGAACACGCTGTTGCCGGCGCTGAAGGCGATTTCGGGCGTTTCCTTCATCGGGGTCTGCAATGCAACCGGCCCGCGCAGCAAGACCGCCGCAGAGAAATTTGGATTCGCCTACTGCTCGAATTCAGAATCTGAGCTGCTGCAGGATCCAAAGATCAAAGCGGTGCTGATCGCCACTCCTCACCATCTTCATGCCGCTCAGTCGCTCGCCGCCCTGCGCGCCGGGAAGGCCGTGTTCTGCGAAAAGCCTCTCTGCCTGAATGAAAAGGACCTGGCTGCCCTGGTTGTCGCAGTATCGACGTTTGCGTCGACAGAGGACAATCCTCCGCTTCTTATGGTCGGCTTCAATCGCCGCTTCGCGCCGATGGCTGTGCAGATGAAAAAATTCCTGGCGGAGATCCACGAACCGCTGGCCATCCACTATCGCGTGATTGCTGGTTATATTCCCGCCAATCATTGGGTGAACGATATCGAGCAGGGAGGCGGACGCATTCTCGGCGAGGTCTGCCATTTCGTGGACTTCCTCTGTTTTCTCGCCGGCGCTTGCCCCACGGAAGTGCAGGCGCAGTCGGTGGGCAATCCGGGCCAGTACAGCATGGACAACGTCGTTGCGTCGCTCAAGTTTCCGAACGGCACGTTGGGTACGATCAGCTATCTTGCGAACGGCGACAAGTCGGTTTCGAAGGAGCGCGTGGAAGTCTTCGGCGGCGGCTCGGTGGCGATCCTCGAAGATTTTCGCCGGCTCGAACTTGTGCGCGACGGCCACAAACAAATCACGCGCGCGCGCTGGAAACAGGACAAGGGTCACCAGGCCGAGATGCAGGCATTCGTGGACGCCCTCACAGGCAAGACGCCCCCGCCGATTTCGTTCGAGCAGATCGTAAGTTCGACCCTGGCAACTCTTCGACTGCAGAATTCGTGCCAGACCGGGCAGTTTCTGCGGGTCGAACTGGGAGAGTTTGTCGCGTCGGCGCTACAGGTAGACTCTACACCGTAAGAAATCCACGCTTAAAAACGCAAAGAGCCGGCAAATATCGAATGACAAGAGAAGGGAACGCGCCGTAAATGTTGATTCTTGGCCTGAATATGTTTCATGCCGACGCTTCTGCGGCAATCGTAGAAGATGGAAAGATTCTTTTCGCGGTGGCTGAAGAGCGGCTGAATCGGCATAAACATTACGGCGGATTTCCCGCGCTGGCGGTGAAAGCGTGTCTGGATGCGGCGGGCGCGAGGATCGCCGACGTTCAGCACGTTGCCGTTGGGCAGGATAGCGACGCCAACCTCATCAGGAAAGTCCAATATGCGCTGGCGAATCCGGCGAAGGTCTTGAATTTTATAAAGATGCGTCAGCGCAAAGAGTCGATGCGCGATGTGCGTTCGCTGCTGGCGCAGGCGCTCGACGTCGATGCCTCGACGCTGAAGTTTCAGGAGCATCATCTTGAGCACCACATCGCGCACATCGCCAGCTCCTACTACTGTTCGCCATGGGAAAAGGCCGCGGGATTCAGCTACGACGGCTCGGGAGATTTTGTCTCCACCATGATGGCGCGGTGCGAGGGCCATGAGATCCATGTGCTCGACCGTGTGTTCCTCCCACACTCGCTCGGAAGCTTTTACACCATGATCTGCGATTTCATCGGCTACCGAAAATATGGCGATGAAGGCAAAGTCATGGGGCTGGCTCCATATGGAAAAGATACCTACGTCGACGAGATTCGAAAGATTATCACGCTTAAGAACGGAAGCTTTCAGCTCAACCTGAGTTACTTCAAGCCGCTCGGCAGCAATCAGGGAATGGAGGTGCTGCCCGACGGAACGGTGCGCCTGGCGCGGCATTTCTCCGACAAGATGGAGAAGCTTTTCGGCCCGCCCCGGGAGCCGCATGCCGAGATCACGCAGCGCGATATGGATCTGGCGTACGCCATGCAACATTGTTTTGAGGAAGCATTCTTTCATATTGTGAACGAGCTGCATAAGCGCGTTCCCGATGAAAACCTCGCGATGGCCGGCGGATGCGCGCTCAACAGTGTGGCCAACGGCAAACTCTTCTCGCGCACGCCATACCGGCGAACCTGGATTCAGCCGGCGGCGGGCGA
>PMUS01000042.1 GCA_003166795.1 Acidobacteriota bacterium | reverse complement strand
TCGCAATTGAATTCGTAGCGATGGCGATGGCGTTCGGAAATCTCAGTCGTGCCGTACGCTTTTGCAGCGAGCGAGCCGGGCTCGAGCTTGCAGGGCCACGCGCCAAGCCGCATCGTGCCGCCCATCTCGTCCACCCCGAGCAGCTCGCGAAGTTTGTAGATCACGCGATTGGGTGTGGAGGGATCGAACTCCGTGGAATCGGCGTGATCGAGCTTCGAAACCTGGCGCGCGTATTCGATGGTGGCGCACTGCATCCCCAGGCAGATGCCAAAGAAGGGAACTTTTTTCTCGCGCGCATACGTAATCGCGTGGACCATCCCCTGAATGCCGCGTTTGCCGAAGCCGCCCGGCACCAGAATGCCATCCACGTGGCGGAGCATGCGCTCGGCCGTAGCGGCGGAATCAATGTCCTCGGCCTCAATCCATTCGATCACCACGCGCTGCCGGCTCGCGAGACCGCCGTGGACCAGCGCCTCGCGCAAACTCTTGTAAGCGTCCTCAAGCTGAACGTACTTCCCCACCACTCCGATGCGCACTTCTCCTTGCGGCTGCTCGAGATTTTCGAGCATCGCGAGCCACTTGCTCAGGTCGCGCGGCGGCGCTTCCAGGCGCAGCAGCCGCAAAACCTGCTCGTCGAGGCCTTCGGACGCGAGCGTCATGGGCACTTCGTAAATGTTGCCGACATCCGGAGCGGAAATGACGCAGCTCTCGGCGACGTTGCAAAACAGCGCAATCTTCGCCTTCAGGTCGGCGCCCAGTGGACGGTCGCTGCGGCAAATTAAAATATCGGGCTGAATTCCGATGCTCAGCATTTCCTTGACGCTGTGCTGCGTGGGCTTGGTCTTCAGCTCGCCCGCCGTAGCTATGAAGGGGACGAGCGTCAGGTGCGCGAAGACGACATTTTCAGCGCCGAGTTCGAGGCGCATTTGCCGAATTGCTTCCATGAATGGCAGCGATTCGATGTCACCAACCGTGCCGCCGATTTCGACGATGACGACATCCACTCCGTGCGCTACTTTGCGGAAGGCAGCTTTGATCGCGTCGGTGACGTGCGGAATAACCTGCACGGTCTGGCCCAGATAATCGCCGCGGCGCTCCTTGGCGATGATGGATTCGTAGATGCGGCCCGTGGTCCAGTTATGGTCCTTGGTCAGGTGAGCCGATGCGAACCGCTCGTAATGGCCAAGGTCGAGATCGGTTTCCGCGCCATCGTCCGTGACAAACACTTCGCCGTGCTGATAGGGCGACATTGTCCCCGGATCAACGTTCAGGTAGGGATCGCACTTCTGGAGGGTAACGCGAAGGCCGCGGCTTTCAAGCAAGCAGCCCATCGAAGCCGCTGCCACGCCTTTTCCGAGGGAAGAAACCACGCCGCCCGTTACGAAGATGTATTTCGGCCCGGTGGGCAAGGCGCTCGAATCCCTCCGATGGAGTCGGCGTACGACATATTATGGAGGGAAAGCGCGCAGCTGTCAATTTGATAGGCGAAAAAACATTTTGGAGCGGACAAAAATGTTTCGAGCGAGTTGGCGCTCAGGCCTCGCGGCGCTCGCCCAGCAACTTTTCGACGCGCGCGACATCGGAGGGAACATCCACGCTGACGGCATCGTAATCGGTTTCGACCACGCGAATGTGGAAACCATTCTCAAGCCAGCGCAGCTGCTCGAGCTGTTCGAGCCGCTCGAGCTCACCCGGCGGCAGCGTGGGAAACTCGAGCAGCGCGTCGCGCCGGAAGCCGTAGAGTCCAAGATGCTTCCAGTGGCGCGCGGCGACGGTTTCGGCCGTGTCGCGCACCCAGGGCACGGGCGCGCGCGAAAAATAGAGGGCGTTACCATCGAAATCGCGGACGACCTTGACGACGTTCGGGTCCATGATGTCGCTGGGCAGCGAAATCGCGGTGCACGGAGTCGCCAGTTGAATCTCCACCTCCTCCAACATGGCGGACACGAGAGCGTCCACGGTTCCCGGATCAATCAAGGGCTCGTCGCCCTGCACGTTCACGTAAATCTCGGCCAGGATATGCACGGCGACCTCGGCCACGCGGTCCGTTCCCGTTCGGTGGTCGGTGCGCGTGATGATCGCTTCCCCTCCGAAGGCTTCGACGGCGCTCTTGATCCGGGCATCCTCCGTGGCGACCACGACTCGCGAAACCAGCGCCGCGCGGCGCACCCGCTCGACGACGTGTTGGATCATGGGTTTGCCGGCTATGGGCGTAAGCGGCTTTCCCGGAAAGCGCGACGAGGCGTGTCGCGCCGGAATCACTGCCAAAACCTTCGTGGGATCTGAATTTGCCATAAACTTGCCGGCGCCGGCCGCCGATGAGGCCATAGTAGCACGGAGCCCCGGATGCCCTTGACGACACCGACGCGCCCCGAGTATAGACTGGCTCTTGCTTTGGAATATTTCAGTGGTAATATCCAGTTTTAGCGTGCCCGGGGGATTCATGAATCACCGCACCGGTCAGCCAGCTCATAAGCGAGGGTTGGTAGTTGCCTGCGCGGTCCTTGGTATCCTCCTCAGCGGGTTACTCGCAGCGCCCTCCCGAGCACAAGAACCTCCTCCCGGCCCAGCCGTTCCTCCGCCGGACTCTTTCAAAATTCAGCAGGGCCAGCCGATCCGGACCGAAACGCAGATGACGCTCGTGGGCGCGTCGGTGACTGACCCGCTCGGGCGGTTGGTGACGGGGCTCGAGCAGGAAAACTTCCGGGTGTTCGAGGACGGCGTGGAACAGGAGATCGTCCGTTTCTCGAGCGAAGACGTGCCCGTCTCCATTGGCGTGATTTTCGACATGAGCGGAAGCATGGCGGACAAGATTGACAAATCGCGCCAGGCGGCCGTGCAATTCTTCCGCACCGCGAATCCGCAGGACGAATTCTTTCTGGTCAATTTCAACGATCGCGCGCAGCTCATCAGCCCGTTTACCGGCAGCGTGGATGACTTGCAGGACCGGTTGATGTACACCGGCGCGCACGGATTGACCGCTCTTTTCGACGGCGTCTATCTGGGCTTGAGCCAAATGCGCGGAGCACACAACACAAAGAAAGCTTTGCTCATCTTATCCGATGGAGGCGATAATCATAGCCGGTACAGTGAAACGGAAGTTCGAAAGTTCGTAAGAGAAGCGGACGTTCAGATTTATGCCATCGGATTGTTCGAGCCTGATGGCGGGCCAACGCCGGAGGAACGGGAAGGCCCGGGTCTTCTGGGCGATATGACGATGATGACGGGCGGCCGGACGTTTGTAGTGAAAAACGTGAACGAGTTGCCGGACATCGCCACCAAAATAAGCATGGAGCTGCGCAATCAGTATGTTATCGGATACAGGCCAAGCCAACGAACCCACGACGGCAAATGGCGCAAGATCAAAGTCCGGCTTAACCCGCCCAAGGGTCTGCCGCCGCTCACTGTTGCCGCAAAGAGCGGGTATTTCGCGCCGGGCCACTAGCGCCCTTCCCTCCGTCATCCTGCGAATTCTGTTTCTAAGCGCGTTTTTCATTTTGCCGTGCGCGCGCGCGCAGAATCCGCCGCCGATTATGGCGCCGTCCAGCCCGCCGCCTCCGCCGGGATACGTTCCACCGGGCCAGCAGGCCACTTCGGACGATCACAAGCTCAAAGCGGACGTGGAGCTGGTGGTGCTGCATGTGACCGTGGCGGACGATCGGGGCGAGTTTGTCGCCGACCTGCCCCAAGGAAATTTTCGCGTGTTCGAGCAGAACATCGAGCAGAAGCTCTCGTTTTTTTCGCGCGACGACATTCCCGTGACGATGGGCCTGGTAATTGACAACAGCGGAAGCATGCGCGAAAAGCGGGATCAGGTGAATGCGGCGGCGATGACGTTTGTCCGCACCAGCAACCCGAAGGACGAAGCATTCGTCGTCAACTTCAATGACGAGTATTACCTCGATACGGACGGCGATTTCACCAGCGATCAGGCGAATCTCCATGACGCGCTTGCGCGAATTGATACGCGCGGCAGCACGGCGCTTTACGACGCCGTGATCGGATCGCTCGCGCATTTGAAGAAGGGACACAAAGACAAACGAGTTCTGCTGCTGGTCACCGACGGCGAGGATACCGCCAGCGAAAAGACTTTCGAGGACGCGATCAAGGCGGCCGAAGAATCGAACGCCACCATCTATGCGATTGGGGTTTACAGCGAGGATGACCTCGAGCACGACAAGAAAATGGTCCGGCGCTCGAAGAAGGTCTTGTCGCAACTGGCCGAATCAACGGGCGGAGAGGCCTTTTTCCCGGACAACCTCAACCAGGTGACGCCGATTTGCGAGCAGGTGGCGAAAGAGATCCGCAACCAGTACACGCTCGGCTACTATCCCGCGAATACGACCCGCGACGGCACATTCCGACCGGTAGTGGTAAAGGTAATTCCGCCGAATGGACGCGGAAAGCTGTCCGTTCGCACGCGAACCGGATATTTTGCGCCGAAACCTACCGCCGCTGGCGACTGACGCACTCGATGCTGCGTTGAGTCCTGAAGGCCGTCGTACCGAGCGAAGCGGAACCCACCTGACGCCTAACGCCTCTGGTTGACGCGCCTCCAAAATCTGCCATCGCCGGTACCACGGCCCCGTACATGTCAATTTGTTTGCGGACGCGCCCAGGCGTATAATTTTTTGTTTAGGCACATGCCAACGGAACACACAGAGAAGCTGCGTCACTCGAATGAACTGCTGCCACCGTCGGGGCCCACCACGCCCGCGGCAGACGCTGAGGAAATCCGCGTCCGGGGTGCGCGCGTCCATAACCTCAAGAATATTGACTTCACCATCCCGCACAACGCGATTACCGTGGTCACGGGCGTCTCCGGGTCGGGCAAATCGAGCCTCGCGTTCGATACGCTGTATGCCGAGGGCCAGCGGCGCTACATCGAATCGCTTTCGGCGTACGCCCGGCAGTTCCTCGAACGCATCGAGAAGCCGGATGTGGACGAAATCACCGGTATCGCTCCGGCTATTTCCATCCGGCAGAAGAATTCGACGCGGAATCCGAGGTCCACGGTCGCAACCGCAACGGAAATTTACGACTACCTCCGGCTGCTTTACGCGCGGGCCGGACATACATTCTGCCTGAACTGCGGCGAAGAAGTGCGGAAAGACACGCTCGATGAAATTGCGGCGCGCGTGATGGCTCTTCCCGCGGGGCGGCGATTTTACGTTCTGTATGAATTGTCGCTCGCGCCGGAGCCGGCGCCCGTCGCGACGCACAAGGATTCCGTGCTGCGGCCGCGAAAGGCAGCGCGCCCATCTCCGGAAATCATTCGCCAGGCGCTCACCAGCCTGCGCAAGCGCGGATTCAATCGCCTTTACCAGGCAGGGCGCGTATTCGAATTTTCGACGCCGGAAGACCTTCTCGACGTGGATTTTGCGAAGTCCGCGTTTGTCCTCGTGGACCGGCTCGCGCTTTCACCCGAAATACGCTCGCGTCTGGTGGACTCGATTGAGATCTGCTATCGGGAGGGCCGCGGCGAGGCCATTCTTCAATTTGTTCCGGACGATTCGGACTCGTCCGCGACAGCAGTCCCGGAAAGATTGGTATTCAACGAACGCTTCGACTGCAAGAAATGCGGAGCAATTTATCAGGAGCCGGAGCCGCGGCTTTTCTCCTTCAACAACCCCTACGGCGCCTGCCCGCGCTGCCAGGGATTCGGCAACACGATTGATTTCGATCTCGACCGCGTGGTGCCGGACAAAGGAAAATCGCTCGCGGAAGGGGCCATCGAGCCGTGGACGAAACCTCGTTACAAGCAACTGGCCATGGATATGCGCCGGTACGCCCGCGCGAAGGGAATTCCCTTCGACGTGCCGTTCCGCGAGCTGACGACCGCGCAGCGCAATGCGATTCTAGACGGCGATAAGAAGGAAGATTTCCCCGGCGTGAAGGGATTCTTCGGCTGGCTCGAGCGCAAGAAATATAAGCTGCACGTGCGCGTGTTTCTAAGCCGCTACCGCGGATACGCCACGTGCCCGGACTGCCGGGGCACGCGCCTGCGAGCGGAGGCGCGCGCGGTGAAAATCGCGGGCCGCTCGATCACCGAGGTCTGCCAGATGACCGTGAAGGAAGCGCGCCCTTTCTTCGCCGGCCTGCAGCTCAGCGCCGCTGAAACCGAAATCGCCGAAAAAATACTCGAGGAAATCCAGCAGCGATTGCGATTTCTTGATGAGGTGGGGCTCGACTATCTCACGCTCGACCGGCTCACTTCGACGCTTTCGGGCGGCGAATCACAGCGCATTCAGCTCGCCACATCGCTGGGATCGCATCTCGTCGGCGCGCTCTACGTGCTCGACGAGCCCTCGATCGGCCTGCATCCGCGGGACACGGGCAGGTTGATTGAAATATTGAAGGGCCTACGCGACCTCGGAAACACGCTGCTGGTAGTCGAGCATGATCCCGACACGATTCTCGCGGCGGATCTCATCCTCGATCTTGGGCCGGGCGCGGGTGAGCACGGCGGCCAATTGATGTTCTCCGGAACGCGCGAAGAATTGCTCGCGGACGCGCAATCGCTCACCGGCCGGTATCTGCGCGGAGAATTGCGAATCGCCGTGCCGCCGCGTCGGCGCAAGCCGCAGGGAAAGTTCCTGAAGATTATCGGCGCGCACAGCCACAATCTTCGGGGTGTGGACGTGACGATTCCGTTGGGCATGCTCGTCGCCGTGACGGGCGTCTCGGGCTCGGGCAAGTCAACGCTGGTGTACGACGTCATCTATAAGGCGCTCGAAGCCAAGCGCACGGGAGGAAACTGGCGCGAATACTGCGATCGAATCGAAGGGGATGCCCCGATCCTGGCCGTGGAGATGGTTGATCAGTCGCCCATCGGGCGAACTCCGCGCTCGAATCCCGCCACGTACATGAAAGCGTTTGATTCCATCCGCGACCTGTTCGCTTCGACTCCCGAAGCTAAGAAGCGAGGCCTCGGCGCGGGGCATTTCTCGTTCAACATACCCGGCGGCCGATGCGAAGCGTGCCAGGGGGACGGGACGGTAACGGTGGAAATGCGCTTCCTGGCCGACGTAGAGCTGGTTTGCGAGGAGTGCCGCGGCACGCGATACAAGAGCAGCGTGCTCGAAGTGCGCCACCGTGATAAGAACATCCACGACGTGCTCCAGATGACCGTGCGAGAGGCTCTTACGTTCTTTGCGCCGTACCCCAAGGTGACCGCGCGGCTGCGCTTACTTGACGAAGTCGGCCTCGGCTACTTGCGTCTCGGACAATCAGGCACCACTCTTTCCGGCGGAGAGGCGCAACGCCTGAAACTGGCCGCGCATCTTACGCGGCAGGACAACAGCGGCATCTTGTACATCTTTGATGAGCCAACCACCGGCTTGCATTTTGACGACATTCAAAAGCTGCTCACGTCGTTTCGGAAATTGCTCGAAGGCGGTGCTTCCGTGCTGATCATCGAACACAACCTGGACGTGATTAAGTCGGCGGACTGGATGATTGATCTGGGACCCGAGGGCGGCGATGCCGGAGGTAAAATTGTGGCCGCGGGAACCCCCGAGCAGGTAGCGCGAAATTCGCAGTCCCACACCGGCAAATATCTCGCGCGCGTGTTGAATGCCCGCAACGGATCGAACCACGAGAACCAGGTTTCACCGGCCAAGGCAAAGTTACCCGGAGAGAATCGCTCCTCCGCATGAGATCGCATTGGAGTCCGCTGGCCTGCTTTACACTGTGCTTCTTGCTCGGCGGATTCCATGAAGTGTCCGCGCAGTCCACGACTCCCCCTCGAAAGCGCGTGGCCGACCCCGCCGCGCAAGCCCTGAACGATCTCCTCAACTCCGCGCAGGCGGCAATCGACAAACAGGACTACGCCGGCGCCGTACGAAATTATCAGGACTACCTGGCGAAGAAGCCCGACGATGCGATCGTGCACTACGACCTGGGCTACGCTTACTCAGCGCTCAACCGGCCCGCGGATGCGAAAAGCGAATACGAACATGCCATCGCGCTCGATCCCAAAATAGCTGCCGCGTATTTGAACTTGGGACTGACGATGCTCGACAGCGATCCAGCAGCTGCGGTCGGCTTTCTTGAGAAGGCCGCCGACTTGTCTCCGCAGGACGCGCGAACGAAGTGGCTCCTGGGCACAGCGCTCGAAAGATCCGGCAAACTCCCGGCAGCGATTGACCAATACCAGGCCGCCCGCAAGCTCGACGACGCGGATTTCAAGATTCGATTGTCGCTTGCCCACGCGCTCCTGGCCGCCGGACGAGCGAGCGATGCCGAGACCGAGTATCGGGCGGCGCTGGCGCTCCACGCTTCGGATCGCGAAATTGCGGAGGTTCACCTCGGGCTTGCTGAAGTATTGATCGCTGGTAAAAAGCTTCCGGAAGGAGCATCGGAACTGGACCTCTACCTCGCGTCGCAGCCGAACGACACGAAGGTGCGCCTCCAACACGCCTCCGTGCTCTTCGATCTCGATAAGAATGATGCCGCACTCGCGGAACTCGACCGCGTAGCAAAAACCGGGCCAGAGGACCTGGGCACCCTGAAGCTCCGCTCGGACATCTATTGGAAGCAGAAGCGCTATGCGGATGCCGTAGCGATCCTGCAGAAGGCGGCGACGCTCGCGCCGCGCGACGCGGACATTTCCGCGCGCCTCGGCGAAGCGTATCTTAGGAACAAGGATTATCCGAACGCGATGCACTGGCTGGCCGCGGCGTACAACATGAATCCTCAAGCGAACGACGTGCTCGCGTATCTGGTTGACGCCGAGTATGGCGGCAAGAACTATGCCGAGGCGCTCGCAGCCCTCGACGCGCTTTCGAAGCGCGAGGACCTTCCGCTCGCCAGCTGGTATGTCCGCGCCGTCTGTTACGATAATCTCGGACAGATGGCCCAGGCCCTCGATGCATATCAAAAGTTTCTGCGGTTGAACACAGATCAGAATAGCGATATGTATTTTGTATCCACAGCGCGGGTGCGCGTCCTGACCCGCGAGCTGCAGAACAAGAAGAGGTAGCGTTGCCCGGGATGTTCCGCATTTCGGCGCTCGTCATCACCACCGCGCTTTGCGCGAGTGCCGTCTTGGCGCAGGACAAGGTCGCCGACCTCCGCGCCCGCCTGACGCGGGAACCGAATCCGGTCAACAAAGCCAAATTGATGCCGCAGCTCGGCGACGCCGAATTCGCGGAAATTGACGCGCACGTGACGCAGGGGAAGGTTCCGGAAGCGCTCGAGGTGCTCCAGCATTACCGCGACGAAGTTAATTTGTGCGACAAGGGGCTCAGTGCGATGGGCGTGGATGCCGAGAAACATCCCAGCGGATTCAAGCAATTGCAGTTTTCGCTGCGTGACTCACTTCGCCGCCTGGACGCCGTGATCGTCAGCATGACGAGCGACGAGCAGGCGCCTTTTCTCGCGATCCGCGCGGATCTGGGCGAAGTCAATCTGCGCTTGATTCAAAGCCTTTTCCCACATGAGACTCCGTCGAAGCCGGCGATCTCGAAGTAGAGACGCGCTAGAGATATTGACCAGGAGATTCGATGCAGCAGCGTATCGCAGTCATCGTGACCGCAACTTTGATATCGGCGATGTTGGCCGGGCCGATCCTGGCCCGTGTTCCCAACCGCCCCGCGCAAACCAAGGATTACTTGAGCGAGGAGGAGGCCGACAAGATACGCGACGCCCGCTTCCCTCCCGAGAAAATCAAGCTGTACGTGGCCTTCGCGGAGGATCGGCTGAACAAGTTCGAGTATGAACTCGGCCGGAACGTGCAGGAGCGCCGCCGGAGCGAAATCCTCAACGGGCTCCTGAACGGTTTCGCAGGCTGCGTGGACGACGCGGCTGACCAGATCGCCCTCGCGCAAGAAAAACATGTCGATATTCGGGAAGCGTTGAAATTGATGCAGACCAAGGACAAGGCGTTTCTTGAGATTCTCCAGAAGTACGACAAAGACGGAACCGAGCTGGACACCTACCGCGAGACGCTGGAAGACGCGATCGAGGGAACGAAGGACGCGTTATCCGATATCGAAGATGCCCAAAAGGAAATGCAAGCGCCACCGGTCCGGAGAAAGCAGTGACGCGTTCGCGCGAAGCGAACCGTAACCTGCGGCGAGCCGTGCCCGGCGGAGAACAAATTTTCCAGCGCATCTATACGCGGCTTGGATGCGAAGGGCGTCCTCCGCATTTCGTGGTCGAATATCATCCGTACGCGGATCTGACGCATACGATCCGTCTGCGCGAGGATACGGCCCACGTTCGGCTGTCAGATGTCCTCGGCTATGCTCCGCGGACTGTGGTGGAGGCGGCAGCGGCGATCCTGCTCGGACGTTTGTACCGGCGGCGTCCACCTGCCGATTTGATCGAAACCTACCGCCAATTCTCCTACGCGCGGTCTACGCGCCAGCGTCTTCTGCTCATGCGCCAGCGCCGCGCGCGAAGGATGGAGCACCGCCCCGCCGGTGCACACCATGACTTGGAGCCTTTGTTCGAACGGTTGAACCACCATTATTTTCAGAGCGCCCTGTCCCGTCCGCGTCTGGGATGGAGCACTCGGGTTTGGCGCACGCAATTGGGATGTTTCGATCCCGCACTGAATCAGATTGTGCTGAACCGCCAGCTCGACCATGAAGACGTCCCCGAATTTGTGGTGGCATACGTCCTCTATCACGAGATGCTGCACCTGAAGCACCCCATCCGATTCGCCCGCTGCAGGCGAGAATCACACTCCACGCAGTTCCGCAGCGAAGAAAAAGCGTTTACGGATTACGCACGCGCGACCCGTTTTTTGGCCCGTTTCCCTGCCCCGAAAAGACGCTAACACTTTATCCCTCAGCCAGTTAGCTCCCCACACCCCTCCCTAAACAGGTCTGCGCGGCAAAGTAAGCAGCGGCCCGGTGAATGAGGGGTGCCCTAGTACTCGGCCATACTGGCGCTGGTTCAATATGAGACTACCGTCATCCGGCAACATTCAGGCTGGCATGCGCCGAATTGAGCGACGCGAATGGCTGCTCTGGTCTTCGGCCATTCTCGTCACGCTACTGCTCACCCTCGGCATCCTGTCCTTCAGCTTTCCGATGTTGCGGGAATATGCTGGAGACTTCGACGAGCTGCACCTGAGCCTGGCAATTCGCGGCCTCGTTGGCCTCGTTTTGCTTTTTGACATCTACACCATCTATCAGCAAGTCCAGATTTATCGAATTCGCCACCAGCTGGTGGAGCGCGAAGAGCTATTTCGCCTGATCAGCGAGAACGCCGCCGACATGATTGCCGTAGTGGCTCCCGACGGGCGCCGGCTCTACAACAGCCCGGCCTACGCGCGGATTCTCGGTTACAGCAACGCGGAACTGGAAAGCACATCGTTCTTCGAACAGGTTCATCCTGATGACCGCCAGGTGGCGGAGCAAGCGGCCAAGGAAGCAACAGCCGGCAGCGAGGGCCGCACAGTTCAATACCGGATGCGCCACAAGGACGGCAGTTGGCACGTGATCGAATCCGGCGCGAGCGCGATCCTGAACGCGCAAAAACAAGTGGAAAAGCTGGTCATCGTGAACCGCGATGTCAGCGAGCGCAGGCAACTCGAGGAAAAATTCCGTCAGGCGCAAAAAATGGAGGCTGTCGGCCGGCTCTCCGGCGGAGTCGCGCACGATTTCAACAATCTGCTTGGCGTCATAATCGGCTATGCCGAGTTTTTGCAGGAAAATCTCGACCCCGAAAACACGCTTCGCAGCAGCGTGGATGAGATCTTGAAAGCCGGCAAACGGGCCGCCTCGCTCACGCGCCAGCTTCTGGCGTTCAGCCGGCAGCAGGTTCTCGATCCCAAGGTTCTCGATTTGAACGGCGTCGTTTCCGACATGGAAAAAATGCTGCGCAGGCTGATCGGCGAAGACATTGAACTTTCGACGGTTTTGAGCCCCGAACTCGGCCGCCTGAAAGCCGATCAAGGGCAGCTCGAGCAGGTTGTGATGAATCTGGTTGTAAATGCGCGGGATGCCATGCCGCAGGGCGGCAAGCTGGTGATTGATACCGAGAACATGGTCATGGACGAGGCATTCATTCGGCGCTATCCCTACCCGGTGCAGCCAGGGCCGTATGTCCGCCTGACGGTCACCGACAGCGGAATCGGCATGGACGCCGAGACCAAGGCGCGCGCGTTTGAGCCGTTCTTCACAACTAAGGAAAAGGGCAAGGGTACGGGATTGGGCCTTTCGACCGTCTACGGCGTCGTGAAGCAAAGCGGCGGCTATATTGACATCTACAGCGCGCCCGGCGCGGGAACCACATTTAAGATATATCTGCCGCGCGTTGATGAAGCTATCAAGGTCGAAGCGCCTGCGGGAACGGCCACTTCATTCAACGGAAGCGAGACGATTCTGCTGGCTGAAGACGAGACATCCCTCCGGACTCTGACGCGCAACACTCTGGAAATGTGCGGCTACAAAGTTCTTGAGGCCAAGGACGGCGCCGACGCCCTGCAGGTGAGCGATGGTTACAAGGGGCCAATTGATCTGCTTCTGACCGACATGGTGATGCCGGTGATGGGTGGGAGAGCACTCGCCCAGGAATTAGCCCGTCGCCGCCCTGAAATAAGACTAGCCTATATGTCTGGGTACACGGGGCAGACCGTCGGCTCGCAAGGCCCGGTTGACCCGGGCAGCGTGTTTTTGTTGAAGCCGTTTACGCGCGAACTTTTGACGCGAAAGATTCGCGAGGCTCTGGATCGCCGCGTTGTGACCGAGACCACTCAGGACCGGTAGAGATCGGCCGACCACCACAGGCCCAGGGACATCGGAGCTCAGACCATGCCAAAAATTCTGATTGTGGACGATGACGAAGCGGTACGCGGGCTGCTGCGCATGCGGCTCTCGGGCTCTTATCAGATCGTCGAGACCGGCGATCCGGAACAGGCCCTGGGTCTCGCGCTCGAGCACAAACCGGACGCTATCCTGCTGGACCTGATGATGCCGGGATTCTCGGGCTTCGAGCTTTGCCAGAGCTTCCACACTCTCAGTTACACATCGCGAATTCCTATTTTCGTCATCACGGGCGAGGCCGGCACGAAATACAAGGAGCACGTCGAGAGTCTGGGAGCCAAGGGGTATTTTCACAAGCCCGTGGATTTCGCGGCCTTGAAAACTGCCCTGGCTGAGGAACTCAAAGACAAGCAGCCCGAGCGCCGTGCTCACAAGCGCGTGCAGATGCGGGTAATACTGAAGTTGCGGGGCACCGACGCGAACGGCAAGCAAATTGATGAGTCCACGACGACGGACAATGTCAGTGCTGGGGGATTTCTCTGCAATTGCGCGGCGCCCCTGTTGAAGGGAACGCCCGTGGACGTGTTTTTGACTTCAGGCGGTACGGAACGCCACGCGGGACGCGCGCACGTGGTGCGCAAGGAATCCACCGGTTCTGCCTTTAACCGCTATGGTTTCCAGTTTGACGAGACAACTTCGGATTGGGTCCTGCAAGGCAAGTAGCTCTTCCGCGCCGCGCACGTCTTATTCGCCGGAGAGCTTCTCTATTTTGTTTTGGATTTTTTTCGCGTCCGGCGCCTTGGGAAACACGACCAAATACTCCTTGTAGTATTTCAGCGCGCCGATTTTGTCATTCTTCTTCTCGTACGCCTCCGCCAACAACAGCCGCGGCTTCGCGAAATTCGATCGCAGGCGAATCGCGTCCTTGTATCGCGAGATCGCGGCGTCTATATCGCCTTTGTGCATGTAAAACGTGCCGACCTCAATGTCGTCTTCCGCCGAAACTGGATCGTACGTGCCCGTGTCAGAAGCCGCAGCCGGCGGCTGGTTCAACGGTTTCGATGACGACGATTCCCCGGTCGGCCCTGCCGGAGGCGGGTTGGGCTTCTGGTCGCCTTGCTGCGCTGCCGCGGACAGAGCCAGGAACAGCACGACAAGCGCGATTTGGGCGAGTGCTGGGCGCATAGGGTTTCTCGTTCTGCTTAGATTGCGTTTGCTATCATGAAAGTTGTCTCGCCCGGGTTACCGCTTCCGGGGCGAGCCAGCCTCTCGCCAATTGTAGCGCGCAGCAAATGGAACTCCGCGAAAAAGTCGATCAACTTCCCCCGCAGCCCGGTGTGTACCTGTTTCAGGATGCGGGCGGGAAGATTCTATATGTCGGCAAGGCGCGCTCGCTGCGCAGCCGCGTCAGGTCCTATTTCCTGGAATCGCGCTGGCAGGACGCGAAGACGGGTTCGCTCGTGCGCGAGATTGCGGACCTCGAATACATCGTCGTGGACAACGAAAAAGAGGCGCTGGCGCTTGAAAACAACCTGATCAAGCGGCACATGCCGAAATTCAACGTCCTGCTGCGCGACGACAAAACCTACCCTTACATCCGCTACACCGCCTTCGAGAAATATCCGCGCGTGTATGTGACCCGCCGGCTGAACAAGGACGGCTCGACTTACTTCGGACCGTACTTCCCTGCGAGCCTCGCGTACCGGCTCGTCCACCTGATCCACAAACATTTTCTGGTGCCGTCGTGCACGGTGGATCTCAGCCGCAGCCATCCCCGGCCCTGCTTGCAATATTACATTCATCGCTGCCTCGGCCCCTGCGCCGATCTTGTCACCGACGAGCGCTATGCCGAAGCCGCTCGCGACGTGCGCCTGTTTCTCGAAGGACGGCGCAACGATCTTTCGCGCAGCCTGAAGGAGCGCATGGAGCGCGCCTCCGAAGAGCAACGCTACGAAGAGGCCGGCGGATATCGCGATCTGCTGCGCACGCTCGCCGAGATGGAAGAGCGCCAGAAAATCGCAGCGGCGGAGGGCGACGACACCGATGTCCTCGCCTGGTACGCCGAGCCGCCGCAGGTGGCCGTGAATCTGTTTCACATTCGCGGCGGGCGAGTCGTTGATCGGCGCGATTTCTATTGGGAGGATCTCGAGGAGTTCGACCCCACTGAGTTTCTGCCGTCGCTGCTGAAGCAGCTTTATCTCGAAGCGAGTTATCTGCCGCGTTACATCCACACGCCGCTCGATTTCGAAGATCGCGCGCTGCTGGAGGACGTGCTGACCGAGTCGGCCGGGCACCGCGTTGAAATCCTCAACCCGCAGCGGGGCCAGAAGCACGCATTCCTCGAACTGGTCGAGAAAAACGCCAAGCATTCGTTCGTACAGCGTTTCAGGGTCCTGAAACCGACCTCCAAAGCTATTGCCGGCGCCCTGGAATCCGCGCTGGGGCTTCCGGAACCGCCCAGGCGCATCGAGAGCTTCGATATTTCGCATATTCAGGGATCGGACACCGTCGCGTCGATGGTCGTTTGGGAAGACGGAAAAATGAAGAAGTCCGACTTCCGGAAATTTATCATCCGCGGCTCCGGCATGGCGCCCGGACCGGATAAGACCGATGGCCTGCTGCGCGATGATTTCGCCAGCATGCGCGAGGCGGTCGAGAGGCGATATCGCCGTTTGCAGAATGAACAGAAGCCATTGCCGAGCCTGATCCTGATTGACGGCGGGATCGGGCAGCTGCACGCCGCGGCGCAGGCGCTCGATCAACTTCAAATTATCAACCAGCCGGTGGCGAGCATCGCCAAGAAGGAAGAAATTCTTTACGTGCTCGGGCGCGAAAGCGAGCCGATCGTGCTCGATCGTCATTCGCCCGTCCTCCATTTGATTCAGCAAATCCGCGATGAAACCCACCGCTTTGCGGTCACCTTTCACCGGCAAAGGCGGTCGAGCCGGCGTATCCGCACTTCACTCACGGAAATTCCCGGCGTGGGCGATCGTACGGCGCAAAAGCTGCTGCGGCGATTTGGGAGCGTGACCCGCCTGCGCCAATTGAGCGTGGAGGAACTCGCCGCCGAGCTTCCGCGACCGCAAGCCCAGCGTGTTTTCGACGCACTGCGGGAAGGCTCGATTTGATCGCCGCCGCGCATTTGCAGAGCTGGAACTTCCCTGATTCCCGCGGCGATTGCGGAGTACCCTTGAGGTAGAAGCATCGGACCGGCGGAAGCAAGAGCGTAGCGGCCAAAGCCAGCGAGGTAGCGCCATGAAGCGCAAATACTGGTGGATTTTCGGCGCGATACAGTTGCTGGGTCTCCTTTCCGCTATCGAGGGCCTGCTTTTACTTGAGGACCCGGTTATGTTCGGATTGTCGTTGCTGCTGTTGTTGCCGGGAACTCTGGTCTCGTTTCCACTCTCTACGCTAGGTCATGTGGGAACGCATTGGCCGATCTGGACCGTTTACCCAATCGCCGTGATTGCGAACGTGCTCCTCTTCGCGGTAGCGTCTTCTCTCGTCGCCAGAGTCCGGAAATCAAAATGAGTGAACGACCGAATCCGCATCATGGCAACTAACGACCCAAAATGTCCTGTCAGCGGCAAGCGGATGCACGCCAGCGAACGCGAGGCTTTGGCAACAGCCGCACATCAGATCGCGACCGCAAATGCGCCAAAGGAACTTGGGGCATATTTATGCTCCTGGTGTGACGCCTGGCACCTAACGAAAAATGCGGGACAGGGCCGGCAACATTCTCCCGATCGGAAAAGCAAGCGGTGACGCGCGGTTCGGAAACTGACACCGTGCCTGATTCCGGCGCGCCTTGCCCGTACTGGGAAGGCTATGCTACTCTGCAATTTGGAGGTGCGACATGAGCGATAACGTGGGTTCGAGGGTGAGCTTCTTTCTCGTCGGATTGGGAATTGGAGCGCTGGTCGGCATTCTATTCGCACCGAAGTCCGGTGAAGAGACGCGCGAATATTTGTCCTCGAAGGCGGAGGAAGGCAGGGATTTCGCGCAAAAAAAGGCTCGCGAATTGCGCGAGCGCGCTGAAGACCTGATCGAGCGCAGCAAGGAAATCATGGCCCGGCAGAAGGAAGCCATTTCCACCGCCGTGGACGCCGGTAAAGAGACCTACAAGCGCGAAGCCAAAATCTCGTAACGCACTGGGAGCCTCTCCATGTCGGGCTGGCTTGAGTTATTTATCGCCGTCGCCACCGTCGCCATCGTGATTCAGATGGCGATTCTGCTGGCGATGTTTCTCCAGCTTCGCACGGCCATCGGGACGTTCACGCGCATCGCTTTGCAGCTGCAGGCGAAAATGGATCCGATCCTCACCCGTACGAACCGCATCCTGGAGGATTCCGAGGAGCGCATCGCCAGCATCATGGGTGATGGAGCCGAAATCGCGCGGCTGGCCCGCGGCCAGGCGCAGAAGGTTGACCGCGTATTCACCGACATGGTCGAGCGCCTGCGCATCCAGGTGGTTCGCGCTGACCACATTCTCACTGGCGCGCTCGAAGTGATTGAAGAGACGGGCACGACTTTCCGCTCGAAGGTTTGGAAGCCGGTGCATCAAGCCTCGGCGGTGCTGAAGGGCATCAAGGCGGGACTTGAATTCATCCGTAGCGGCCGGCGGCCCGAGTCGGACTCCGCCACGCAGGACGAAGAACTCTTCATCTGAAACGCGTTGGGCAATCTACTTCTGCTTTACTTTCGTGTCCGGCGGATTTTCGCGATTCAATCGCACTGCAGACTTGACCAATTTCCTGAGGCCGGGACGCTTCAAGTCTTCGACACTCCGCAACTTCACGTGACGTAGATTCTTTCCCGTTCCCTCCAGAAGGCGCTCGGGATCGTCGAGCGACGTACCCTCGTATAGACCGAAGGTCACGTGGCTCTTGCCGATCATAAAGTAGCCGAACGGTCCGTTGGAATCGAACATCGGCAGGCCCCATGGATTCACGCCTTCTTTTACTTGCGGCGCAACCGTCTTGATGAGGGCGCGTAGTCCGGTCGCGACGGGCTGAAGTTTAGGATTCTTCGCGCGAATGTAAGCGTTCACATGCGTGGCGGAATTCCGCTTGGGATCCATCCGCATCTTCATCGGTGTGGCCTCAGGCCGATGCGATCCAACCGCCGCCGAGAACTTGCTCGCCCGAATAAAAAACGGCGGCCTGGCCCGGCGTGATGGCGCGCTGCGGCTCGTGGAACGAAATGCGCGCAGTGGTATCGGCGAGCGGCGTGATCTCCGCTTCGGCGGGTTCGTGGCGATTGCGAATTCTCACGCGGGCCTGAATCGGTGCGCCGGGCACCGTGAACGGAATCCAGTTGACGTTCCGAACCTCGCAAACCGAGCTGCGGAGTTCGCGATCCTCGCCGACCACGAGGCGATTATTCGCGCGATCGAGCGCAACCACGTACATCGGATGCCCTTCGGCTATTCCCAGGCCGCGGCGCTGCCCGACCGTGTAGTTGTGCAAACCATTGTGCCGGCCGAGGACTTCGCCCGAAGTCCCTACGATCTCGCCCGGCTCGCCGAGCTTCATCCCACTGGTCTCGCCAGCCGGATCAGTTCCCTGCTCCCGCAAATAGCTTTCGATGAAACGCACGTAGCTGCCCGAAGGCACGAAGCAGATTTCCTGGCTTTCGGGTTTGTCGGCGACAGGCACCGCAAGACGGCGCGCGACGTCGCGCACTTCCTGCTTGGTCATTTCGCCAAGCGGAAAATCCGCGCGGGCGAGCTGCTCCTGCGTCAAACCGAAAAGAAAATACGTCTGATCCTTGGTCTCGTCCACAGCACGAAGAAGCTCGTAGCGCCCGGTTTTCGGATTGCGGCGAACGCGTGCGTAATGGCCGGTGGCGATCCGATCGGCGCCGATCTGCCGCGCGGTGATGAGCAGCTGCTCGAACTTGACGTCGTTGTTGCAGCGCGTGCAAGGAATCGGCGTGCGGCCCGCGAGATAGTCTTCGACGAAAGGGCGAATGACCGTTTGCTCGAAGGCCCGCTCGAAATTGATCACGTAGAACGGAATGCCGAGGTGTTCGGCAACGCGGCGCGCGTCGTATACATCGTCTATCGAGCAGCAGCGGTGCTGCTTGGGGCCGTCGCCCTGTAGCTCGGGCAGGCGGCGCTGATTCCACAGCTGCATGGTGAGGCCAACGATGGGCTGGCCGCGCTCGCGCAGAATTGCGGCGACGGTGGAGCTATCCACGCCTCCGGACATTGCCACGGCAACTGTGTTCGCGGTTGCGGGCGCCGGATGCGGGAATGACGCGAGTGCATCGCGCGCGGATTCGATTTGGTCTAGGGTTGGCATTGGGGAAGTCTCGTTCATCGCGCAGGCATTGCTGTTGCGGATTCCCGTTCGCGGGGAGAAAGCGCGCGGATGCGCTCAACAACGACTGGGATTACTTCCATGGCGCGATCAATTTCGGAATCGGTGGTCGGGCGGCCGAGGCTGAAACGAAGGCTCGAGCGAGCATCGTCGTGCGAAAGCCCCGCCGCGAGCAGCACATGCGAAGGCTCGGTCGAGCCGGAAGAGCACGCCGCGCCGGTGGAACACGCAATTCCCTGCAGATCGAGAGCGATCAGAAGAGCTTCACCGCCCGCGCCCGGAAACGACAGATTCGATGTGTTCGGGACGCGGCGAGTACGGTCGCCGTTGATAAGCACGTTCGGAATTCGCTCGACGAGCGTATTTTCCAGGCGGTCGCGCATTCTGGAAATGCGCGCACTGTCTTCGGCCAGCAGTTTCCGCGCGAGTTCCGCTGCTTTGCCCAAGCCGACGATACCCGGAACATTCTCAGTGCCCGCGCGGCGATCGCGCTCGGCGTGGCCGCCGTAGGACCGGGGCGCGATTTGCCTGCCTGAGCGAACGTACAGCGCGCCAACGCCCTTGGGACCGCAGAATTTGTGCGCGGAGATGGAGAGTAGGTCCGCGCCGAGTTTGTTGACGTCGAGCGCGACCTTGCCCGCCGACTGCACTGCGTCGCAGTGGAAATAGACTCCCGCATCGGCGGCGATGCGCGCGATTTCTTCGATGGGCTGGATTGTGCCCAGCTCGTTGTTCGCGTGCATCACGGTGATGAGAACGGTTTCGGGGCGCAGCGCCCGGCGAATTTCCTCGGGATCAACGATCCCCTGCGAATCGCGGCCCGTGCCTACGGGAACGATGGTCACGTCCACGCCCTGCCGCGCCAGTTCCTCGCAGCTATGGAGGATCGCGTGGTGCTCAATCGCCGTGGTGACGATGTGCTTGCGCGGCTTCGTCGAGGCCGCGACGGCGCCGAAGATGGCGAGATTGTCGGCTTCCGTGCCGCCGCTGGTGAAAACGATCTCGCTCAGCTTCGCGCCGATCAGCGCGGCCACGGATTCGCGCGCGGCGTCAACCGCGGCGCGTGCTCGCTGCCCCGCCGAATGGACCGAGCCGGCATTGCCAAAGTTTTCGGCGAGGAACGGCAGCATGGCTTCGAGGACGGCGGGGTCCACGGGCGTGGTCGCGTTGTAGTCAAGATAGACGGGCGTCGCCGTGCCCGCCGAACGCGGGTCCGTGGCACCCCCCGAACAGTGTCGGCTAGAAACCATCCCGATCCTTTGTTTTCAATAAGTTAGACTGAGATCTACTTTGCACGCAGTGACACCTAACTTGCGCGCGAAATGCCGCGCCAACCGGAGAAAACCGTCTCCGGCGCCATCCTGCGCTGCTCGTAATGCGATCATTCGCCATGCGCGACGAGGCCGCACTTCAGGCCACGATTAGGCTAGCAGGATGTCAAGAGAATGCAAGCGCGAGCTTGTGTGGACTTTGGTGGATGCGGCGTACGCCAGAAGTGAATGGCGGAGCGATGCCAAGGATCTGCGCCGGGGGTAGCAGTGCTACGCCCCTACGCAACCAATTTCGCGGGGCGCGGATAGCTTACGAGCGGAGGTCGAAAACTTTTTCGGCGTTGGATTGGTAGAGTTTCTTTTTGTCGGCGGCGCTGATCGGGAGATTGTCGGTGACATTTACTTCCTCGGGGACAAACTGGTAGGGGTAGTCCATCGCGTAGAGCACGCGATCCATGCCGAGAACCTTCTGGCAATACAAGATCGGCGGCTCCCAGGCCATTCCGCTGGTGGTGACCCAGACATTTTCCTTGAGGTAGTCGCTCGGTTTTTTCTTCAGCGCTTTGACATTCGGATAGCGGGCGGAGGCGACGTTGGCCCGATGGAAGAAATCGAGTCGAAAGAACCAGTACGGAAGGCCTTCACCGAGATGCCCTACGACCACTCGAAGCTTCGGGAAGCGGTCGAAAACGCCGCTGAGAATAATCCGCAATAGGTGCAGACTAGTTTCAACGGCGAAGCCGTAGATGGCTCCCTCGAGGCCCCACTCCGCAAAGGGAGCGTACATTCGCGCGGACGGAGTGCTTGGGTGCAGGTAAATCGGCACGTTTAGCGATTCCGCCGCCGCGAAAATGTCCCAGAATTTCGGGTCGTCGAGATATTCGCCGTGCGTGTTGGAATTGACGATCGCGCCCTTCAACCCGAGTTTGCGGACGCCGCGTTCCAGCTCCTTCGCCGCAGCGGCGGGATTCTGCGGTGCGATCGCCGCCAGGCCGGAGAACCGGTCGGGATGCTTGCGAATCGCTTCCGCCAATTGATCGTTGCATGAGATGGCCAGAGCGGCGCCCGTGGCGGCATCGAAGATTTGCACGCCGGGATTTGTCAGCGAAAGAATCTGCCGCGCGACGCCGGTCGAATCCATGTCCCGAATTCGCTCTTCGCCGATGTCCTGCACGCGAGCGGCGATGGCCATTGCCCGCGGACTTGGTCCCAGAAAGTATCCCCATTGGCCCACGAAGCCGGGGTCGAGGTTGTCATCCTTTTCAAGCATGGTCTTCCACCGTTGTAGCAGTTCAGCGGGGGCGAATGCTTCTTCGGTGGCGATGCGCAGGTAAGGCGGTTTTCTCCTGGGCGAAGCAGCTGACGGTCGCTTTTTGGCGGGGCTCATAGTGACGGATTTCGCTTCATGAGAAAGCATTGCCGGGGGGTAACTCCAAGAGAGATTCTTCGACTGCGTGACCGGACGTCCCGCAAGAGCGGGACGTGAGAAAAAGTCCGGTCACTCCGCTCAGAATGACAGCTC
>PMUS01000046.1 GCA_003166795.1 Acidobacteriota bacterium | reverse complement strand
CATGCGCTTTTCGTTGCGGACGATCACGTCGGGAGCGTGCAGCTCTATCAGTTTCTTCAGGCGGTTGTTGCGGTTGATCACGCGCCTGTACAGGTCGTTCAGATCCGACGTGGCAAACCGGCCGCCGTCGAGAGGCACAAGTGGGCGCAACTCGGGTGGCAGCACCGGAATCACGTCGAGAATCATCCACTCCGGCTTGTTGCCGCTCTTGCGGAAAGCCTCGAGGACCTTGAGCCGCTTTGCGTATTTGATCCGCTTCTGCAGGCTCGGATCGATTTTCATCTTTTCGCGGAGTTCGGTCGAAAGCTTGTCCACGTCCACGCGGCGCAGAAGTTCCTTGATCGCTTCGGCACCCATGCGCACGTCGCACTTGCCCGGAAATTCCCGCTGGAGTTCGCGGAACTTTTCCTCGGGCAGGATTTCCTTTTCCTTGAGTCCCGGCACTTCGCCCGGATCCACGCAGACGAAAGTCTCAAAGTAAAGAATGTGCTCGAGATCGCGCATGGTGATATCAAGCAGATAGCCGATGCGGCTCGGCAACCCCTTGAAGAACCACACGTGCGAGCAGGGCGAAGCCAGCTCGATGTGCCCGAGGCGCTCGCGGCGGACCTTGCTAAGCGTCACTTCGACGCCGCACTTGTCGCAGATGACGCCGCGGTGCTTCATGCGCTTGTACTTGCCGCAGAGGCACTCCCAGTCGGTGACGGGACCGAAAATCTTGGCGCAAAACAGCCCGTCGCGCTCCGGCTTGAAGGTCCGGTAGTTGATTGTCTCCGGCTTGGTTACTTCGCCATGCGACCACGACCGGATTTTTTCAGGGCTCGCAAGACTGATGCGAATCGAATCAAAATCCGCGATCTGGCTGGCACGGTCATAAGGGCTCGATCGATACAAGGGATGATCCTCCCGTCCCGGGTTACCCGGAACAAAAAACCGATAACTAGTAAAATAGTCAGACGCGTCCCGGGTTTTCCCGGGACGCGCGATTAGTCCGCTGCTTCCGCTTTCTCGAGTTGCGGTTTCTGGCGCTTCATCAATTCCACATCCAGGCACAGCGACTGCAACTCGCGCACCAGGACGTTGAACGATTCAGGCACGCCCGGCTCAATTCCCGGCTCGCCCTTCACGATGGCCTCGTAAATCTTCGCGCGGCCATAGACGTCGTCTGATTTCGCGGTCAACAGCTCCTGCAGGATGTGCGCCGCACCGTAGGCTTCCAGCGCCCAGACTTCCATTTCCCCGAAGCGCTGGCCTCCGAATTGTGCCTTTCCGCCGAGCGGCTGCTGCGTGATCAGCGAATAGGGCCCGATGGAACGCGCGTGAATCTTGTCGTCCACCAAGTGCGACAGCTTGAGCATGTAGATATAGCCGACGGTGACTTGCTGCGCGAATTCGTCGCCGGTCATGCCGTCGAAGAGCGTGATCTTGCCGCTCTGCGGCAGCTTCGTGAATTCGAGCAGGTGGCGAATGTCCCCTTCGCGGGCGCCGTCGAACACCGGAGTGGCGAACGGAACGCCCTCGCGGAAGCTCTGCGCCAGGTCGAGGATCGCTTCGTCGTCAAGGTCAACAATCGTCTTCCAGACCGACGTGGGCCCGAAAGCATCCTTGAAATACTTGCGCACCGATTCGACGCGCGCTTCGGCGTCCAGCAGCTTGCCGATGTGCTCGCCCAGCTCCTTCGAAGCCCAGCCGAGGTGCGTTTCCAGAATCTGCCCGACGTTCATGCGCGACGGAACGCCCAGCGGGTTGAGCACAATTTCAACCGGGGTGCCATCGGGCATGTAGGGCATGTCTTCCTGTGGAACGATTCGCGCGATGACGCCCTTGTTCCCGTGACGGCCGGCCATTTTGTCGCCGACGGAAAGCTTGCGCTTCATCGCGATGTAGGCCTTTACCAGCTTGATCACTCCCGGCGGCAGCTCATCGCCCTTCTTAAGCTTGGCGATGCGCTCGTCGGTGATCTTCCGCAGCACGTCGATCTGCCGCGAGGTCATTTCCTCGACCTCGTCGATTTTTTCGATCAGCAGCGGGTCCTTGTCGTTCAATCTGAGGCGCTTCAGGTTGCGCGTGGAGATTTTTTCCAGGATGTCGCGCGTCAACTCCGTGCCCTTGGTGAGCAGGCGCTTGTTGGTGCGCTCGTCGTGGAGGTCGGCGACCAGTTTCTGGCTGCCGAGCAAATCGTTCAGGCGCTTCAGGCGCTCGTCGGTGAGAATGCGAATCTCATCGCCGAGGTTTTTTTCCAGCTTCGCAACGTGCGCGGCTTCGATGGCCTTGTGGCGCTCGTCCTTCTCCGCACCCTTGCGGCAGAAGATTTTCACGTCCACGATTGTTCCCTCGATGCCCGGAGGGCAGTAGAGCGATGCGTCGCGAACGTCGCCGGCCTTTTCGCCGAAAATCGCGCGAAGGAGCTTTTCCTCGGGCGTCAGCGTGGTCTCGCCCTTGGGCGTCACTTTGCCGACTAGAATATCGCCCGGCTTGACCGTCGCTCCGATGCGGATCACGCCGCTTTCGTCCAGATTGCGGAGAAAGCTTTCGTTGATGTTGGGAATGTCGCGCGTGATTTCCTCGGGGCCGAGCTTCGTATCGCGCGCCTCGATTTCGTACTCTTCAATGTGGATCGAGGTGTAGTAGTCCTCTTTGACCAGCTTTTCGCTGACTAGAATCGCGTCCTCAAAGTTGTATCCGCGCCACGGCACGAAGGCAACGAGGACGTTCCGTCCCAGCGCCAACTCGCCGCGGTCGGTGCAGGGACCGTCCGCCAGCACCTGGCCCTGCTTCACGCGATCTCCGGCGCGAACCAGCGGCTTTTGGCTGATGCACGTGTTCTGGTTCGACCGCTTAAACTTGGTGAGCAGGTAAATGTCGGATCCGACCTCGCGGCTCAGCACGCCGGACTGGTCCGATTCCACACGCACGATCACGCGTTCGGAATCCACCTGGTCTACGATGCCATCGCGCCGGCAGACGATCACGGCGCCGGAATCGCGCGCCGTGACTCTCTCCATACCGGTCCCGACCAGCGGGGCTTCGCCCTTAATGAGCGGCACGGCCTGACGCTGCATGTTCGAGCCCATCAACGCGCGGTTCGCGTCGTCGTTCTCGAGAAATGGAATCAAGCTCGCGGCCACGGAGACCAGCTGCTTCGGTGACACGTCGATGTAGTCCACTTCTTCGCGACTCTTTAAAACGAAGTTGCCGGCCTGGCGGCAGTTGACGAGGTCGGTGGTGATCCGCAGCTTGTCGTCCAGCGACGCGTTCGCCTGCGCGACCACGTAGCGATCCTCTTCCCACGCCGAAAGGTAGAAGCAGTGCGGCTCGACGACAATCCGCTTGCGCTTCAACTCCTCGTTCGTCTCTTCAACTTTGTCTTTTTCGACGATTTCGCCGGCCTTGAATTCGCTGTCGCCCGAATTGACGACCTGAACGAAGTCGATCACGCGGCCGCCCTTCACCTTGCGGTAGGGCGACTCGATGAAGCCGAACTCGTTGATTCGCGCGTAGCACGAAAGCGAGCTGATCAAGCCGATGTTCGGACCTTCCGGCGTTTCGATGGGGCAGATGCGACCGTAGTGCGTCGGATGAACGTCGCGGACTTCGAATCCCGCGCGCTCGCGGGAAAGACCGCCCGGCCCAAGAGCCGAAAGGCGGCGCTTGTGGGTGATTTCGCTCAACGGGTTGGTCTGGTCCATGAACT
>PMUS01000055.1 GCA_003166795.1 Acidobacteriota bacterium | reverse complement strand
ACTTTTTCGCCGTCGAGCACGCCCGCGACATCGGTCAGAAAAATCAAACGATCGGCTTGGACGAATTCCGCAGCTGCAGCCGCCATGTGATCGGCGTTAATGTTGTAAAGCTCGCCATCGGCGCCCAGACCCAGGCAGGAGGCCACGGGAACGATTCCCTCGCGCCAAAGCGAGCGCAGGAAGTCCACGTTCACTTCCGTGAGATAGCCGACGAATCCCAGGCTGCCCTCGCGATCCTCCACCTGCATGGGCTCGGCAAGGAAGCAGGCGGCGTCCGCGGCGCTGATGCCCACGGCAGGATGGCCCGCGAGCGAAATCGCGCCCGCGAGTTTCTTATTGAGCAGCCCGGCAAAAACCATCACAGCCGCGTCGCGCGTTTCGCGATCGGTGACGCGCAGGCCGTTGATAAAGCGGCTGGTGATTCCCATGCGCGCAAGCGTGGCCGTGAAGATTCGGCCGCCGCCGTGAATCACCAGAAGCTCGTGACCAGCGCGCGCAAGTTCCGTGATCTGACGCGCCAGAGTCTGCACGTCCTCATCGCGCTCCAGCAGCGCGCCTGCAACCTTGATGACCATCCTCATAGCAAACCCGCCGTTTCGGGATACCCGCGCATCCCATTGAGATTTTGTACCGCCTGCCCCGCCGCACCCTTACCGAGATTGTCGAGGCACGAAACGATCACCAGCCGCTCGCCCGAAGGATCGAGCGCAAAGCCGATATCGCAAAAATTCGTGTGCGTCACATGCTGCAGCTCCGGCAGAGTTCCCGCCGGCATGATTCGAACCATCGGCCGCCCCGTGTAGAACTTGCGGTAGAGCGCTTCGACTTCTTCCGCTTTGCGCGAAGGGCCGAGCCATACGTAGAGCGTCGAAAGAATTCCGCGATCCACCGGGAGCAGGTGCGTGGTGAACACGAAATCCTCCGAAGCGAGATCGAGATGCTCGGAAACCTCCGGCGTGTGGCGATGCGTGAAGAGGTTGTACGCCCGGAAATTTTCGTTTACCTCGACGAAATGCGTGTCGCGCTTCGGATCCTTGCCGGCTCCGGTGACGCCGGACTTGCAGTCGCACACGATACCGCGCGCAGTATTGATCCAACCCGCTTCGATCAGCGGCCGCAGCCCCAGAATCACGGACGTGGGATAGCACCCGGGGTTTCCAACGACCCGCGCCTTGGGAAGCGCGTCCGCATAAAGCTCCGGCAGGCCATACACCGTCTTCGACAAGGCCTTCGCGTCCGGCGCGGGGAGTTTGTACCACTTTATGAACGTCTCCGGGTTGCGGAAACGGAATGCGCCGCTGAGGTCCACGATACGGAGCGCGGGATTCGCGGCGAGAAGCGCGGGAACAAGCTCCAGCGAAGCCTCGTGCGGAGTCGAAAGGAATGCGACTTCGGCGCCGCTGCTGGCGATGGCCTCAACGGAAAGCGGGCGGCAGGGAGCGTCACCCCAGCCACGCAGTTGCGGGAAAAGATCCGTCAGGCAATGAACGTTCGCATGAGCCTCGCGGAGAAAGAATGTCGGCTTTTCGATGTGTGGATGCCGCAGCAGGAGCCGGGCTAGCTCGTATCCCGCGTAGCCCGTTACTCCGACGACGGCGACCCTTACGGGGTCACTCATCGGAGCATTTCCTCCACGCGTTTCTGGATGGCGCTGCATCCGGTACGGGAAGAACAGATGACCAGGACGGTGTCGTCGCCCGCCAGAGTGCCGGCGACTTCCTTCCAGTGTTCGGCGTCCACCGCCGCGGCAAGGGGCTGCGCGCCGCTGGGCGGCGTTTTCAAAATGAGCATGTTTTGCGCCGGGCGCAGATCGAGCAGGAAATCCTTCAGGGCGCGCGCGAGTGTCGGCAGCGGCGAGGCTTCGTCAGCCGTCGCGGAGGCGAGCGGCCGGTAGCCGGCGGACGTCTTCACGAGCCGGAGCTCGCGAAGATCGCGCGACAATGTCGCCTGCGTGACGCGCACGCCAAGGTGCCCGAGCTGGCGGCGCAACTCATCCTGGCTCGCCACAGGCTGGCCCGTGAGAACCTTTAGAATCTGTCCCTGCCGAAATCGTTTTTGTACGCCCATGTTCCTATGATGCGTGAATATGCACGCGACTGCATAATCATACACGAGTCATCCCGACAGTTGTCAACAAATAATCTCGGATGCAATCAATGTGTGAACGAGTTGCCGGAAGTTCGAGAAAGAGTTCGCGCGGTCAGGCGCAGCACCAGAGAGATATTCGAGGAAAGACAAAAAGCCGGGAGGACTGCGCGTGCTCGGCGGAACTAGAACCAATCGCTACGGTAGGCGATCCACCAGCTCACGATGCCGATTGGAATTGTGGCGAACAGCGCCCACCAGAGCGGCAAGGCCAGGTCGGCCACCAGGCCCAAAACAAAGAACGAGCCCCAAAAGATCTTTTTCTCCATGCCGCCATTTTAGGCCCCTGCTGCGGAGTTTCGTCCCAAACGTGGATGTCTATTGCGAAAGAGCCAAGGAGCTTGCGACCTTGATGATCGCTGCTTCTGTCGTTCTCAATCACGTCTTGGCGGTCAACGGGCTATCTAATTGTGCCACCGACCGGGCCGTTAGGAGTTGCGCACCAACTCTTCCTAGAGGCAAGCTACCAGTCCTGATTCGAGGCGTCGCAAGCCAGCAACCGGGGACGCTTCAGGCGTTTGCCGCTCCCGCGACCTGAGGCGAGGTTACCTGCGCCAGATCTTGCTGCAGGGCGGCCATATTGAATCCCGATGGCGCGGTTCCAACCTTCTTGTTGATCCAGTCGGAACTCAGAACCGCGAATGCCTCGTCCATGTAGGCATCGTAAAACTGCCAGCTCATGGATTTCAGCGCGCCCCACGTTACGACATAGAGGTTCCGCGAATCGTAGCCGACGGCTGGAATGCAGTGCCCGTTCTGGGGATTTGGGGCGGCATTTCCAACTGGCCCCTGGGGCGGGACCACCCAAGGCGTCTCGAGAAAATTGGATCCGGGTGCCACGGCAAAGTCCGGAAGAGCAACGCCGATGTAACAGTTTCCGAATAAGTAGACCGCGTCCCTCGCCTGCGTGTCACTCTTTGGCTCCAACTGGACGAAGGCGTTTATTTTGTCTCCGCCGATGCCGGTTTTCCGCCAGTACGTCAGAACATCCAACATACTGGCGCCGGCGTCAGCGTTGCCTTTGGCGAAATGATTGTAGGTATCCAGAATCTGCTGATTGCTTGGAGTCTTTTCTGTTCCGGTATTGGCGGTCCATTCCTCGATCATGTGGCCGGCGGCGGCGCAGGTGCAGTCGCCGTAGGTGTCATTGCCCATCATGGGCCAGTCGGGTACCGGTTTTGCGTAGCTGACCGTGGCGGGCGCCGGAGGCAACTCCGCAGTGAGGTATTTTCCGAACTGCAGGGTCCGCGCGTCAATTGTCGGTATGTGTTTTCCTAGTTTAAACGTCGGCATGTGCAATCCTCCGTTGGATTCGGGATAGGCGATTCGCTGGGGCCGTTGCAACCGTGCAGAATTCGTGTTCCTGGGTTCCGAACTACGCTGGGAAACTTGCCTGGATGACTGCCCATGTGGCAATGACGCTGGCAGCCGTGGTGAAGACGCCGTACTTGGTATAAATCTCTGTCGATTCCTCGAGGGCCTTCTGAATGTTGTTCTCGGGATTCGGTATCTGCGGATCGGAGGCATTTCGAATCGCGTGCCACTTCACGCCCGCGAATTGCTGCATGGCATTGCCGATCATTGCGTCGCCCATGTCGCAGCACTGGCCCAATCCCTGTAACTTGTAGTAATCGGTTGAATCATCGAAGCCGAAGAAATCGGTCGTAACGATGGCATCTTGCGGTGTTGCCCACATTTTCGGCGTGGATCTTCCCCCCACCACGCGCTTCGCGTTTACGTCTGTGAGCGCGGGTACGATGGCGCCCAGCGCGGCGGCCGGAAGCGGAGACGTTGAGTAAGACGCCGAGGCCCACGGCTCGCTCTTGAATTGCGTGGTGCAATCAAATCGTGTGTGGCCCGCCAGGACCACGTCGCCCAGCGCCACTTGCTTGCCGATCGCGCCGCCGGTGCCCGTGGTGATGAAGAGCTTCGGATTGACCGTCTGCACGATTTCCGTGATCAGTTTTCGCACAGGGATCTGCGGCCCGTCGTAGTCGAGGTGAAGGCCAGACTTGATCAACAGCACGCGTGCGGTCCCGATTCGACACGGAAAATACAGCCCGAGGCTGTGGTAGTAGCGGGCCATATCAGCCTGAGGGTCATTGAATGGGGCCTTTGGCCCGGTGACCAGCGGTATGTAGCTCTGCACATTGTGCCGGTACTCGTACCACGATGTGGTTGGGTATCCCGGCGTAAACAACGCTGCAAGCGCAGCGGCTTCCGCTGCGGTCCATGTCACCACGACGGCTTCGTACCCTTGGAATTTCGACAGGTCGTCGCTCTCCGCGGGCTGTGGATTGATAGGAACAGGCGTGGGCTTTGTAGCTGCCGGCCACGGAACCACACTGGGGAGCCGGTCGCCCTCGCTCAGCTGAGCGGTTGCGACGCCAGCCGCCCTGAACCGCTGTTGCGGGGCTTCGGGATTGTAGTTCAGCCTGAGATCTTCAGGATCAACGTGGCCCAGTTTCAATCCAGCTCCAGTGGACATATTTTAATCCTTTAGGTACGCAAGACGCGCGAGTTGAAGCGGCCAGTCGCCCGCAACGACAACACATTCCGGAACTTGAATCATCAGCGAAGTGCCGCTTATATAAAAGTAAGTACTTTACTGTACTTAAAACATACTCATGCTTGGCTTAGGAAGCGGCCTACAAGACTCCAGAACCTGTGTTAACTGTAGACATAATGTAATTATATGGTAACCACATAAAAACACGCGGGATCGGCAAAACACGGCGAATGCGATCTGTATCTCAGATTGCGGTAAGTATCATCTGCGGCGCAGCCGAAGCGGTCGGAGGTTGCTCGGAAATGTGAGCGGACGGACGCGGAGCTCGCGGGGACAGGTCGTATGACAAGGCCGTTCGCACGCGTTTTGCTGACGATGACTGAACTTGATGGGGAACGGCCGAGGATGGCTCGTAGCCGCGTAAGTATGGGACAGCAAAAAATGGTAGGCCCGTGCGGGCTCGAACCGCAGACCTCCACCGTGTCAAGGTGGCGCTCTAGCCAACTGAGCTACGGGCCTATCGTGCGACCAACTGCCACAATTCTAACATGCGGCGGAAGCGGGTAAAGAGATATGACCGGCGCGCCCGCTAGCTGAGGAGCGCGGTCGTGTTCGTGACGCACATGCGGCGCACATCGGCGGCGCGGAAGCCCGCGTCGAGCATCTTCTGCGCGAACATGCCAAACCCTTCGGCGACCGGAGGATTGATCGTCTGTCCCAGGTCGGTTGAGAGGACCACGCGCTCCGGACCAACTTTGCGGACGCTGTCGAAGTACGCGTCCCAGGGGGCTTTGTTCGTATACATCGTGGTGAAGCAGTGCTCGATCATCGCGCCAAGATCGGCCACTTCGACTTGCTCCTGCGCGGTCATGTTCTGCGACGGAAATTCCGCGTGCGTGACCACGACGCGCTTCAGGCCCATTTCCTTCGCGGTTTTCACCAGCGCGTGAATCTCTTTCTTGCTCAAGTGGCCGGTGGCGAGAATCATGTCGTGCTTGCCGATTAGTTCCAGGCACCGCCGCGCGACGTCGCTGACCTTGCCGCTGCCGTCGAGCACGCTGATCGGCGCGGGCGAAATGCCGGTCGCGGAAAGCTCGCGCTGAATTTTTGCCCAGAACGGAAGCTTGTCCGTGGGACCGTCACTGCGGCCGGCGGTTTCGTTGGCCGCGTCCACGGTCGGAAACCAGCAAATTTTGTTGCCAGAGCGGCCGGCGATTTCGAGCGCAACAGGATTCAAGCCGCCGACGCTGTGATTTAGCGTAATTGCGCCGTAGGCGGTGATGCCCGGGCTCGCCTTCGTGACCACTTTGGCGCGTTCATAGGTCGGCGCGTAGTGCGACTTCAGCACAAAGCCTTTTAGCTTGTGCGCGAGAAATTCCTTGGCGAGGTCGAGATCGTCAATGCGCCGCGCGATCACGTCCGGCGCGACATGAACCTGGATGTCGTAGCCGCCTTCAATGGCCTGCCATGCGGCGTCGGTAACCTGGATTGGTGCAGCAGCGGTTTCTACAGCCATGATGGCGTTGTCCTTTGAGCTTCTAGTTTGATTTCGCGAGCGTCAAATAATATACCCTACCGAACTGCGTTTGTTCGCGAGAAAGGTTTGCGCGTCCCATCGCGTTCGCCGTTTCTTCTAGAGGGGTTTGCCGGCAAGCCAGGATGCGCCGCGCACGTAAAGTGCTTCGACCTCGGGTCCGGTCAAACCCGGCATGTCCATCTTGATCTTGTATCCGATCTGCGTTTGCAGATAGGCGAGGTGACGGTACCCCTCTCGAAACGACATCAGGAGTTTCTGATCGAGGCTGAGCTTGGCCGCCGGGTCCACCGGATCCATTCGATCTTTCTCGTAAATGGGCTGGCGAAGCACCAATCCCCAGCGCCCGGCGCGCTTTTCCCAGAAATCAACGAAACGACCGGTGCAAACGACGTCGCAGACCACGTCGTGAACCGGCGCGCGCTGCGAGATGGTCATCTTGGTCTGCGAGAGGGCGCGATTACCCTTCACTTCAATCGAGCTTCCACCAAGAAAATGCAGGATGCGCACCCCTTTGGCGAACCCTTGCTTGCTCATTTCGATGAACTGGTCGGCGGTGCCCTGCGTCCATGTGGCCATCATGACGCCGTCGTCGTGCCAGAGCGCGCGGAATTTTTCCCACTGCAGTGCGTCGCGCCACACCACCCAGTTTTCAACCATTTCGCGAATCGTTATTCGCTCGGCCATTTCGTCGGTCATGGGAGCTCCCGCGCTGATCTGAAACAACGGGAGAGTGTACACCGATTCGACGGCTTGGACTTAGCCCCGCGCTCGCATCGCCGGCTCCAAGCTAGGCGAGAAGATTTTGTCAGTCGTGACCGGCATTAGTCTGATGACGAAGTTGATCGCTTTGAGCCTAGGCTTTCAGCGAGCTTGGACAAAACCCAGGTCCAGCCGCCCTCGTGCTGGCGTCCCATCTCGTCGTCGGGCACACCTGAATGACGGAGCGTGACTTCCGTTTCGTCTCCTCGTGGTTCCATCGTGACGGTGACGATGGATTCGGCGCCCTTCGTCCCATCGGACATCCATGTGTATTCGACGAGGCTCGGCCGGTTGATCTGAAGGAAGCGCCCGTAATGTGGCCAGGTGCGGCCTTCATGTTTCACCGCCAGATAGAAGAGGCCATCTACAACCGGATTCAGGATCAGGCGCTCTGCGCCGAACCATGGCCCGCCGGGACTCTTCGGGTCCATCCAGACATCGAAGACTTTATCGGCTGGCGCGGGAATCGTGCGGGAAACGGAGACCTCGGTAAGCTTCATGGTGATTTCTCCTTGTTTGTAGCGAAGAATTTCTCGAGCCGGTCGAGGCGCTCGTTCCAAAACTGCTCGTATTTCCGTATCCACTGCGTCACCGCGCGCATGGGCTCCGGGGATAACTCCAGAGTGTTGTCGCGGCCGCGGCGAGTCCGCCGGACAAGCCCGGCCCCCTCGAGCACTTTCACGTGCTTGCAAAATCCGGTCAGCGACATCGGAAAGGGCTCGGCAATGTCGGAAACGCGCGCCGGCCCACGGGCGAGGCGCTCGATGATTGCCCGGCGAGTCGGATCGGAAATGGCCGCGGCCACGCGGTCGATTTTAGTCGGGCGATACTGAACCATATGGTTCAGTATAATTTCAAGCCAATGACCTTGTCAATTCGTTGTTCAAGCGTTAGCGTGTTTCGTCCCGATGGCCGTAGATTCCGCCAACCCGCAATCAAGGAAGCGCGTTCGCCCGAAACGCTGGTACGCGCAACTTTGGGTTTATGTGCTCGTCGCCATGATCCTTGGGATCGTTTTGGGCGATTTTGATCCGAGCCTCGGCGTGCGCATGCAGCCGCTTGGCGACGCGTTCATCAAGCTGATTCGTATGCTGATCGCGCCAATCATCTTTTGCACTGTGGTTCACGGAATCGCGCGCATGTCCGATTTGGCGCAAGTCGGGCGCGTCGCACTCAAGGCGATCATTTATTTCGAAGTGTTGACCACGGTCGCGCTCGTGATCGGGCTCGCCGCCGTCAATATATGGAAGCCCGGACGTGGGATGAACGTGAATCTCGCCCACGTGGACACTTCCGCCGTGCAGACGTACGTTGCGCACCCGGAAACCGCCAGCGTCACGCAGTTTCTTACCAACATCATTCCAAACACGTTTGTCGGGGCGTTCACCGAAGGAAACGTCCTGCAGGTGCTGCTTATTTCCGTCCTCTGTGCGTTCGCGCTTACGCAAGTTGGTGAACGCGGCAAACCAATTGTGGATTTCATTGAATCCGCGTCGCAAATGCTCTTCAAAGTCGTTGCGATCGTGATGTGGGCCGCGCCGATCGGCGCGTTTGGGGCGATCGCTTTCACGGTCGGCAAATTTGGCGCGGGATCGCTGGTGTCGCTGGGCAAGCTGCTCGGCGGCTTTTACGTTACCTGTCTCATATTCGTTTTCGGCGTTCTATGGCCCGTCGCGCGCTGGTGCGGATTCAGCATATTCAAGCTGATCCGATACATCCGCGAAGAGCTTTTGATCGTCTTCGCGACTACTTCCTCCGAGACGGTGCTGCCGCAATTGATGACCAAGCTCGAGGACCTGGGCTGCGAGGAGAGCATCGTCGGCCTGGTGATCCCGACGGGCTATTCCTTCAATCTGGACGGGACTTGCCTCTACCTTGCGACGACGACGGTATTTTTGGCGCAGGCCACGAATACGCCGATGAATCTCTGGCAGCAGCTGGGGCTGCTCGCCGTGCTGCTGTTGTCGTCGAAGGGTGCGGCAGGTGTCGCCGGCGCGGCGTTCGTCGTATTGGCCGCGACGATTGCTTCGACGGGAACGATACCCGTGGCAAGCATCGCGTTAGTGCTTGGAATTCACAGGCTCATGTCGGAAGGATTGACGCCTACCAATGTGGTCGGCAACGCGGTCGCAACGATTGTGGTCGCAAAGTGGGAGCACGCGCTGGACGAAAAGCAGCTCCACTCCGTGCTCAAAGGAAAATTGGAAGCCGCACGCCCTTGAGAGTCAAACAAAGACGCTAGGCTTTTGAGCTGGCGGCTGAACGGTTGAGGATGTGGTCGAGCTTATCCAGGACCTGCATGGCCGTGTAGCATTGCTGGACGCTGGCGTTCGGCTCGCGCTTTTCCTTGATCGCGGCGAAAAACTCGCGGTCCTGGAGCTCGATTCCGTTCATCGAGACATCCACGTGCGAGAGGTCGATCTTCTTGTCCTCGCCGTCTACTAGATCGTCGTAGTAAGCCTGAAACGTGCCGTTGTCGCAGATGTAGCGGAAGCGCGTGCCTAGCGGACCCTTGTTGTTGAACGACAGCGAAAGCGTGCAGATGGCGCCCGAAGGCACTTTCAGCACGATTCCCATGTCCATCGCGATTTTCAGCTCGGGGTGCAGCGGGCCCTGCACGGCGTAACAATCGGAAACCAGCTCGCCGGTTTGATATTGGAACAGGTCCACAGTGTGGCAGGAGTGATGCCATAGGAGGTGATCGGTCCAGCTTCTAGGCTGCCCTGCCGCGTTCATGTTCGTGCGCCGGAAAAAATAGGTCTGCACGTTCATTTGCTGAACCTTCAGCTCGCCGGACTTGATCTTTTTGTGGACGTACTGATGGCTGGGATTAAAACGGCGCGTGTGGCCGCCCATACAGACGACGCCCGTTTCTTTCTGCACTTTCACCAGGCGCGCGGAATCCGCCAGGGTGTCCGCGATCGGAATCTCGATTTGCACGTGCTTTCCGGCGCGCATGCACTGCTCGCCTTGCGCGGCGTGCATTCCGGTGGGCGTGGCGAGAATCATGGCTTCGAGGCCGGGCTGCTTCAGGCTCTCGCCAAGGTCGCCGGTCCAGTGAGGAATCTTGAACCGCTTCGCGACTTCCGCGGTGGTTGTCTGGTTTCCGCCGGTCAAGGTGACGACTTCGATGCCCGGAATAACGGCGAGGGCCTCCAAATGCTTCACGCCGAAAGCGCCTTGTCCCGCAACGCCAACCTTCATATGTTTGCCCTCGCTTGAAGTTGAAAGAATTCGTCCGATTTCGAGCGGAATCGCTGCCAAGAAAAGCCAAACCTGCGGCATCCCGACACGCCGCAGGCCCAATCACTTAGCTATTGAATCGCCGCCAACTAGTGCGATGCTGTGTTCGGCTGCCCGATTTCGCTCTTTGCCGCGCGCAACTTCCGCAGCTCGGCGTGGATCCGGATGACGGCCATCCACATCCCGAGAGGATGCGCGCCCGCCTCCACCAGCGGATGGACCTGCCCGTCCCGGAACTTCTCGATGTCGTCGTCCTGCAGCGTTTCAAGAACCTTGGCTTCCTCGGTCGTCATGCCGTATTCCTTCGCCACGGAAGGAAGATCGTGAATCAGCCGGAGCCGCAGGTCCCGCTTGAAGCGGCTGTCGTACAGAACCTTGTTCAGCTTGTAAGCCGCCACGGAGGGGTGCTTATAGAATTCGAAGCCGCCCTTGAATTCGTACTTTTTGGCTGCCTCCGCTCCTTCCTTGGAAGGACCCGTGCCCTTGAGCGGGAGGAAGCGCATGACCGCGTGGCCGTGGTGCCACGTCGGCTGATAGGTGACCAATTCACCCGGCTGATTTCCGATCGCACCGAACATAATCATCCACGAAAGCATTTCCGTGTTGCCGACCTCATCGAGCTGCTCGTTGGTCAGGTCAATAAGGACCTGATGATTCCCCTTTTCCATTTGCGAGATGGCCCAGTAGTCGAAGTCGAAATCCGGCTTGGGGTATTTCCACGTGCCGGGAAAATGCGACATTCCGCCGCTGGCCACGATGGCGACTTTCTCGGGACGGGCCGCGATTACCTTCGCGATCGCTTTCCCCAGCTCCGCGCAACGCTTTGCTGTCGGCAGGGGCGGGAGATACGCATTGACGAATATCGGGACGACAGGGATCGGACGCTTCTCAATCACCCATTCATAGACGGCTGCGAACGCGTGTCCGAGGACCGCGTCCTGCGAGTAGCCCAGGTCGAAACCCGCGGACATGAGCTTGTCGAGGAGGTCTTCGGCCAAGCCCTGATGGATCGGCATTTCGTATCTGCGGCCGGCAAATTCAGCGTGGGAAAACTCGCCCGACAGGATGGCGAATGTCGGAACGGAGCTCAGGAAGAAAGTTTCGAGATGATCGCTGCCGATCACGATCACGGCGTCCGGCTTGGACTCCTCAAGTTCGCGGCCTATCTCGCGCATCGCCGCAATATCGGCGTCAAGTTGCTTGGGGTCCTCGCTGGGGGGACGGTCGAAAAGCTGCGGGGCATGCACGGTAGCAAATGCTGAGACAATCTTACCCATGTCTAATTACCTCATTTCCGGTCTCTTGGAACGCGCCTCAGTCGCTCTTTATCACCCAAACCTAAGGCCGCACGCCATCGCGTGGGCGCGAAACTGATGCTCTGATTGTTGCGGAATCCAGCGGACTTCGTCAAGCGAAACCATCCCCAAGCCCGGCTCAGGGGGAGACTGCGTTTCACGTTGTGAGCGGGTCGGCCTTTTCGACGTCAATCTCGAGATCTTTGATCGCCTGTTGAACCAAGGAAGCCTGAATTTTGCCTTCGCGCAGCAATTCGTGGAGCGTCGCCAGCGTGATGAAGCGCGCGTCCACCTCAAAAAAGTTGCGGAGGGACTGCCTGCTCTCGCTGCGGCCAAATCCGTCGGTACCGAGCGACGCCAGCCGCCTGGGCATCCATTGGCTCACCATATTCGGCAGGGCTTTCAGGTAATCCGTTGCGGCCACAAGCACGCCGGGGGCTCCCGCAAGGCACTGGGAGACATACGGCACGCGGGGCTTGTCGCTCGGATGCAGCAGATTCCAGCGCTCTGTCTCGATCCCGTCGCTATAGAGGGCCTTATAGCTCGTAACGCTCCAGACATCGGCGGCCACGTGGTATTTCTCCGCCAGGATTTCCTGAGCGTGCAAAACCTCGCGAAGAATGGAGCCGCTTCCGAAAAGCTGGGCGCGAAGCTTCGACTTGCTGTCGCTCGCGGCCTTGTAACGATACATGCCCTTCAGGATGCCCTCGCGCGATCCAGGCGGCATCGGGGGCATCGCGTAAGGCTCGTTCATCACGGTGATGTAGTAAAAGATGCTTTCGCCCTTGTGGTACATGCGATCGATGCCGTCTTCGATGATCACGGCGAGTTCGTACGCGAACGCGGGATCGTAGGCTTGCAACGTGGGGATAGGAAGCGCGAGCACGTGGCTATTGCCATCCTGGTGCTGCAGACCTTCGCCGGCCAGCGTCGTGCGCCCGGCCGTGCCTCCCAGCAGAAACCCGCGGCACCTCGTGTCCGCTGCGGCCCAAATCAGATCGCAGACGCGCTGCAGTCCGAACATCGAATAGAAAATGAAAAACGGAATCGTGTTGATTCCATGAGTAGCGTAGGCGGAGCCGGCGGCGATAAACGACGACATCGAACCGGCTTCGGTGATGCCCTCTTCCAAAATCTGGCCGTCTTTGGCTTCCTTGTAATAGAGCAGCGTGTTCATGTCCACGGGTTCGTAGAGCTGCCCCTGGCTGCTATAGATTCCAACCAGCCGAAACAGGGACTCCATGCCAAAAGTGCGCGCTTCGTCCGGAACGATGGGCACAACCAGCTTGCCGATTTCAGGGTCGCGCAGCATTTTCCGCAGCATTCCGACGAATGCCATGGTGGTCGAGACCTCGCGGCCTTCGCTTCCCGTCAGGAACTCTTCAAATAGCTCCGCGCGATTGCCCACCAAGGGTTTCGAGCGGACGCTGCGCCGCGGCATGTAGCCGCCGAGTTTTTCGCGACAAGCACGGAGATATTGAATTTCGGGGCTGTCGTCCGGTGGGCGGTAAAACGGCACTTCGGCGAATTGCTCTTCCGTGAACGAAAGTCCGAAACGTTCGCCGAAGTTGCGAAGCGTATCTTCGTCAACTTTCTTCTGCTGGTGGGTGACGTTGCGGCCCTCTCCGGCTTCCCCGAGGCCATAGCCTTTAATCGTGCGTGCCAGGATTACGGTCGGAGATCCCTTGTGTTCGACCGCAGCCTTATAGGCGGCGTAAACCTTCTTCGGATCGTGTCCGCCCTGGCGCAGTGCGTGAAGCTTTTCGTCCGGAATATTCTCGACCATCTTCAGCAGCCGTGGATCGGAGCCAAACACATGCTGCCGAATATAGGCGCCGGATTCGACGATCAGCTTCTGATACTCGCCGTCCACCATCTCTCCCAGGCGTTTGGCAAGCAAGCCGTCCACATCCTGCTCGAAGAGCGTGTCCCAGTCGGAACCCCAAAGAACTTTGATTACATTCCACCCCGCGCCGCGGAATGCCGCCTCCAATTCCTGGACGATGCTTCCATTGCCGCGTACGGGCCCATCGAGGCGCTGTAGGTTGCAGTTGATTACAAAAATCAGATTGTCGAGGTGTTCGCGGGAGGCGAGCGTAATCGCTCCCAAAGCTTCCGGCTCGTCCGTTTCACCATCGCCCAAAAACGCCCATACTTTCGCGTCCGTGCGCGGTTTGAGGCCGCGATCCTCGAGATAACGGTTAAAGCGAGCCTGATAAATCGCCATGATCGGGCTCAGGCCCATCGAAACGGTGGGGAATTCCCAGAATTCAGGCATCAGCCATGGATGCGGATACGACGATAGCCCTCCGCCGGGTTTGAGTTCGCGGCGGAAATTCTGGAGTTTTTCGGCCGACAGGCGGCCCTCGACGAATGCGCGCGCGTATACGCCCGGCGCAGCGTGGCCCTGGAAATAAACAGTGTCGCCCTCGAACTCGTCGGTACGCGCACGGAAGAAGTGATCGAATCCCATCTCGAACAAAGTTGCCACCGAGCCGTAGGTGGAGATGTGGCCGCCGATATTGTGTTCCTCGCGGTTGGCTCGGACCACCATGGCAAGAGCGTTCCAGCGAACAAGGCTCTTGATCTTTCGTTCGATTTCCTGATCGCCCGGCAGGGCGGCCTGCTGGCTTACGTGGATCGTATTTACGTACGGAGTGTTTGCGGTAAACGGAACTTGCACACCGGAAGCAAGGGCCCTATTGCGGATTTCCTGCAGGATCCTGGACGCCTGCCCAGGCTTGCCCTTCTCTATGACCGCATCGAATGACTCAATCCATTCCCATATCTCTTCGAGTTCATCAATGTCGGTTGGAGGAATTACAGGACGCACGACCATGTTGATCTAAACTCCCCGCGATTGGATTCTCAAATAATCCTCATTATTCTTCACACATATTATATACCCCATTTCCGAGGCGCAGTCCGTCAATGCGCATCAAAAAGAACTATCGCAGCAATAGATAAAGCGGAAGAGTGGAGCTCCGATCAGCGCGCGGGGCCCGGTGGGTCGTTCGTAACGTTGTAGGCTCCGCCATTGCGGAGATAGAGCCGCCCGGCTTCCTCGCGGTTCAATGGCCTTGCCCCGCGCCGCCCAAACACGGCCAGCTGGTTTCCGCTTTCGTCCACCGCGCGGTCGCGATCCACGCCTTTGGAAATTGCCAGAGCCGGCGCATCGGTGCGATAGCTGGCGATGAGCTTGGGAGTCGGCCGTGGGCTGAAGCCGTAGGAATTCGGCGAATCCTCGGGGGACAGCACTTGCAGGACGCGAAGTCCGTTGCGGCCGTCGGCCAGAAAGGCGAACGCGCTGGCGTCCACCATTCCGATCTTCACGTCGCGCAGGTCGTTGATCTTGCCGTCGGCCGAGAAGATCTGATCGAGCTGGGGCTGCTCCGGCCTTTCGACATCCACGATGGCCAAACCTTGTTTGCCGCCGGCAACGTACGCGTACGTGCGCGCGACGTAAACGTTTCGCGCGTCCTCCAATTTCACCAGGGCATTCGGCACCACGCGAGGATGATCGAGCGAGGTAACATCCAGCACCTTCAGGCCGTCCCGGTCCACCACAAATGCGTAGCGGAACTGGATCGAGATTCCCCGCGGATCGTTCAAATCGGGCGCGCCGATTTCCGCAACGACTTTCGGCTGCAGCGGCTTGTCCAGGTCCACGACGACGAGGCCTCGGTCGCAGAGCATATAAGCGTACGTGCCGGCGATCGCGATGCGGCGGGCTCCGTTCAGAATTCCATTCGGGTTGAAGGCCAGCGCGCGCTTCAGAAAATTGTTTCGCGGATCGCCGTCGAGCAGCGTGCTGACGCCAGGAGACTTGCTGTTGGGATTCGAGTCTCCAACGACCACCAGGCCTTCGTATTTGTCGGCAACGTAGAGAAACGCGTACATCGGGTGGATCGCCTGCTCTTCGTTCTCCGGGTTTCGCGCCCGCGCGGGATCAATCGCGAGCGTCGAGGGGCTGGCGACGGCCGTCGCGTATTTCGTATGCGCGTAGAGGCGCTGCCCCAGTGGAGATACGGGGGCGGTGACCTGGCGTTCGGAAAAGCCCTTGTTGTCTATATTGGCGACGTCGTACACACGGAACCCGCCCTTGCCGAGTGCGGCGTAGAGATATTCGCCGCGAAGCTGCACGTCGAGCACGTTTCCAGGGTGATGGTAGGCCTCTTGAAGCTCGCGGCCGCGCGCGACGTGCTGGCGGTAATTGTCCGGGTAGGCGAGCCGCTGAAGGTAGCTGCCGATGATCGCGGGCGGCTCATCGTGCTCCGCGACGGCCACGGCATCGAAACCCTTCGCGCCGTCCGCGACGTAGATATAGCGCCCCATGAAATTCAACAGGTTGGTGCCTTGCAGAAGCACTTGCGCCATCCATGCGTTGTTGTCGTTGCGCTGCGAAATGTGGCAATCGTCGCAGGACTTCGTTTCTTTCGACCGCACCGTATGCGGCACAAATGTGCTGAACGCGGTCCCGGCGAGCCCTTCCGCCGAAACCGTCTGCTGCATGTAATAAAGCCATTCGCGATTCTGGTTTTGCGAGCTGACCACGATAGCGCAGGAAGAGCGCGCTGGCGCCACGCGATGGCCCGTGACCGTGCCGTCAATTGCCAGCATGAAGCCGTCGTCACGCAGCACCTGGAAGTTGTAGGACGTGTAGTTGCGGGTGGTCAGGCCTTCATTGTGGAGCATCGGCATGCGCTGATTCGCGGTCATCGAAAGATGGCAGCCGAAGCAATTAGGCGTCCAGGAAGTGTGGCAGGCGTAGCACGTCATGCGGCTGTTCGCGTGAGCCAGCTGCGATTCATCCGCCGGGAGCGCGCCCCACGTCTTGCCATCGAGCCGGACGGTCTTGGCCCACCTCGATTTTTCGCTGTAGTGAGCGTTACCGGGCGTGATGGTGTCCAGCGTCTGCACCACTTCCCATTCCTGATCGGGCTCGACCATGGAGCGCTGGAAGAGCTTGCCGTCGCGCCATTCGAATCGCCGGCTGTTCCAGGGAGTGCGAAACGCATCGAGGTGCGTGCCACCGGCGGGTGCTGCGGGTCCGGAGGTAATCAGCGTGGCGCGTTTCTCGACCGTGCCGTGGCAATCGGTGCAGTCGAGTTCGATCGCGGCGCGAGGCTCGGCGTACAGCTTTCCATTGCCGTGAACGTCCTGCTGGAAGTGGCAGTCCACGCACTGCATTCCTTTCTCGAGGTGGATGTCCTTCAGGTGAACAGCCTTGTCGAATTTGTTCGGGTCGTCGGCGGAAACGATTTTGCTATCAGCGTCGAGCAGATCGCCCTTTCGATCGCGCTTGTAAACAGCGCGGAAGACCCAGCCGTGGCTATGGAAATCGGCGAACTGACTTTGCTTCAGCTGCGCATTGAATTTCGCGTCGCCCAATTGCTCGAGGAATTTCGGGTCCGACCACAAGCCGCGGGGCGCGGCCCCTTCCGGATTTCGCTGTGCCACTTCATATCGTTCGTCCGCGGTCGGATTCCTCTGCTGCGCGGGATACATGGATTCGCCGTCCGCTTCGTTGTCCCACCAGGTGTAGCCGAAATACGTCGTCTCCATATTCGTGCCCGGGTGGATGTGGCAGACCATGCATTGGCTGGAGGGAATCGAGCGCGTGAACGTGTGCCGAATAGGATGGCCGGATTCGCCCTTTGCAATCGTGGTATCGGCGGACGCGCTCTCGCCGAGATGGCCAAACGACGCATACGGACCGGAATGCTCGGGCGAGCGATCGTTGGCGTAGATCACGTGGCACGCCGTGCAACCGCTGCCGCGATAATCGCCCGGCTGATCGTTCGTGCCCGGAAGCGAGAGCATCGGGTCGAGCAGGCGCGTCTTCTGCAAGCCAAGGAACACCGGATCGGTGCGCAGCAGGGTGCCGAATCCGCGTTCCCCGAGTTGGTCGTCGGGGCGGCCGGATTCTCCCTCGGTGTTGGGATTGCCGATTTCACCTTTTTTTGCGCCGCCGCGCTCGAATACGCGCAGCACATTCCCCGGCTGCGAAATCTCCCAGCGCTCGAGAGGCGTCAATTCGGGCACCACGCCTTTCGTCCGCGTTTCCTCAGGTGATGGCGGCGGGACGGTGTGCATTGCCTGCGGCAGGCCGTCGGCCGAGTAGCTTTCGCCGAAGCGCGCGTTCTTCAGCGGAAACGATCCGTTGTTATAAAGCGCCGCACCCCAGAGCATCCCGCCGTGAGTCATCATGCTGGTGCTCACGTTGCGGACTTCCGCCTGGTGGCACCCCGCTGTGCCGCAAGTTTGCGGGGCGACGCGAAGGTCGCCGGGATTGGCGAAGCGGACGTACTCATAACTCTCGCGCAGCCACGCCGTGTAGGCGCGCTGCGCGTTGGCCGAACCGCGGGCGAAGATGGGATCGCGAGGCTGGGGATGCGCTTTTAACTTCGCCTGTTCGTAGGCCGCGGAATCCTTGGGCGTGCCGGGCGAGATGCCGGCCGTGGCATCGCCGCCGTGGCAGTCCGTGCAGCCCAGGCGCACGGTGCGAGTGGGGTGCATGGTCGGCTCATCAACGCTGACGTGGCAGGTGACGCACCCTGTGCTCTTCGCATCTGCGTCGGCCTGCGTCTGCGTGATCAGGCTGGGCTGCGACGGCTGCGGTGACTGCTGCGCTTGCGGCCGCGCATCCGCCGGCAATCCGTGCTCCAGCGCAAACGATAGGATCACGAGCAGCGCGAGAATGGCGAAGTAGCGCCGCGCCGCGCCCGGGCGACTATCTTTGCCCCGTCGTCTCTCCAGCGCCGTGAATGAATCTCGCTTCAACAATTTCCGGTAGTTCCTCGCGCGCCGCTAAAACTGAAACTTTACGTTGGTAAAGACACTGAACATCATTTTGCCCGTGTAAATATCGCGCAAGCCCTGTCCGGGCACGAGCGCAGCGGCCCCGGCGGTGATCGAAATGTTTTCCGTCAGCGGCGGGCGGTATCGCACGCCGAGGCTGGAGTCCACACCGATCGTATGATGAATGGGAGCCTGGAACAGTAGAAGTTCGAGCGGCTCGGTGTCTTCGAATCGCAGATAGTTGACGTTGACGAAGCCGCGCAGCTTCGGTGTGAGATCGAAATCCGTTCCCAGGTTCGCGAGAAAAATGCCGGGATTGACGAAGTTGGCTTGCCCTTCGTCTTTGTCTGAGCGGAGACTGGGCAGCAAGCTGTCGGGCGACGTCAGGTTCACTCCGGCGCCGGTCAGCCGAATGCCCTCGCGATTCCACAGGCTGAAAATTCCGCCCGCGAATTCGGGGAAGTCTTCGATGGCGTCAAAACCGCGCGCGTGTCCGCTCGCGGGATTCGCGGAACCGGAAGCGTAGAAGGCCGAGCCCTTGAAGCGGATCCAATCCTTATCAACGGAGAGCTCGAGCGCGGCCATTTGCGCGTTGATGGTAACGGGGCGTCCGGCCAACGGATTGAAACTGTCGGTACCAAGTGCCTGATAAAAGGCGTGTGTCAGGTTCACGCGCCCGATGTGCCCATCGCCCGTCCACCCCAGGTACCCGACATGAATGGCGTGTGGCTTGATCTCGTTGTTCGAGATCACCACGCCGATGGGAGACGGGCGCACCAGAAAACCATTGTCATCGTAATGAATGCTGGGGGCGTCGTCGTTGTAGTCCACGCTGAACTGCGCCGTATAGCCCTGGAACAGGAAATCCTGCTTGTAAACATTGGCGATGATCACCTGCTGCTTTCTTCGGGCGAATGTGTTCAGGCCGCTGTTGGTGTTCTTCTCGAGCAAGTTGAAATAGGCCAGATTGTATTGCCAGCGGTTTGAATCGAGGTTGCCGAAGAAACGCACGCCAGGCTGCTCGTCAACGAAAAGAAAGCCCCTGAAATCGGAGTTGAACTCCTGGATGCCCGCGCGCACGGAAACAAAATCGTAATTCGAGCTCAGGTCATGGAGTTTTACCTCTCCAAAGAGTTCCTGGAAGCCGAGATGGGAATCCAGTCGCGTGGTGCCGTCGCGCACGTCAACGTTTACGATCCCGAGCTCTTGCACGTCGAGATAATTCAGGCTGATCACCGGAGTCACTCGAATCCGCCAGTCCACGGGACGAAAGGCTGCGTCGCCATGAAACAGGTCGAAGGAGAAAAGAAACAGCTGATCGAGGAAGAGTTGCTCGCCCTTTCCGAAGAAATCGCTGGTCCCGGGACTCGCCGTGCTGATGCCGCTCGGAACCGGCAGGCGCCGGCCATCTATGAGTGTGTCGCTGAGCGCCGTGAAGTTGAAAAAGGTTTGCTGGCCGAAAATCGGCACATCACCTTTCAATTTGTTCCGGTCAAATGGATCCCACTTGCTTCCCTTTACGTAGGGATGCTCGCCACCGGTTCCGTAGCGATCCCAATCGGGCATGGTGACGCGCCAGCGATTCGGCTCCGCTTGAAAAACCTCGCCGTCAGGCGGAAATGTTGCCGGCGCGGGCGGAGTCTGGCTGGATGACTCCAGGTCCGGACTCTGTTTTGCTCCGGAGTATCCCGGAGCGGAAGTTTCGGTCGCAGTCGTCGGGGCAGTCGTCGCCGGAAGCTGCGGAAGGCTGGACGCAGGCGGCGCAGTCACAGGAAGTGCCACGAGCTTGACGTCATGCACCACAACCTGGCCGGCCGTGACCGTCAGGTCCGCTTCCGTCAATGTTTCGTAACCATTGCCTGCGACATTCAATTCATATTTCCCCGGCGGCAAGTCAATCAAGCGGAACACGCCTTCCGCAGTAGTGGTCGTCTTGCGAACCTCGCCCGTGGCGACGTTTCGGATCGCGACGCTGGCGCCGCCAACCGGCTGGCCGTTCGAATTACGAACCACACCCTCGAGTGCACCCGTCTTTTGAGGCGCTTTTCCGGGAAGCTGTTGTTGCGAAGCAATGCCCGAGGTGAATTTCACGGCGGCGGAAAGCGGCAAAACGGCGAGTAGGAACAGCGGAACGAGTCTGGAAAGGGCGTTGGATGCAGCCAGCATCCTCTGTGTCCTGGAATGCGTCAGCAACTTCCTATTTTGTTGACGTGCTCGGTCTAGCTAACACGGTTGTTTCCGGATGAGCAAGTGTTTTTGATGAATTGCCGCGCGGTTTTGCGTGCGATTGACGACACACAGCGCGCTCACGCCAGTTTTCACGGCGCGATTTGAGCCAGAGCGCATTGAGAACAGCTGCCAGCTATGGTACGAATAAGCTGCGATCGCATGAACCGTCTTAATCATCGCAATTCCGCCGCCACTTTTCTCCGGCCTGTTGGATTCGTCGTCGCGCTTTGCGCCGCTTTAGCCGGATGCGGCGGAGGTGGTGGAGCGACATCAGCGCCGCCGCCGACTCCGCCGCCTGCAACGCCGCCACCCACGCCGCAGGCGCTCACGCAGAGCGACGTGACGGCGGTTGTACAGGCTGCGGCTACGGCGGCGCAGTCCGATACGATGGCAATCGCCGTGGTGGACCGGCTAGGCCGCATCCTCGCGGTCTACGAGGGTCCGTCGGCGCCTGCTCTAGTGCCCGGCAATTTCGGAGCGATGGTGCCGCCGGACGAGCTGGCAGTGTCGCTCGCGCGCACCGGAGCATTCTTCAGCAATGACCAGGCGCCGCTCTCATCGCGCACCGTGCGCTTCATCAGCGGCGTCCATTTTCCGCCGGGCGTCATGAACGCGGCGAATGCCGCGCTCTACGGCATCGAGAATACGAATCGCGGCTGCACGCTTTCGACCAGCCTCGCCACGACCGTTCCTCCGGCTACGACGATTTCAGGAGCGAGTCCCGGTCTTGGCGTTGCCACGGGAAAGGCCGATGTGACGGACAGCGATCCCACGGCCGTAAATCCGGGCGGCGTGCCGATCTTCAAGAATGGCCAGGTCGTTGGAGGAATTGGCGTCACCGGCGTGGCGACGGATATCGCCGAATACGCGGCGTTCACCGCCATGCAAATTAACGTGGACGGTGTCATTTTGGATCTGTCCACTCTGCCTCCACCGGGAGAAGTAGTTATTGACGGCGTCGCGCTGCCGTTCGTGAATCAAACGACGGCGCCGGCCGGCGTCACCCCGGGAACATTCAACGCGAGCCTGTTTACGCTCGGCCCGGTGGCGAGTCCCGGCGACGCCCCCAATGGATACCTGGTGCCGGCCGCAGCTGGTCCAGTGGGCGGCCTCACCGTTGCGCAAGTTACCGGGATCATCTCAAACGCCGTCGCCACTGCGAACCAGACGCGCGCGCTCATCCGCCTTCCGCTCGGATCGAAGGCGAGAATGTCCATCGCGGTAAGCGATCTGGACGGCACGATCATTGGGCTTTACCGGATGGCCGATGGAACCGTTTTCAGCATTGACGTGGCCGCTACCAAGGCGCGCAACGTGATCTACTTCAGCGGCATGACGCGGCAGCCGGCGGACCTGAACGACGTGCCGCTGGGTACGGCGGTGACCAATCGCACAATCGGTTTCGGGGCTCAGCCATTTTTTCCGCCGGGAATTAATGCTTCATCCGCGGGCCCGTTTTTCAATGTGTTCGTGCAGGACGTGGCCAATCCCTGCACGCAGGGGTATCAGACGCCCGGGCCGTCGTGGCCGGCGGTGAATCAAAGTGGGATCGTGTTCTTTCCGGGATCAGAGCCGCTCTATATTAATGGCGCGCTTGTCGGCGGCCTGGGTGTCAGCGGCGACGGCGTGGATCAGGACGATTACGTGACCGCAGGCGGCGCAGCCGGGTTCGAGGCTGCGGAAGCGATTCGCGCGGACCAGATCGTGATTGATGGCGTCCGCCTGCCTTTTCTGCACTTCCCGCGCAATCCCACGCAGTAAGTTCGCTGTCGTTTCTTCGTAGGGGCACAGTCCGCCGCCGGCGGATGCCCGGCACAAGTCCTTGGCGTGATCTAGTTCTTAAGGCAGGGATGCGCGGCCCAGGTGGTTATGTAACGCCGACCTTCAGGTCGGCATCTTCGTTTTGCTTCTATCCCTGCCGAAGCTTATGGCCGGCGAGATTACCCAAACCATCGTACGCGGCGTATTTGTACATTTCCGAAAGCGTCGGGTAGTTGAATACGAAGTTGATGAAGAGATCCAGCGTCCCTCCCGATTCCAGGACCATCATTCCCAGGTGAATCAGCTCGGTGGCGTTTTCTCCGATAATGTGCACGCCGAGCAGTTGGCGATCATCGCGCCGGAAAAGCAGCTTCAGCAGCCCGGCGGCGTCTCCCGCGATCAGGCCGCGAGCGTTGTTCGCGTAGCGCGCGCGCCCGACTTCGTACTCGATGTGCTTTTCCTTGCAGCTTTCCTCCGATTCGCCGACGGCCGAGATTTCGGGAATCGTATACACGCCCATGGGGAGCATCGAGGCCAGCCGCTTTTTGTACTGGAAGCCGAAGGCGTGGCACACGGCCACGCGCCCCTGCTCCATCGAAGTCGAAGCCAGCGCCGGGAAACCGATCACGTCTCCCGCCGCATAAACCGACGGAACCGCCGTCTGATACGACTCGTTCACTTCCACGTAGCCGCGCTTGTTTATCGCCAGGCCGGCTTTTTCCAGATGCAATTCGTCCACGGCGCCGCGCCTGCCCGCTGCGAATAGGGCCGATTCCATCTCGATCGATTGGCCCGAAGGCATCTGGATGCGAACGCCCTGCTTGGTGCGCTCGATCGGTCCCATGCGCTCGCCCAGAAAAAACTTCACTCCGAGTCCGGCGAGCCGCTCGCGGAGCGCATCGGACAATTCAGCGTCCAGAAAAGGGAGCACGCGGTCGCGCCCGTCCACGAGCGCGGCCTCCACGCCGAGCGCGGTAAATATCGAAGCGTACTCGCATCCAATCACGCCGCCGCCCACCACGACGAGGCTTCGCGGGATGCGGCCCATCTTCAGTATGGAGTCGGAATCGAATATGACCTCGTCGTCAAATGGTATCTCCGCGGGCCGGTGGGGCCGCGAACCCGTTGCGATCAGGATCGCCTTGCCGCGCAGTTGAATGATTTCATTTCGCGATGTCTTCACGGCGACGGTGTGCGCGTCCTCGAACGACGCAACTCCTTGAATCAGGTCGATGCCGTGCGCGGCCAGGTTTGCGCGGATTTTTTCGCGCTCCATCTCGACGAGGACGTCCTTGCGGTGCGTGAAACTCTTGACTGTCAGGCCTTCGCGAAGCGAATAGTCAATGCCGTAAAGTCCGCGCTGCTTTAGGCCCGAAAAATAGAGCGCGGATTCGCGGAGAATCTTGCTGGGAAGCGTGCCCGTATTGATGCATGCGCCGCCGAGGTCTGAACCGGATTCGACCACGGCCACGCGCTTGCCGAAATAGGCGGCCTGCGCCGCTCCCTTTTCGCCGGCCGGGCCGGAGCCGATCACCACCAGATCAAATTGCCGCACGCGTCACCTCAGGAGGGCGTTTACCTGCTGCATCTGACGCGCGAATCGCGCCGGATCGTAAGCCGATGGATTTTCGAGCTGCTGGAATAGAGCACTGATCGCGGCGCGAAGCTCGGCGGAATTCTGCAACTTCGCATCGCGGTCGTATGCGACGAAAAGAGACTGGATCGCCATGGCTGCCTGCGCCGCGGATTGCTCGCCCTGGCCGGAAATGTCTTCCGCGTCCGCCGAAATTTTCTGCAGCAGCCGCAATGTGGACGCCGGATCGTAAGCCGCGGCGTTGATCTTCGCCACCAGCGCGTCGGCCAGCTGCGCGGAATTTGTCGCGGCACTCGCCACAGCGTCGCGGTCGGGATTCAACTGGCTCATCAGCTTCGTGAGCTGCGAAATCTGGTTGTCTAGCTGTCCCGCGTCTTCTCCATCCAGCTGATGAACCACGTCTCGGAACACGGCGTAGCGGGAAGCATTCCACGGAGGGTCGCCGGGGCGCCGGTCGCCATAGCCGCGCGCCTGCCGCCAGCTCTGTTCCGGAGGAGTCAGGCTGTGGTGGCACGCGTAGCACTGCATTTCGGAATATTCCGGCCAGGTTTTCTCCTTCGAGCGCGATGCCAGCCGGAGCATGGATTCGCGCAGTTGGACCGCCTGGCCTGTCGTGAGCTCTCGAACGTCATACCAGGGATCGCTCTGCCCGGCTGCACCCGGTTCGCCGGGTTCTTTCCAGTGCCGCGGCATCACCGCGGAGAACGAATCCAGCTCAAAGAAGAGATCGGGATGGCCGGCGGCGATCATTTCGTGATCCACGTATTTCTCATCGCTGCCGAGATGGCAACTCAGGCATTTCTCCGTGCGTTTAGTCAGACTGCGCTCATCTACCATGCCAAGCTCGACGGACTTTTGATGCGTCCAATCGCGTTCCGTGTGCGGGCCCAGCCAACCGGACGCAGGGCCGTGGCAACTTTCGCAGCTCACGCCCTCGCTCACGTCAAATGTGCGCGAACGCTCAGCCGGGGGAGGATTCAGAGCGTGGCACGTCAGGCATCGGGGCGCCGTCTCGGCCTTACCCAGGCCCAGGATGCCCGCCATCCGTTCGCCAATGTTTCCGGTCAGAGCTTTGTAGGATTGCGCGTGCTTGTCCTTGACGATCCATGTGCTGTACTCATTTTGCAGAACGTCGTTTTCCGTGCGCGGCGTAATACTTCCGTGGCAACTGGTTGAAGCGCATGATCCCGGCCCGGTGTATTTGCCCGCGCCATCGTAGGCGGAGGTGCGGGTTTGCGCTGAACTCGTGAATGGAAAAAAGGCGACTAGCAGAAATGCCGCAGCCGGCAGCAGAAACAGGCGGAGGGACTTGGTGGCGAGCTTCGTGTTCATTTCCTGTTTGGCAGGAGTACTCTACCGCAAAACCGGAAGCGTAAAGGCGCGAACTCGGCGCTTTTGGTACTAACCGTAACTGCCGGGGCGGCCGCGATTTTCACTTCCGGAGCGCGCGGTGGACTTGCCGAATCGGATTTGCTATATCCTCATGGGTCACCGAGATTCATCACCGAGATTGATTCCGCCACAGGAATGAACGACCCTCTGTGTGGGAGAGTCACGTTGATCTTCGACGGGTTGCGGGAGATCCAACACCGGTTCGGTTACCTGCCTGCCGAAGAATTGAAGGATTTGGCGAAACAGATTGACGTTCCCCTGTATCGTCTGCACGGAGTCGCCAGTTTTTATCCGCACTTTCGCCTAACGCCGCCACCGAAAGCGGACGTCTGCGTCTGCCAGGATATGTCGTGCCATCTGCGCGGCGCCGACGGCCTTCGCGCGCGCCTGGAAGAGCGCCTTCAGAATCTTGCCGGCGCGGACGTCACCATCCGCGGCATTTCCTGCCTCGGCCGCTGCGACCAGGCGCCCGCCGTCGCCGTCAACGACCGCATCTACACGCGCCTCAGCGAATCGCAGATCGAGGAAATGATTCGCGACGTCGTCACGCAGGGTTCGCAGCCTGAGCCCGCTGCCTCGCGCCGCGGAATCCCCTGCGCGTCCGATCCATATTCCGCGCCGGATGAGCGTTACGCTGTCGTTCGCCGCCTCGCGCAATCGCGCGATTGGAATTCCGCTTTCGAGCTATTGAAGGCGTCCGGACTTCGCGGCCTCGGCGGCGCCGGCTTTCCCACCGAATCGAAATGGCAGCTCGTCCGCCAGCAGCCGGGCTCAGAAAAATATATCGTCTGCAACGCGGACGAGAGCGAGCCGGGCACGATCAAGGACCGCTTCATACTCACCAACATCCCCCACCTCGTCATCGAAGGCATGATTCTCGCCGGCCTTCTGACCGGCGCGAAAAAAGGCATCCTTTACATCCGCCACGAATACGACGAGCAGGAAAAAATCCTCCACGACGAAATCCTGCGCTGCAAGCGCGAACGCCTCATCGGCCCGAGCGTCCTCGGCACCGAGCTGGAATTCGAATTGGAGCTGTTCGTCAGTCCCGGCGGTTACATCTGCGGCGAAGAGAGCGCCCTGCTCGAAGCCATCGAAGGCAAGCGCGCCGAGCCGCGCAACAAACCTCCGTTTCCCGTGCAGCAGGGCCTCTGGAACAAGCCGACCGTCATAAACAACGTCGAGACTTTCGCCAACGTCCCGCCGATACTCGTGCGCGGCGTCGAATGGTACAAATCGCAGGGCGTCGGCGGCTGCGCCGGACTTAAATTCGTCGGCATCAGTGGGGACGTTGCCAAGCCCGGCGTCTATGAAGTTCCCATGGGCACCACGCTCTCTGATTTGATCTTCAAACACGGCGGCGGCATCCCCGGCGGGAAAAAACTGAAAGGCTTTGCGCCCTCGGGTCCGTCTTCCGGCTACTTGCCCGCATCGCTGGCGGATGTGCGTCTCGATTTCAAGGCGCTCGCCGACGCCGGCTCGATGCTCGGCTCGGGCGCTGTCGTCGTATGCGACGAAAACACCTGCATGCTGGACATGGCATTGAATGCGACAAAGTTCTTCCGCAACGAATCGTGCGGGAAATGCGTTCCGTGCCGGGTCGGATCGCAGAAAATGGTTGATTTGCTCACCGGATGGACCCAGGGCCAGGGCTCCGCCTCCGATCTGGCGCTGATTGACGAGCTTTCCGAGGCGCTGCGACTGACGTCCATCTGCGGCCTCGGTCAGGTGGTGCCTGCGCCCATCGCTTCCGTCTTGAAACATTTCCGGGACGAAGTGGACGCGCACGTTTCGCGCCGTGAATGCCCTTCCGGAATTTGCTTTTCAGGCGCGTCTGCCGCCGCGCCCTCCGTGGTAGATGGTCACGCAACTTCGAGGCATGCATGAGCGCGGCCGGGCTCATCGAACTGACGATTGACGGGAAGAAAGTCGCCGTGCCGGCGGGAACGACCGTGTTCGACGCCGCGCGAATGAACGACATCGCCATTCCCACGCTGTGCCATCAGCAGAACGAAACGCCCGTGGGCGTCTGCCGCCTATGCGTGGTGGACGTTGGCGCGCGGGTGTTTACGGCGTCGTGCGTGCGTCCGGCTGAGCCCGGCATGGTCGTAAACACGGCATCGGAGAAAGTGCTGCGCGCGCGGCGCACGCTCGTCGAGATGTTGATGTCCGACCACCCCTCGCCGTGCGCTCGGCAGCAGCATTCCGGAGATTGCGAACTCGAAACCCTGGCGCGACAGGAAAATGTGCAGCATCCGCGATTCGCGCGACGCACCACCGGCCGCGCGAAGGACGATTCCTCGATGAGCATCGCGGTGGATTTCGATGCGTGCATCCTGTGCGATCGCTGCATTCGCGGATGCAGCGAGATTCGCGAGAACTTCGTGCTGGGCCGCATGGGAAAGGGCACGAATGCGGGAATCGCCTTCGATGACAACGAACCCATGGGCGAATCGTCCTGCGTTTCCTGCGGGGAATGCATGGTTTCCTGCCCCACGGGAGCGCTCACCAACAAGGGCGTGACGCGAACCGCGCTGGGCGCGGGCCCTGCATTCGAATCCGTTTCGCCGGAAGAGCTGCAGCATCTTCCTGTTTTCAAGGGCGTCTCCGGAACTTTTCTGAGCTTGAACCGCGGCGCCGTGGTGAAGCGGCATTTCAAAGCCGGGGAAACGATTTGCCGCGAGGGCGAATACGGATCCACTGCGTTCTACCTGCTGGAAGGCAAAGCGCAGGTTTCCATCTCGACGCCCATGGCGCACGTGAAAACGCAGGGCGGAATCAAGAAATTCATCGGCAAGCTCTCGAGCAAATTGGCGCAGCGTCAGCAGGACCGGCGCGAAGAAGAGGCCGACCAGCGCTGGATCCCCATTGATGCTCCCATGGATTTGAGCTACGACAATCCCGTGGCGGAGCTGGGGCCGGGAGACCTGTTTGGCGAGATGACCTGCATGAGCCTCTATCCGCGCTCGGCCACCGTCCGCGCGGAAACCGATTGCACGATGCTGGAGATGCTGCGCAACGTGCTCGACATCATGCAGCGCAATAAGAATTTCCGCGCCCAGCTCGACAAATCGTACCGCCAGCGCGCTCTCGATAGCCACCTGCGCTCCGTCCCGGTGTTCGCCGAGTTGACGGACGAATTCATCAGCAGCCTGCGCGAGAGCGTGGAACTTGTGCGCTACTCGCCCGGCCAGGTGATTTGCCGGCAGGGCGACCCCGCGGACAGCTTTTATCTGGTCCGCATCGGTTTCGTAAAAGTGTCGCAAGCGCATCCCGGCGGAGACATGGTGCTGGCCTATCTTTCGCGCGGCGATTATTTCGGAGAAACCGGATTGCTCGCCGGTGATATTCGCACGGCCACCTGCACGGCGCTCGACCACGTGGAGCTCGTTCGCATCGGCGCCGCGGACTTCAATCGCATGATGGGCGAATTCCCCGTTGTGCGGCGGAAGCTCGAGACCGTGGAACAGGACCGCGCGCAGATGAATCGCGAGCGGCTTTCCGTGGTGCAAAGCGTGCCGCTCGACAATTTTCTCGCGCAGGGCTTAATGGAAGCGCAAAGCCTTCTGCTGCTCGATCTGAACAGTTGCACGCGCTGCGACGCATGCGTGCGCGCCTGCGCCGATTCGCATGACGGCATCACGCGGCTGGTCCGCGAGGGGCTGAGGTTCGACCACTATCTGGTTGCGACTTCCTGCCGTCAATGCCTCGACCCGCTGTGCATGGTCGGCTGCCCGGTGGGCTCGATCCGCAGGCGCAACTCGCTGGAAGTGATCATCGAGGATTGGTGCATCGGCTGCGGGCTATGCGCCGAAAATTGCCCGTACGGCAATATCAATCTGCATCCGTTCAACGTGATGGCGGATGACCCGGCGCAGCCCGGACGAAAGGTTGCGATGGTCAAGCAGAAAGCCACATCGTGCGATTTGTGCACCGACCACGCTGAGCCGAGTTGCGTGTACGCGTGCCCGCACGATGCGGCCCACCGCGTTGATCCCCGCAAGTTCTTTGCGGGTTTGCTGGGGCAGGAGCCGGGCATGACGCAGAAGCCTTAGTAAAGGAACGTTTCGTCCGATAATTCCGGAAACGTGCGCATAGACCACACACACAGAAAATGGCTGGCGGCCTCGCTCATTATTTTGGGGGTAGCGACGGCCGTTTACATCCCGTACGCCCTGCATGCGCCGTCGGGTCCCAGCGGCGGCAGCGCCATCGGGCTCACGTTTGGAATCGTCGGCTCCGTTTTCATGGTTTTTGCGGGGCTGCTGGCCGGGCGCAAGAAATTTCCGGTCTGGCGGCTCGGCCGCGCGCAGACCTGGATGCGCGGCCATCTGTGGCTCGGGCTCTTGAGCCTGCCGATCATTTTTTTTCACGCCGGGTTTCGGTTCGGCGGCCCGCTCACAAGCGTATTGATGGTCCTGCTCATCATTGTGGTCGCGAGCGGAATTTTTGGCGCGCTGCTGCAGCACTACCTGCCCGCTGTGATGACCGTTCAAGTCCCATCGGAAACCATCTTCGAGCAGATTGACCATGTCCGCGCTCAGTTCGTCGCGGATGCGGACGGCGTGGTCGCCGGCGCGGAATCAACTGCGTCAGGCGAAGAAGGATCCGCGCCGCTGGCCAGTTTTTATCAGCGCGAGATGCGCCCTTTCCTGCAAAGCCATGGCGCGCGGCACCAGTTGCTCTCGAATCCCGAGCGAGCGCACAGCACGTTCGAGGGGCTCCGCATGCTGCTGCCCGCTGAAGTGCAGGAAGCCACCAGGCGGCTCGAGCAGATCTGCGAGGAGGAGCGCCAGCTGCGGCGTCAATCGCTTTTGCACCACTGGCTGCATGGCTGGTTGATGTTGCACATCCCGTTGTCGTTTGCGTTGCTGTTGCTTGGTTGCGTGCACGCGATCGTGGCGTTGCGTTACTGAGGCGAAGAAGCCAAGAAACAGAGAAGCGAGGATTCGTGCCGGACGGAGAACGGGCAACAAAAAAACGAGCCCAGCGCATTGACATGAATTATTTCAAGCGCCCGCATGCGTTTCGGCGCTGGCGTTTCTGGCTCTCGCTGTCCGTGCCGCTTCTGGCTGTGCTGTGGCTCGTCTGGCATGGGGTCACCGGCAACCAGCGAGTGTACAGCGGCGGACAGGTGTCGCCCGCCCACGCCGTCCTCGCCACGAAATGCGACGCCTGCCATTTTGAGATGGCCGGGTTTTTCAGCGCGAAGGCCAGCGACCGAGCCTGCCTCGCGTGCCACGATGGCCCCATTCACCACGCCAACCAGACGTTTACGCCAAAATGCTCGTCGTGCCACGAAGAGCATCGAGGACATGCGCGGCTCGCCGCCACTTCCGACGCCGCGTGCACGCAGTGCCATGCGGACCTGCGGACCACCGGCGACGCGACGAAGTTCGTGCGCGACATCGAAAATTTTGGCTCGGGCCATCCCGAATTTGCGGCGGTCCGCCCCGGCAGCATTGATCCCGGCACGATCAAGCTGAATCATGCCGTGCACATGAAGCGGAATCTCGCGGGCCCGAACGGCCCGGTGCAGCTCGATTGCGACGATTGCCATCGCCCGCCGACTTCCACGGACGCGTGGCGGTTCGGCGCCGCGCCAGCCGCTGCGATTCCCGCCTCGGAGAAATCCGGACCTACACCACAAAAGTCCGATCGGGCGGCGATGGTTCTGGCGCGCGCGTATATGGCGCCCACGACGTACGCTAAGAACTGCATCGCTTGCCACGGTCTGCAATTCGACAAGCGCTTCAAGGAAAGCGTTCCGCACGACACGCCGGAAGTGATTCACGCTTTTCTCACGCAGAAATTTCAACAGTACATCGCCGCGCATCCGGCCGAAGTGCGCGTCACCACTCCCGTTCCCGGTTTGCCGCAGAAGCCGCAGCCAGCAGCGGTGCGCGTCCTCACGCCGCAACAGTGGGCCACGGAACGCGTGGCGGATTCCGAGCAGTTGCTTTACGGCAAGACGTGCAAGCAATGCCACGCGCTGAGCTTGTCCGCCGGCGCCGCGCTCCCGGCAGTCGCGAAATCAAACATCACCCCGCGCTGGCTGCCCCACGCCAATTTCAACCACGACCGGCACCAGATGGTGAAATGCACGGAATGCCACGCCGCGCTCACGAGCCATGAGACCGCCGACATCCTGCTGCCGGGCATCGCCACTTGCGAAAAGTGCCACCACGCCGGGAATGATGCCGCCGAATCCCGCTGCTTTGAGTGCCACACGTACCACGATTGGACCAAAGCGAAAGAAGTGAAAGGGAAGCTCACGCTTTCGAGTCTGCTTCCGGGAAACTGACGAGCGCGCGGTTTACTATTTCGATTTCATTACGTAGACGCCATCCCAATCCGTTTCCGGCGCGGTTTCCATGTACTCCAGCGCGCGCTGCAGGAAAACTTGCGTGGGGCCGTCTTCCGGGAAGGCGCCGAGCAACTGGCCAAATTGCGCCGAGGCCTCGCGCCAGTTCTGGCTTCGATAAGCGGCCATGGCGCTGTCGAATCGAGTGAGCAGCGATTCGTATTTCCATTTCTCCGCTGCCACGTCGAGCAGCTCGTAGATATTCACCGGGTGGTTTTTGCCCTTCACTTTGATTTTGTCCAGCTCGCGGCAAACGAAGTGGTTTCCGACCTGCTGATAGGTTCCTTCGCCGATTACGATTTGAATCTGATATTGCTTTGTGATTCCTTCCAGGCGCGAAGCAAGATTCACGTTGTCGCCCATGACGGTCCATGCCAGCCGCTTTTCCGAGCCCATGTTCCCTACGTTCACCGGGCCGGTATTCAGGCCGATTCCGATGGCGAGGGGCGCCCGGTCTTCCTGCTTCCATTTGGCGTTGAGCTTTGAGAGCGTGCGCGACATTTCCAGCGCGCAGTAACAACCACGAAACGCGTGGTCCGTCTGCGGGTAGGGCGAGCCCCAGAACGCCATGATCGCGTCGCCGATGTATTTGTCGAGCGTGCCGTAGCTCGCGAAAACAACGTCGGTCATGGCCCCCAGGTATTCGTTCAGAAGGCGCACGAGTTCGTCCGGCGTCAACCCTTCGGAAATGGTGGTGAAGCCCCGGATGTCGCTGAACATCACGGTCAGATCCTTCATCTCTCCGCCGGGATGAATGTATTTCTGCGGATCCTTTTCGATCAGGGCGATCACGCCCGGAGACAGATATTGCGCGAAGCTCTTGCGAATCTTTCGCTTTTCGCGCTCCTCGAAGATCATGCGATAGCTGGTGATCGCCGCGTAGTTGGCCACCAGAGTGCCCGCCGGAATCACAAAACTGAGCCAGCGCCCGTGCTGCGCGAAGCTGAAATAGACGAACCACGCGAAGCCCGCCAGCGCCAGCAACAGCGAAATCGTGGAATAGAGCGGCGGGACGCGGCTGAACAAGATTCCAAAAGCGATCCCGAAAAGCAGAATGAATCCCAGATCAATTATTTCTTCGTCGAATCCCCGCGTGAGGAAGCTGCGGCCCTTCTCGCCGCTGTGCAGCACATCGTCAATGATATTGGCGTGCACCTCCACTCCCATATAGGGTTCGCCGCCCTGATAGGGCGTGTTGCGGATGTCGCCGATCGCCAGGGCCGTCGCGCCCACGAGCACGATTTTGTCCTTGAATGTGCCAGGCGGGACCGTGCCGCTCATCACGTCCCACATGGAATAGTGCGCGTAGGTGCCGTAGGGGCCGGTGTAATTGATCAGCGCGCTGCCGTCGCGCGATTGCCGAAGCACGTGACGCCCGAATTGAATCCGCTCGAGGCCGTCCTGCGCAATATAGGCCGCAATATCCTGGTCGGGAATGTTTTCGTACTCGCGAACGATCTGCATGGCCAGCGACGGGAAGAAATCCTGATCGCGATAGCGCTTGATCAGCAGCGCGTGGCGCAAGGTGCCGTCGGGATCGGGATTGATATCAATAAATCCGAACGATGCCGCCGCCTCGGCGAGTTCCTTGATATTGGCTTCCGCGCCCGCAGCCACGCGGCCGCCGTTATCCACCCACGCCTTGCTCAAGTCGAAATCGCGGCCGTCTTTGGATTTCACCTTGAACACCTGGGGAAAGTTCTTGGCCCAGACGATGTTGAAATAGTCTTCTTCCAGCTTCGGATCGGCGTTCTTGGCGGCTTCCGGATCGAGGAACAGGTGCCCCAGCACCACGTTGCCGGCTCGCTTCATGGAGTCCGCAAAGAGCGCATCTTCGTCGCTCCCCGTCTCGAGATCTTTGATTTTCCTGATGACGGCGGGAGATGCGGAACTGCCCAGCTCGCTTTGCAGGCGTTCCAGCGCCGGCGCGGCAGAGTTGCTCTCCGGTGTCGGAAACGTGGCGTCAAACGCGATCACCCGGGCGCCGCCGGCGCTTAGCCGGTCAACCAGCAGCGCGTAAGTCTTCCGCGGCAGCGGAAAGGAGCCAATTTCCTGAAGCGTCCTTTCGTCGATTCCGACGATCACGATGCGATCGTCGTGCGCGCGCTGGCCGCGCATGACAAATCGCATGTCGAGAGAACGCTGCTCGATATTCTGGAGGAACGCAAAGCCCGCGCGAGTGTCGGCGCGATATCCGGAGTAGGCGAACACGCCCAGCCCGGCAAGAGTGACCACTATGGCGAGTGCGAGGTCAACCTGGGGAACGGAGAAGACGCGGAGCCACGCCAACCAACGTGACGAGGGCTTGTCCTTCGAGCTCATAGGTATTGCGATTGCGGCTCAATTACCCGGAATGGATTATCCGGGCCGCACGCCGGCCTGCCAGTCGCGGCCGGCTCGATTAAGGCCCGGTAGGGCAATTTACACTGGATGAAGGCCTGCAACCTTGCGTGACGCCGACGCCGCCACCGCTGCCGTGTCCTGCGCCAAGGCCCAATCCGACTCCCAATCCCACCGCAATTGCGCCACCGACCAGCAGGGTGCGCATGGCATGTGTCGGATTCACGTACTTATTATCACCCGGCGGAGGGAGGTTGCCGTCAGGAACGTCGGTTGAGAGCAAGATAGTCTGCGCTTCATCCGGCGGCGTACTCGTGGGCTGAAATCCCGCGGAGGGAATCACGGAAGTGATGACCACCATTTGGCCTTCCGCCAGCGTCACGGTATTGTCAGTTGAACTCTGCTGTCCCGAACTCTTGGCCACCTTGCCCAGCGGCGTCACCCTGACGTGCCCTTTGAGGCACCACACCGTCGTCCTGTTGCTCTTGTAGAGCGTAACGAAATCCGTGCCGATCACGCCGATGACGGCGTTCGGAGTCTTGAGCTCGTATTTGCCGCCAGACTTCGTGATGTTGGTTACCTGGTTGCGAACCTTGCCATAGTCCAGTTCGAGCGACGTCTGCTGGGAAGTGGCGTCGTGCTGCACGACGCGGAGCTCGCTGTCGGAGCCAACGCTGAGAATCGAGCCGTCCGTCAGGCCCGCGCGGACGCGGCCGTTGTGCGCGGTCTTCAGCAAGTCGTTCCAGTCAATTTCGTCCTTCGCCTTGACGGTCTGGGCGTTGCGCGTGGCTGCCGGAATCAGGGCGTCAATTTGCCCGGCGCGCTGCGCACCGCCCTGCGGTTCGCAGAGGGCGGCGAGTGGAGAAATCATGAAACACACCAGTATGGCTGTGACGCGTTTGAACGAATTCATGGATACGCCCCCTCATTTCCCAAGTGATTCCGCTGGATCAATCTTGACAGAGGGCTTTTCCGTGTCAACGGCTGGCAGCGGGCGGCGTGCCAATCTGGTACACCGCCTTCTGGGGCTAACGCCGGAGGGGAGGGTCGAATCCTATGCGAGGAGACTTGCGAAGAAACTACGCGATGAATCGGTATCCCACGCCGCGCACGGTCAGCAGATGCCGGGGTTCGGAGGGATCTTCTTCAATGTAGCGCCGCAGCCGGACGATGAAATTATCAATAGCGCGCGTGTCGGTGTCTTCGCGCAGGCCCCAGACGTCCTCGAGAATGGATTTGCGCGACACGGTTCGGCCGTTGCTGCGGATCAGGTGTCGCAGAAGCTTCGCTTCCATCAGCGTGAGTTGAATCGTGTTGTCCTTGGTGCGCAGCTCCAAAGTGCCGAAATCGATCGTCCGCCCATCGAACGAGAACACTTCTTCGTTGATCGCGCGGCTTTCGTTCGCGCTGGCTTTGCCATTCTTCGATGCTTCGCGTGCCGGGCGATCCGTACCCGTGAGCCACGCGCTTCGCCGCAGCAGGCCCTGTAGCCGCGCCAGGAATATCGGCAGCTCGAAGGGCTTCGGGAGATAGTCGTCCGTTCCCGCCGCAAATCCCGCGAGCACGTCCTCGGGGCGGCCGCGAGCAGTCAGCATCAGCACGGGCACATAATTTTTGGCCTTGCGGAGCGCGGAAACAACCTCGAAGCCGTCCATGCCCGGAAGCATCACATCCAGAACGACGGCGTCGAATTTGTTGGCGCCTTTGAGCAGCCGGTCTATCGCGGATTCGCCATCGCCCGCCACCTCCACGGAGTGTCCTTCCGCTTCCAGATTGAAGCGCAGGCCCTCCGCCAAGTGAGCTTCGTCTTCGACAACCAGAACCCGGCTCACGCCTCGCTCCTCGGCAATTCCAGAGTGACAGTCGTGCCGCGAGTCTCTCCCGCGCTCTCCGCGAACACTCGGCCGCCATGCGCGCGCGCGATCGCGCGAACGATGAACAAGCCCAGTCCGGTGCCCTTCACTTGCGACGCGGATCGGCTTGACACTCGATAGAAGCGCCGGAAAATGCGCTTCAGCTCGCCGGCGGGAATCCCCATGCCGTGGTCGCGAACGCGCAGCGCAACATGCCTTTCGTCCGGCGTATCCATCCACACGGAGATGTCCACGGTGTCGCGGGAGTACTTGATGGCGTTGTCCAGGATATTGGAGATCGCCGTGCGGAGCTCATCGGGATCGCCGGGAACCTTAATTTTGGCGCCGTTGGTTCCGGCGGGTTCCTGCCAATGTAGCGCGGCCGGCTGTAAATTATGCCGCGTGCGGGCCAGATCCATGCATTCGCCCACGAGGCCGCTGAGATCGATCTCCAGGGATTTCTGCGCGGTGCGTTTGTAGCCGACTTCGCCGGCCATCAGTACCTGCTCCACGGTCCTGCGCAGTCGGTCCGTATCGTCCAGCATCAAGCCGTAGAACTTCTGGCGCTTCGTTTCGTCCACCTCCCGCCGTTGCAAGGTCTCCAGATACAGGCGGATGGATGTAATCGGCGTCTTCAATTCGTGAGTCACGGCGTTGATGAAGCTGTCGTGATGCTCGTTCCGGCGAATTTCGCGCACCAGGAACACGGTGTTGAGGATCAGGCCAACGATGATAGCCAATAAGACGACCAGGCCGAAGAAGAGCAGGACGCGTTCACGCCAGTTGAGAATGATCCAAATGCCTGTGAGCGCCACCGTCGCGGCGACCAGACAGATGCCTAGAATCAGGAATAGAGCGATTGCCTTTCGGCGGCCGGTGATTCGCATGGCGTCTTCTGAGGATTGTACAGCGGGGGCCCGGCGGATTCCCGCAGAGATATTTCGAGGCGCGGACTGACCCTAAAGGCGAACGCGAGGACTCTGATTTACGCCCGAAAGCCGAAAAGAGAGCGCTTAGACCGAGACCAGATCGGGCTCTGGTTCGGGGGCAACAGCAGCCATGTCAACCTCGGGAAGACTCTCGAGGTCAGTCTGCTTGTCCGGGAGCTTGGTGCGGTACACGTCCTTGGCGAGTCCGAGCTTCTGGAGCGCCCAGATGCCGTACCAGTTGAAGTCAACCTCGTACCAGGCCAGCCCGTGCCGCGCGGACGTTGGATGCGCGTGGTGATTGTTGTGCCAGCCCTCGCCAAACGACAACAGCGCTACCCACCAGCTGTTCGTCGAAAGATCGCGAGTCTTGAACCGCCGCGTGCCCCATGAGTGCGTGGCCGAATTCACCAGCCAGGTCGAGTGCAGGCCAATTACGGTGCGCAGGAATACGCCCCAGAGGACGAAGGGAATTCCGCCAATCGCCAGCAGAATCACGCCGAGCACGATCATTGGAACGTAATGGTATTTCGTGATCCAGACGTGAAATTTGTCCTTGGCCAGGTCGGGAACGTACCGCGCGAGCGTCGTTGTGTCGTGGTGCATGGACTTGCCCATCAGAATCCAGCCCATGTGCGCCCACCACTTGCCGTCCACGGGCGAATGCGGATCGCCTTCCTTGTCGGAGTGTTGATGGTGGATTCGGTGCGTGGCCACCCAGAAGATCGGTCCGCCTTCCAGCGCGAGCGTGGCGCAAACCGTCAGGAAATACTCGACCCACTTCGGAGTCTTGTAGCCGCGATGAGTGAGCAGCCGGTGATACCCCATGCCGATTCCGAGACTGCCCGAGACCCAGTTGAGAAACAGCAAGACGAAAAGGCATGGCCAGCTGAAGAAAAACAGCGCGGCCACGGCGCCCACGTGAAACAGCATCATGAACGTAGCTGTCACCCAGTTAATTTCGTGAGCCCCGGCGGACTTCTTTGCTAGATCGGCGAGTGTCATGGGTCCCTGTGTTCTCTGAGGTGTCTGTGCTTTCTCTCAGTGTACGAGGTCAGGCTACCAGAGTCGCCGGATTGCCTTTGTAATAGTTCTGTAATAGCGGATTTTGAGCCGTATCGGTAAGCCGTACGAAAGGACAGGAGGGCCTCGAAGCCAGGAATTGGCTTTGTTTCAGTTTGAGAAGCTGCGGCAAGACTCCGTGCGAGAACTTACTCCATTTTGGACGGACGGAGCTTCAGAGCCTGTGTGGCAACCTCGGTTTTTCGTCAGGGCACGGCTTCAGTCGTGCCGTAACGTTAGCAGATCAATGCGGCTTCAGCCGCTGAGGGACGATTTTGTGAGTTCCCACGCAGACTTTTTTGGCGCTCACATAACTCGGAAACAGAAACGGGGGCTTCAGTCCCCGAGGAATAAAATAGAGATGGCTCGAATTTGAGCGGCCTAGCGATTCCGCGGCTTGTCAACGCTGAGGCTTTCCCGGATAATCGAATCTCTTCCCGGCTGTGCTTCACTCCGGCGCTATGGTGCAACGGTTAGCACGCGGCCCTTTCAAGGCTGAAATACGGGTTCGATTCCCGTTAGCGCTACCAGTTCTATTTTCCCTGGCTACTGCTTTTTTCTGAGCGCGCCCCATCGGTCCAACACGCCGCTTATCAGCCGATGCCGATCTTACATCGTCAGCACAACGCGAAATTGCGCTTTTCCGCTCATCATGCGGGCGTAGGCCTCGGCCGCCTTCTCAAGCGGAAATTTTTCGATCATCGGACGCACGCCGGTCATCTCCGCAAACTTGAGCGTGTCTTCCGAGTCCGTGGGAATCCCTGACGCCCAGCCCTGCAGGCTCCTCATGCCGAAAATCAATTGAATCGGTGTCACCTCGATGGGGTCCATAGTTGCGCCCACCACCATCATCCTGCCATTCATTCCCAGCCCGTCAATCAGGGACGACATCGCTTTCGAACTCGGCGCCGTCGCCAGGATCGCCCGCGCGCCGCCAAGTTTCTGCAGCTCCTTCGCGGCGTCAGCGGCAGCGCTGTCAATGTATACGTGCGCTCCCAGCTTCTTCGCGAGCGCCGCGTTTTCCGGCCCGCGGCCGATAGCGGCCACCTTGTATCCAAATTTCTGCGCGAATTGAATTCCCAGATGTCCCAGGCCGCCGACTCCCTGCACTGCGACCAGATCGCTGGGCATCGCGCCGCTATGACGCAGGGAATTAAATGTGGTGACTCCGGCGCACATCAGCGGCCCTGCTTCCGCGGCATCGAGCGATTCCGGCATATGCGCCAGAGCTTCCACCGGCGCGACCATGTATTCCGCATAGCCGCCGTCGTAATGAATCCCGGTGACCTTCAGGTGAGCGCAGTTCCCAAAATCTCCCCGCCGGCACGAGAGGCACGTCCCGTCCTGTCCGCCGTGCCAGCCCACGCCGATTCGCTCGCCTTTCTTCCACCCGGTGACGCGCTCGCCCACCTCATCAATCACTCCCGCGATTTCGTGCCCTGGCACGCGCGGATACGTAAGGCCCGGCCACCCGCCTTCCTTCGTCAGCACATCGCTGTGACAGACGCCGCAGGCCTGCACCTTAATCCTGACCTGGCCCGGTCCCGGCTGCTGAATTTCCCGCTCGACGATCTCGAAGTCCGCTCCTGCCTTCGCTACTTGCGCTGCTTTCATTTTCGCCATCGTTGATCTCCCTTTTGCGCCGAGCGCCCGATCCCGGATCTTCCGGTGAACCCGATTGGATGCGCCAACTCTACCGCAGGATAGAGAACCTAATTAAAAGGACAGGGGGGGCACCGACCCTGAACCTGCGTCCAGTAGACGTGCGCCCTGCATTCTGCCAGCGTGTTAGCGACGCGTAAATGTCGTCCGCTCTCTAGACGAGAGCTGCATGCTCTTTGACAATCGGATCGGAAGTCGTGGCCCTCGTGGCACAGACACTGTTGTCTGTGCGCTTTTCGCTTGGATTTTCGCCATGCGAAACTGAAATTAAGTGTCACACCATGCCGAGTAATTCGACGCGTAAGTCCTTGAAAACAAAAAGAACCAACACCCGCAAAGTGTCACACTATTTTGAGGTCGCCGCGCCGCACTGCCCCACCAAGCGCTGCTCACCGGTCACTAGTCAAGGCATTTCTAATCGACACTCCGGCGATTAGAAACGCCCGCAACTCACTGAAAATAAACGACGGCGACCCATTCTAATCGACACAGATCGGGGGGCTTGGCGAATGGCTCCCGCGGGCCGGTTTTTTCACGCGATGCGGCCCCACTCCGGCAAGTCGCGGCGCCCCAGCATGATTTCCGCGGCCCAGGCTCCGAGATAAACCGAAAGCGCCACGCCATGCCCCGCAAAGGCGCCCAGAACAATCCCGCTCGAGCTTGCCGGATGGCGATCGAACACAGGCGTCCAGCTATCGCGGAAAAGAATCGGTCCGCCCCAGCGATGCGTGAAATTGAGTTTTTCAAGCCCCGGCCGAAGCTGGCGGATTCGCCGTTCGAGCGACGCGAACATCCGCGAAGGTTCTTCCGCCGCGATGTCAATCTGCTCGACGCTTCCCGAATCTGCCGGGCCCACCAGACCTGCGCCCCACACGATCGAATTGTCGCGGCACACTCGCCCCCACAGATACGGGAAATCCACTGTGTAGAAGGGTTTCCGCTGCGAGAGCCCAATAGCTTCCAATTGTTCCTCGCCCAGCGGCGCGGTCGAGGCCGCCAGCGTCAGCTTCGGATGCGCGCGATCGCTCAGCCCCGATAAATCGAGCGACAGGCTGTTCGTGGCGAATAAGATTTTTCCCGCCCGAAGCTTGCCGCCTGCAAACATCAACTCCGCCTCCGCGCCCCAATCCACGCGCTCGACCCGTGCTTGCTCCACGATCACCGCGCGGAGCCGATCGGCGGCCCGCGCCAGGCCCTCGACCAGCTTTCCGGGATTCACGGTGCCGCCGGGAACTTCGTTCACAACGCGGAGTGTGCCGGAATCATTCCACGAGATCGCCGATCGGGCGATTCCACCCTTGCGCGCTATTTCCCACGCGCCGGGCAACGCGAGTTCACAATTTTCTAGCAGCGAGATTCCGCTCGCGCCTCCGAGTTCTCCAAGGATGCGAGTGAGCCCGGCAAGCACATCGCCAAGCCCCGGAAGATCGCCTGCTGCGGACTCAGCCAGAACCATCCCGCCCGTGCGCCCGCTGGCGCCTGCGCCGATGCGCCCGGCCTCGAGAACCGCGACCGATTTTTCGGGAGCAAGAAGACGAAGCCACGCCGCAGCGGCCAGCCCCGTGAAGCCGCCGCCAATTATTGCGAAGTCCACCGATTTTGGGAGCGGCTGCTGCGCGGGCGAAAAATCAATTTGCCAGGGAGGCTGGCCCCACGCGTTTTGCAACAAGAGAGGAGGCATGGGAGAGAGACTAATAGTTAAGAATTGAGAGTCGAAAGTTGAAAGACAGCCGCGCCGATGTCGAGCGCAACCTAGCTTTCAACTTTGAGCTGTGAACTCTCAACTCTCCACTTGCTTCAAAAAAGCGGCTCAGTCCAGTTTTCGAGCGTGTGTTTCACGTGACCCATGAACTGATGGGCGACCGCGCCGTCCACCGCGCGGTGATCGTAGGACAGAGTGAGATACACCATCGAACGAATGGCGATCGCGTCGTCAATCACCACGGGGCGTTTTTCGATCGTGCCCAGGCCGAGAATCGCGACGTTGGGCTGATTGATCACCGGCAAACCAAAGAGTCCGCCGAACACTCCCGGGTTGGTGATCGAGAATGTGCTCTCCATCACTTCATCGGGTTTGAGTTTTTTCGATCGCGCGCGCTCGGCAAGATCCGTGACGGCGCGCGCGAGGCCGAAGAAATTCTTTTCCTCGGCGCCCTTGATCACCGGGACGATCAATCCCCAATCGAGCGCCACGGCGATGCCTATGTTGCACTCCTTGTGCAGCACGATGTTCGTGCCGTCCACCGACGAATTCACCGTGGGGAAAGCGCGCAGGGCCTCGACGGCGGCGCGGATGAAAAATGGCATGAACGTCAGCTTCGTGCCGGACTCCTGCTCGAACTTCGCTTTCGATTTGGCGCGCAGGGCCGCGATGCCACTCACGTTTACTTCCTCGACGGAATATACGTGGGGCGAGACNNGGCTGAACTTCGTAATGGCCGAAATACATCCTCTCGCGCGGGACGGCGGATTCAAACGCTCCGGAGGCCAGCGCGCCCCCTGCCGGCGGCGGAGCGGCCGGGCGTGCCGGAGCCGCGCCTGGCGCGGGAGCCGTGCCTGCGCGCGCGCCGCCTTCGGCTGCTGCGAGTATGTCCTGCTTGCTGACGCGGCCTCCCGCGCCCGTGCCGGACACTTGCGCGAGATCAATATTGTTCTCGCGGGCCATGCGGCGGACCAGCGGAGAGCTGCGAATCTTGTCGCCATTCGCGTCGGTCTTTTGCGGCGGCGCGGAAGCTGCCGCGGCAGTGGGTTGCGCGGGCCGGGGCGGAGCGGGCGCGGCAGCGGNNGTCTGGATCGGCACGGTCTGGCCCTCTTTGACCTTGATCTCCTTCAGGACGCCCGCCGCGGGGGACGGAATTTCCGCATCTACCTTGTCGGTCGAGATCTCAAAGAGCGGCTCGTCGCGCTCGATCTTGTCGCCCGGTTTTTTCAGCCACTTGGTGATCGTGCCTTCAAAAATGCTTTCGCCCATCTGCGGCATAATGACGTCAACAGCCATCGCTCGTTCCTCCAGCAACTCTGATCAGCTCGATCTTAGAATACGAAACTCGAAATGCAAGCGCGAAGGCCCGCGAATCTCCGCTCAGGCCGCGCTCAAACATTCTTCGTGCCAGACACCGGGCACGCCCTCGAGCGTGTAGATTTCATCACCGCCGTGGAAGAACTCGACGGATTTCACTTTGGCGACGCGGCCGCCGAATTCGAGCTGCTCGGGCTCGAGCTCGTTGTGGTACTGGCCGGCCTCGAGGAACTCCTCCAGAAAGGCGCGGTCCGCGATGCGGACTTCCGACCCATTCTCAAACTCCGCTTTGTTCAACCCCTTCGTTTTTCCCAAGGCGCAAGACCTGCTTTCTTCCAGATTAGTATTTTGCCAGTTCGCGCGCGGCAGCGACAACTTTTTCGGCGTTCGGCAGAAACCGTTCTTCGAGCGGTGGGGCGTACGGCACGGGCGTATCGAGCGCCGTGACGCGCGCGATCGGCGCGTCCAGGTGTTCGAACGCGCTCTCGCACACGATCGCGGCGATTTCCCCCGCAATGCCACCCGTGCGCGTGTCTTCGTGAACGATTAAGAGCCTGTTCGTGTTTTTCACCGAAGCGAGGATCGTCTCACTATCGAGCGGCAGCAGCGTCCGCAGGTCAATGACGTCGGCCTCGATGCCTTCTTTCGCCAGCGTGGCAGCGGCCTCCATGGCCACGTGCGCCATGGCCGCGTAACTGACGATCGTCAGGTCGCTGCCCTGGCGGCGAACCACGGCTTTGCCGATCGGCACGGTGAAGTCGCCGGCGGGAACCTCTTCCTTGATGCGGCGGTAAAGAAATTTGTGCTCGAAAAAGAGGACGGGATTGTTGTCGCGAATCGCGGACTTCAGCAATCCCTTCGCATCGTAGGCGGTCGAAGGGTATATGACTTTCAGGCCCGGCGTGTGCACGAAATACATTTCCGGATTCGCGGAATGGAACGGGCCGCCGTGAACCCCGCCGCCGGAGGGGCCGCGCAGGACCATCGGCACCGGGGCGCCCCATCGGTAATGCGATTTGGCGACGAAGTTGGTGACCTGATTGAAGCAGCAGGCGATGAAGTCAATGAATTGCATTTCCGCCACCGGGCGCAATCCCAGATAGCTCATGCCGCACGCGGCGCCCACGATTGCCGTCTCGCTGATCGGCGTCTCGATCACGCGCTCGTGGCCGAACTTGGCGAGAAGCCCCTCGGTCGCCTTGAACGCGCCTCCGTACACTCCAATGTCCTCGCCAATGGCGACGACGGCCGGGTCGCGCTCCATTTCTTCAAAGAGCGCCTGGCGGATGGCTTCGAGCATGGTGATTTCGGGCATCGCTAGCGCCTTCGCCGCTTGTGCGGCGGCTTGTTGTGGCGGGGGGGCCGCTCCGCAACTTTGTCCCGGCGCTCAAGCTCCACCGACCGATCCTTGGGCCCGCGGCCGAAGGGGACGCGCAGCGGAGTTTGCTTGGCAACCTCGGGTTCGTCGTGCGCCACCAGCGGAGATTCGGCGCCATTGCCGCCGCTCGCTGCCGCTCGCGGAGCGGGCGCGGCAGCCGCAGCGGGCGCGAACGGACCCTTGAACGCGCCGAAGTCCGCGACTTTCCATACCGCTTCCTCATTCGACGCGGGCGGTATCACTTCTTTTTTCGCCCGGCGCCATTCAGCTTCGATCGTATGGCAGCCCTCGCAATAAACACCCTGCTCGGCAAGCTCCGCCGGCGGCATGGGCGACTCTTCCGCGAATTTTTGATCGGCGTCCAATTCGCGCTCGATGCGCGCATCAATCTCGGACTTCTTTTTGGCGTCCCAGAGCTTGTGTTCCGTCAGATAGGTTTCGTAGCGCGCAATCGGGTCCTGCGTCTTCCAGTAATCGAACATCGCCTTGGGCACGTACTCGGCCGGATCGTGCTGCGCGTGGCCCTTCATGCGCATGGTCTTCACTTCGATCAAAACAGGCCCCCGGCCGGCGCGGCAATCCTCGACCGCGCTTTTCGTTGTCTCATATGTGGCCACCACATCGTTGCCATCCACGATCTTGCTTGCAATCCCATACGCGACGGCGCGGTCGGCAAGATTCTTGATAGGCACCTGCCGCGCCACGGGCGTCGAGTAGGCCCACTGGTTGTTCTCGACGATCAGGACGAGGGGCGCCCGCTGTTGCGCCGCAAGGTTCAGGCCCTCGTGAAATGCACCCGTCGAGCTTCCGCCATCTCCGATCCACGTCATCGCCACGATATTCTGCCCGAGATAGCGCCCGGCCATGGCCACGCCGGTCATTACCGGGATCAGATCGCCGAGCATGGAGATCGGAGAAACCACGTGGCGTACNNCCGATATTGCGAATCATCGGGGCCAGCCAGTCGCGCGGCTCGAGGGCGTAGGACGTGCCGATCGAGACCGCTTCCTGGCCCAGGCTTGAATAGACGCCGCCGACAATCTTGTTCTGCCGGAAGAGCCTCACCAGACGCTCTTCGAGCTGGCGGTTGAGCTGCATGAAATAGTAGAGGTCGAGATGCTGGTCGCGCGTCAGGCTATTGGGCATTGATCGCTAATTTCCTTGAGGCAATTCATTTCTTCCACCACGGAACCGGCGTGCCCGGCCATCGCCGGCGCGCCGCGCAAAATCTGCTCAAGCTCGATTCCGCTAATTTTGCGGCTCTCTCGATCAAAGATCGAAGCAAAGTGTTCGATAAGCCGCTCGCGCGCCACATTCATGGATACTGCGCGGCCGAGGGCGCGTTCGACTGACGTGACGCGCTTCCCGGCGATCCCGCACGGAACGATCAAGTCAAAATAGCGCAAGTCGGTCGAGACATTGTAAGCGAATCCGTGGGACGTGACCCAGCGGCTCAGGTGCACGCCGAGTGCGCCGAGTTTTTCCTCGCCATTCGGGGTATCAATCCACACGCCGTGCTGGCCTTCCACGCGTTTTGCGACGATGCCGAAATCCGCGCTGGCGCCCACCATCACCTCTTCGAGCTTCTGGACGTACCAGCCAATGTCTCGGCGATGCTCGGTCAGATCCAGTATCGGATAGCCGACGATCTGCCCGGGGCCATGATAGGTGATATCGCCCCCGCGGTCGCTCGTATGAAATTCCACGTTCATCTGCTCGAGCAAGGCGTCCCCGGCGTGCAAATGATCGCGAGTTCCGTTTCGCCCGAGCGTGATCACGTGCGGATGCTCGCAAAGCAGCAGGACGTCGGGAATAGCGCGCGCCTTGCGGGCCTGGACGAGCTGCCGCTGCAATTCACACGCGGGCCCGTAGGGGATCAGCCCCTGGTGGATAACCCAGAACGCCTTTGTGGCTCGTGTCATTTTCTATCTCAAGAAGCCGGGAACTTCAGGGGCCAAAGCCGCCTTGCCGGAACCGCTCTACGGCGCGGCTGAAGCCGCGACCTACAAGACTCCTCGAAAACTTACTCAGTAATTGATGGTGAGACCGCGTACCGAATTGAACGCGTCGCCCATCGCTTCCCAGACGGTCGGGTGGGCATGGATTTGGGCCGCCATGTCGTCGAGCGTGGCTTCGAGGCCAAGCGCGGTAACGGGCTCGGCGATAATTTCCGTCGCGAGTGGCCCGATCGCGTGGACGCCGAGGATTTCGCCGTATTTCGCCTCCGCCACCACCTTGATGAAGCCTTCGTGGTTGCCGAGGATGGTCGCCTTGCTATTGCCGAGGAACGGAAACTTGCCGGTTTTCACGTCGTATCCGGCTTCGCGCGCCTGCTTTTCCGTCAAGCCGACGGAGCCGATCTGCGGCTCGCAGTAGGTGCAGTTGGGGCAGCGCTTCCGGTCAAACGGCTGCACATCCTTCCCAGTCATGCGGCCCACCGCGATGATGCCTTCCATCGAAGCGGCGTGCGCGAGCTGGGGGAGGCCGGCGACGATATCGCCGATGGCATATAGACGAGGCTCATCGGTTTCCAGGTACGCGTTCGCGTGCACGTAGCCGCGCTCGACCTTAACTTTTGTTTTCTCGAGGCCGCAGTTTTCGGTCAGCGGGCGGCGGCCCACGGCGATGAGAACTTTTTCGGCGGAGATGGATTGCGACTTGCCGGTTTTGTCCTTGAACGCGACGGTCGCGCCCTTGGCGTCCTTCTTAACCGATTCAACCTTGGCCTCGGTTTCGATGCGCATGCCTTTCTTCTTGAAGGCTTTCTCGAGCTCCGGCGAAATGTCTTCGTCCTCCAGCGGCACGATCCGCGGAAGAGCTTCGAGGATGGTGACCTCCGCGCCGAACGTGCGATAGATCGAGGCGAATTCCACGCCGACCGCCCCAGCGCCGACGACCACGAGAGACTTCGGAATCGCGGGCAGCTGCAAAATTTCGCGGTTGGTCAGAATACACTTGCCGTCAATTTCGACGCCGGGGAGCGAACGCGCTTCCGATCCGGTCGCGAGCATCGTGTAGGTCGTTTCGAGCTCCGTCGTCTTGCCGTCCTTTTCGACGGAAACGCGTCCCGGTCCGGCGATGCGCCCCCAACCGGTGATCGAGTCCACTTTGTGCTTCTTGAAGAGCATGCCGATTCCGCCCGCGTGCTTCTTGACGATTTTGTCCTTGCGCGCGAGCATCGCGGGCCAGTTGACCTTGACGTCCTTCACTTCGAAGCCGAATTCCTCGGCGCGCAGGAAATTGTCGTAGATATCCGCGTGATGCAGAAGGACTTTTGTGGGAATGCAGCCGACGTGCAGGCAGGTGCCGCCGAGAAACGGGTCTTTCTCGACAACCGCCGTCTTCAAACCCCACTCGCTCGCGCGAATCGCGGCGACGTATCCTCCGGGCCCACTGCCGATGATCACGAGATCATATTTGGCCAAACCTGTTCTCCCTTACTTATTATCGTCCAGCCGGTACCTGCATGGAAGGATCGTTTCGATGGCGGCGCATCCGGGCTGTTCGCGCAGACGTTGAATTTTAGCAGCCGCGGTGCGCTGCTGCAACCCGCGTCTCCAGGCGCCCCGAAATCGAGAAAGTGCTTTGGGCGCGGAGGTGTTGGGCGTATGGTGGCACGCGGTTGCGCTCCTACGACTCAAGCGGGGCGAACGATTGGAGATTCGTCATGGCTTCTGGCCCAACCCCGATTGATTCGCAGGCGCCAGGCGGAGAAGTGCCGGGCGGTTCTTCGTTCCAGCGCCGCGTGCAATGGATTTTCCTCGGGACCAACGGAATCCGCGCCGGATGGCGGATGCTGATGGCGTTCGCCCTCTTTTTTCTGTTCTTATTTGTCGTCCAGGCAGGCTTGAAGCGAATCCCCCCGCTCGAAGCATGGCGCCACGCGCAACCGAAAGCCGTTGACACGCCATGGATCCTGCTGCTCGGTGAAGGAATAGCGACTCTTTCGGTGCTCCTGGCGGCGCTCGTGATGACGTTTATCGAGAAGCGGTCGTTCGCCGACTATGGCCTGCCAGGGAACGCGGCCTTCGGGAAGCGCTTCTGGCAAGGCGTGCCGTATGGATTTGCGATGCTGACGGCGCTGATGGCGCTGATCGCCGCACTGCATGGATTCTCGCTCGACGGGTGGGCGCTCGGCCGCGCGGCGGCTTTGAGAAACGGTTTCCTCTACCTGATGGTATTCATCCTCGTGGCGATCTTCGAGGAGTTTTCGTTTCGAGGATATCTTCAGGCGACCCTGGCGTCCGGGATTGGATTCTGGCCCGCCGCAATCCTGCTGGCCATTGGGTTTGGAGCGTTGCATCTTGAGAACACGGGCGAAGCCAGGCTCGGCGCGCTGGCCGCGGGGTGTTTCGGCCTGTTGGCGGCGTTCTCGCTGTGGCGGACGGGAAATATCTGGTTTCCGATCGGCATGCACGCCGCATGGGACTGGGGTGAAACGTATTTCTACTCGGTTCCCGATAGCGGCGCCATGGCCCGCGGCCATCTGCTGAACTCGTCGTTTCACGGCGCGAACTGGCTTACAGGGGGGACGGTGGGACCGGAAGGAAGCCTATTTGTATTCGTCGTTCTGGGTCTCGGCGCCGTCGGCGTTCACTACCTGTTCCCCGCCAGGCCGAAGGTGTTCTGACCCAGCCGCGCTGGAATCCTTTTGCTTCGATGCGGCATCTATTGTGGGGCTGCATAGCGCGCCTCCTACTATCGCGCGGCCAGGTTTGACAAGGCGCGCGGATACCGTTAAAATCGGCGGTTTTGAATGGGGTTGCGGACCTCAATAGAGGACCCGAACGATGGATAAGAAACGACTTGAGTATTACAAAAAGAAACTAGTCACGCGGCGCGAGGAATTGATGCGCGGCATTGCGCGCACGCAACAGGAAGGCCGCGAAGCGGACGAGGATCCGACGGTGGATCTCGCCGACAAAGCCGCGAACTCGTATACGAAAGAGTTCCTTTTCGGCCAGACGCACAACGACCGCGCGCTCCTCCAGTTGGTCGAAGACGCGCTCACGCGCGTCCGCGATAACGGGTTCGGAGAATGCGTGTCCTGCCACGAGGAGCTGCAGCAGAAGCGCCTCGAGGCCGTGCCCTGGACCCGCTATTGCATCACCTGCCAGGAAAAGAAAGAAAAGGGCCAGCTCTAGGTAGTCGCGGCGCCCGCCCGCGCACTCGTGTCTCTTCCCTCGCCGCCTGATTTGGGGTAGCGTTGCCCCGTACCATTTCGGTTAACAACGCATCCGTGATCTTTAAAAGCGCGCTCGACGCACTCGCATCGGTCGTGTTCCCCGGCCCATGCCGCATTTGCGGCCAGGCCCTTACGAACGCCAGCCGCATTCCCATCTGCCTGCCCTGTCTGGACGGATTCGTGCGCATCGGCGAGCCAATGTGTTTGTGCTGCGGTCGCCCGTTCGTTTCCGGCGTGGCGGCGCAGGCGTTGGAACCGCTTTGCCGCCTCTGCCGCGCGAAGTTTTTTGCATTCGACCGCGCGCGCAGTTTTGCGCTCTACGACGACGCGCTCATCGAGGCCGTCCTGCTGTTGAAATACGAAGAGGTGACGCGCCTCGGCGACTGGTTCGCGGCGCGGCTCGCCGAAATCGTGCAGCGCGATCCGGACGAGTGGCGCGCCGACGTGGTCGTGCCCGTCCCGCTGCACCGGGACCGCCAGCGCGAGCGCGGTTACAATCAGGCGGAATTGATCGCGCGGCCGCTGGCGAAACGCCTGGGCCTGAAACTGGAAAGGTATCTTTTGGCGCGCACAAGGCCGCGCCCGCCTCAACTCGTGCTGTCTCGAACTGAACACTGGAAATCCGTCCGTGGCGCCTACGCGACGCGCGAGGGTCTTCAGGTTGACAACCTGCGCGTCCTGCTGGTAGATGATGTATTGACGACTGGCGCGACGCTCGATGCCTGCGCGCGCGCCCTGAAGAAAGCAGGCGCCGCCGCAGTGCTCGGACTTACGGTGGCGCGGGTCCGCTCCGTACCCATGGTTCCACGTTCCGTTGCGGCGGCAGGCGCATCGCGAGGCCGGCCGAAACCGCGCGGGCATCAACAGCATCCAAATCAGTAGGACTTTTGTCGAGCGGCGCAGAGGCGACGCGATGGAGAACCGACACAAAATCGGCCTGCGCCCCCGGCCCGCAATTGGGCTTGGCGGAGTAGCGCACGATCCTGTCCTCCCGCCGCCACCTTCGCCCGCCAGCCGCCCTTCCGTGATGCAGGCGCCTGTGCTCGTCCTGAACGCGACCTTTGAGCCGATCAACGTCACGGCTGTACGCCGCGCGCTGGTACTGATGCTGAAGGGCGTCGCGCAGGCCGAAGAAACCAATCACTCCGAGGTGCATTCGACCTCGAAAGCGATTCAAGTTCCGTCTGTGATCCGTCTGCTCTCGTACCGTCACATCCCGCAGCAGAGTCGCGCGCTTTCGCGTAAGAACATTTTGCTGCGCGACCGTAACACGTGCCAGTTCTGCGGCGCCGCTCTGCCGGCGTCCGAGCTGACCCTCGATCACGTGATGCCGCGTTCGCGCGGCGGCCGCTCGTCCTGGGAGAATCTGGTTGCTTCCTGCTACTCCTGCAACAATCGCAAGGGTGACCGCACGCCGGAAGAGGCTGGCCTGAAGCTTCGGCGGCGTCCGCGGCCGTTCACGCTGCACACGTCCAGGCAGTTGATGCGCCTGATCGGGCATCGCGATGAAAAGTGGCGGAAGTATCTTTTTTACTGACCGCGAAAAATAGGCAACCCTTTTTCGTTCTGTGCGTCTAATTAATCAAACGCTTCTAGGACACACCCCGGGAGGCGTGACCGGTCTTAACCGGTCCGCTTCCCTTCCTTTTTTTCCGGAACATTAAATGTCCACTTGCCTCGGCGCATTCGCCATCTTTTCCGCAGGCTGTCCTTTAGTGTCTCGATCTATTGCGTCGCGAGCTTCCTGCAGCGCATGTTCGTCGGCCAGGTCCTTGGTGGGGAATTCCACGACTCCGCGGTGGTTCGTTCGAGTTCGTTCCGGGTGCGTTGTCAAAGTGTAATCGCACGTCCAGAGGCCATGCGGCAATTGATGACTCACTAATTCGATTTCCACGCCTTTATGGATCGCTTGAATCATTTTCGAATCTCCTTGTTTCCAAGTGTGCCTCGGTTCGGAAATCCCGGGATTTTATGCGCCGGCCGACCGTGCGTTCGAACGCCTCTTCCGTGGTTCTCCGCCAAAAGTTTGAATCTGGGCGATGGTGTATATCTTTTCGCGCTCGCACATCTTGCAGCGAGCTATGAATGTGTGCGGCGTACTCGCGTCTCTGTGTTCGAGTTCGTCTTGCAGGCTCGCAATCTTTGAGGAAACGGGAATCGGCTCCGCGCAACTAGTGCAGGACACTCCACGGTAGTTCTTGATCAGTTCCGCGATCATTCAAACCTCACGAAGGGAATTCGAAGGCGAAGTAAGTCACGACTATGCGCCCGGACCCGGTCAATTTATGTCCCGTACAGCACACCCTGACCTGGCCCCTGATGGGTCGGATAGCCGGACAGGTGGGCCGTCACGGGAAAAAGTTATGCGCCCCGGGAAGTTTTTCCCTAGTACTCGCGATGGTGTTTTCTAATCTAAGCTACGGGCAAGCAGGGTGGCTCGACGCCAAACGCTAAACCGTGTCGCAGCATAGCGTTCGCTCTTCACTGAAATAGCACATCACCTTCAGAAACAGCGCAGCTTCATGCTCGTTCGGCCAGGTCGTTGCACTTACCCGGATTGAGTTTCCGCCGCTCTCAGCCGCGGTGGCCCACGGGGGAACAATGGCTACAAATGCAGTGGTGCTGGCTGAACCATCCGCAGGCTTCGAAACGCGCCTGTGGCAAGCAGTGATCGTAACCACGATTCAAGAATGGATTTCAGGTCCTCTGCGATCCAAACGCCAAGCGGAAGAATATCTTTTTCAAGACCAGAAGGATTTTCCGGCCGTCTGCCAGTCCGCCGGGCTCGATGCGGACTGCCTGCGCGCCAAGCTCAACCGCCTGCGCCATCAGAAACCCGGGCTGTAGGCCTCAGCCCAAGCGAAAAACGCCGCTCACGGGCCGACATCCGCCGCGTTCGAATTCATGATCGGTGCTGGTGTCGGCGCCCTACTGACGGAAGATCACTTTCAAGCCGCGGCGCCAATTTTCATTGAGGCCGATACGCGTGACGTGAATTTCCGGCGATAGATATCTCAGAACTGTTTCCGTGGCGGAATGAAAACGCAGCGCCGGGGCCGCAAGCCAGACGAGCGGCGGTTTCGGATCGAGTTCTTTCCCGGCGAAATAGCCGTAGCGCTGAAAATCGCCGTCGCGCTGATGCCGCCGCACGCGCAGCCAATAATCCACGGCTTGAATCGGCATGTGCATGTCTTCGGATGCCTTCAACTCGATCACCACGAGACGTCCCCGCCGCGTCACGCCCAGCAGATCGAGCACCCCGCGATCGCCCACCGCAAGCGCCGGCAACTGCGAATAGAGATGGCCGGGGTCGAGCTGCGCGTCGAGCCGCGTCGGATCCTGAAGCACGAGCGTTTCAATCCATCGCTCCGGCGCGGCTCGATAGAGCGGATGAGTCGTCTCGCTGGAGAGCCCGCTGCGATGGAGATCGAGCCGGCGCATCAATCGGTCGAGCGCGGGCTCGGTTGCCGCGGTGACTCGTTCGCGCGAATCCCCGAGACCAAACAAGATGCCATCGCGCGACCAGCGGCCAAGCTCGAGGCCGCGAAAACAGATGGCGACTTCGCCTGTTCCCGGCACGAGTCGAAGCCCGATGTCGTCGCCGACGGGCGGCATATGCAGCGCGAGCGCGTGAACTCGTCCGATGGCCTCGCGTGCCGCCGCGAGCGCGGCTTCAACCTCGCGCCGGGGAGCGAGCCAGCTTTCGACGTTCCCCGCGTCGGCAGGATCCATTTTCTGAATCCGGTCGTCTTCTTCGCGGAATTCGAAAACTTCCACGCGCGCGGCCGAAGATAGCGCGAATGCCCGTTCCCGCAGCGGCCGGCTCGTGCCTTCGGGCACGAACAATCGCAATCCTTCGACGGCGCGGCTCGCCGCACGCTGGCGCGTCCAGTCCAGCCACAAGATGCCGAAAGTCAGGATTCCTTCAATCGCCGCGGCGCCCTCGGCGGACGAAATCGCCATCAGGGCCCATTCTCGCGGCCCTTCGTGCATGCGTCCGCGTACATACACGCCGGAGAACGAATGCTCCAGGTCCGGCGCGGCCGTCAGCGGTTCGATCGTCGCGTCGGGAAATCGTTCGGCAAGGATGCGGCGCAGGCGAGCGCGGAATTGCTCGCGCGTGATGCGTACGGCGGCGCGCGGAGAATCGGTGCGCAGGAACTCCAGGCGTCCCGGTTTTGCGCGGCCGAATCGCCGGACCTCCAGCACGATCCGATCTTGCGATTGTTCGCGGACGCGCAGAATTCGGCGCGTCAGATTATTTTCAGCGGACCAGAGGTGGACGAGGGGATTCTTGCCATCGCGATGGAGTTCGCAGTGCAGCGCGGCAAGTTCCGCGAGCCATTCGCCGTCCTCGCGGACTTCGGTGCTCCCGGATGCCGCCATCGCGACCAGAGCGCGGTCGAGTTCGGCCCAATCGTTCATATACAAACCACCACTCGTTTAGAGACAGTTGCTGCCCGGCTATTCCAGGATCAGGCCGGTGACGCGGATAGAAGGATACTGCTGATCCCACTGGGAGGGAATACCCTGTTCAATCGTGATCTGAAATTCGCGCTGCTCCCCCACCCGCAGCGGCGCATCGGTGCGACGAATCGGGCGTTCGGTTTCGCGCAGGATGACCTGATGGAAGGTATCGTGGAATTCGACCGACACCTCAACTGCATCAACCGCCCGCGGGCCGCCGTTTGAAACGATTCCTCCTACGTAGGTGAATTCCTGATTCAGGAGATTGGTGGAGTGCGACAACTGCAGATTTTGAAAGTGTATCTGCGCGGCGTAGGCTTGTTCGGCTGCGCCGAATGGCAGCGTGACGTCCGCCGCCTGCCGAGAGGGTGTGATGAAATGACTCAGCAGCACGATCGCTCCGGCGACAATCAGGATTACCACGGCGCCGGCAGCCAGCGCAGCCGGGAATCTGCTTCGCTCCTCCTGGTCTATTTCGCCCGGTTCCATTGTTTTCTGGTTTCCTCAACGGCCAAATGAAAGGCGCAGGATCAGCGGCTCGGGAAGCCCGGCCTCCGTCATGCGCTTCTGCACGTCTTGCACATCATAGGGCACGCGCCAGAACTCGACCGAGTCATTCTCCAGATCCGCGATTGCAAATGCCGCGCGCGTGTCTCCGTCTCGCGGTTGGCCGATCGAGCCCGGGTTCAGCAGATAGGCCATGCCTCGTGCGAGCTTGATCGTAGTGGACTCGTTGGGGAACGCCGGCCTGGTTTGCAGCGTAGCGACATCATGGCCGCGAAGCGTGAATCCACCCTGAATGTGGGTGTGGCCAAAGAACACCACGGGCGTGGGAGCGCCCAGCAAGCCATCGGCCGCCTGCTCCGGCCCGAAGACATATTCGTCTTCGTCATATACCGCGCCGTGAACGATGGAAAAAGTGCTGGCTCGAACGGGGCCTTTCGGAAGTTTCTCGAGATACTCAAGATTTCCCGGTTGAATGCGTTCGCGCGTCCACAGCACGGCGGCGTGCGCGACGGGATTGAATTCCTCCGGATTCGTCAGGCCGGTGACGGCCTTGTCGTGATTGCCGCGGATCGTGACGGCATCCAGCTCGCGCACGCGCTCGATCACTTCGTTGGGATCGGGGCCATAGCCCACCAGATCGCCGAGGCAGACGGCCTTGTCCCATTTCCCGCGCACCACGTCGAGGACCGTGTTGAAGGCGGTTATATTCGCATGAATGTCGCTCAGTATCAGATACCGCACGCTAATGTTCCCCCCGACAAGACGACCATAATAGACGAACACGCGCCCGCTTGCACCACGAGCGCACGCCGCGAGCGAAAATATTCAGGCTTCAGCGGATCAGCATCGCGTCGCCATAGCTGTAGAAGCGGTAGCCGGATTCGACCGCATGGCGATACGCGCGCAGGACGTTCTCCTGACCGGCAAACGCTCCCACCAGCGCAAGCAGACTCGACTGCGGGAGGTGAAAATTCGTGAGCAATTGATTTATGATGCGAAAAGTCTTGCCAGGGTAAAGAAATATTTCCGCTTCGGCTTTTCCCGGTTTGATAGCACCATCGCGCCCGGCATTTTTCTCCGCTGCATCCTCAAGCGCCCGCACGACCGTGGTGCCCACGGCCAGTACGGGGCGATTAGCCTGCCGCGCTCGCTCGATCGCGGCCACGGTTGACTCGGGAATGTCGTAATCCTCGGTGTGAATCTTGTGATCTTCCAGGCGCTCGGCGCGGACCGGCTCAAATGTGCCGAGTCCCACGTCGAGCGTGATTTCCGCGATTTCGATTCCGCGATCGCGCAGCCGCCGCAGAATTTCGGGAGTGAAATGCAATCCCGCTGTGGGCGCCGCCACCGCGCTTCCTTGCCGCGCGTACACCGTTTGGTAGCGCTCGCGATCGAGCGGCTCGTCTTCGCGCTTGATGTACGGAGGCAGCGGTATGTGGCCGAGGCGCGCGAGGGTTTCATCGAAGCCGTTCCTGGAGCTGAAGCGCAGCACGCGGAGCCCATACTCGCCGCGCGCTTCCACCCGCGCTTCGAGCTCGCCTTCGCCGAAAACAATTCGCTCGCCCACCGGGATTTTTCTGCCGGGCCGCACCAGAGTCTCCCATGTGTCCGCATCCAATTTCCGGACAAGCAGAACCTCGATGGGAGCCTGGAGGAATTCACCACGCGCGGGATTATTTCCGCCGGGCGGCTCCGCATGAATTCCCGCTCGCCGTCCGAACAGGCGCGCGGGCAGCACCCGCGTGTTGTTGACTACGATGAGCTCTTCGCCGCGAAGCAGCTCCGGAAGCTCCCTGAAGTTGCGATCGTCCCACGCGCCGCTGGCGCGGTCGAGCAGCAGCAGGCGCGAAGCATCGCGCTCGTCGAGCGGGCGCTGCGCGATTCTCTCTGCCGGCAGATCGAAGTCGAAATCGCTTACATTCATTCGCCGCTGCCTGTCAGGAACCCGTCGCAGGACGTTCGGCGATCAACGCGACTTCCTGCATCTCGGCGTGGATGCGGCGGTTCGTGGCGAGCATTTGCGGGCCGCCCAGCTCGTACGGGGCGCCGCTCATATCGGTGACTCGTCCGCCGGCCTCTTCGACGAGTAAGACTCCGGCGGCCGTATCCCAAGAGTGCAGGTTGAATTCCCAGAACGCTTCGAAGCGGCCGCACGCGACCGAGCAGAGATCGAGCGCAGCGGAACCGTCTCGGCGTACTCCGTGCGAGCGCAGCGTGAACTCCCAGTAATAATTGATATTCGCGCTCCGCTTGCGCTGGTGCGTGGGGAAGCCGGTGGCCACCAGACTGTATGCCAGTTTTTCGATGGGCGACACGTGAATTCGCTTGCCGTTCAAATACGCGCCTTCTCCGCGCGCGGCCGTGAACATCTCGTCGCTGACCGGATTAAACACAACGCCCGCGACCGGCCGGCCTTCTTCCGCCAGGCCAATCGAGACGGCGAAGCAGGGATAGCCGTGCGCGAAATTCGTCGTGCCGTCGAGCGGGTCCACGTGCCAGCAATATTTCGCGCCAGCCGCTGCGCTGCCGCTGCCCTCTTCGGCGATGATCGCGTGGTCCGGATAATGCTTCCGCAGCCGCGCGACGATCAAGGCTTCGGAGCGGCGATCCGACTCCGTGACGATATCCACTTCACCCTTGTAGGAAATCTGCTTAGGGCGGTCGAATTCCGGGCGGAGAATGGCTCCCGCTTCGCGCGCGATTTCAATGGCGACATCCAGGAATTGGCTCATGGAATTTGGATCGTGCCCCGCCGCAATTACGGCGTCGGGGCGGGCGTGAAATATTCCTTCCGGTAGCGGACGGTGTAATCGCCCTTCACGTCCAGCTGGATGTGGCGATTGCTCGCGGGAGGCGGCACCGGGCGCGGGTAATATCCCAGCAGGTACTGCGTGCGCAGCTCGCGGTCAATGCGGTCAAACATGTCGTCAATCTGGTTCATATCGTCGAGAGTGAACATGTCGCCGCCCATGCTGTCCGTGATCGTGATCAGAGCGTGTTCCCCGGCGGTGTTGCGGCCATTCTCGTTTTTCACCGGACGGATCAGGACCGTGTAAAGCAGGGCCCCGGAGGCCACGGCCGTCCGCCGCGTCTCGTCGAACTTCGAGACGCTGGTGGTTTCCCCGCCATCGGTCACCAGCACGATCGCGCGCCGGCGTCCTTCCGGACGGCGCTTCAGCGCGTTCGAGCCCAGCACAATCGCGTCGTAAATTGACGTGCCCGCTCCCGGAGCAATCTGCCGCACGGCCGTCTGCAGCTTCGGCACGTTGTCGGAAAAGTCCGAAAGCCTCGTGACCGTCTCCGCAAATTCAAACACGCCGAGCGTATCTCCGGGGCGCACGACCTGGCGGATAAAATGCGCCGCCGCTTCCGTCTCGAATTTCAAATCCTTGAATGTGCTGATGCTCGCATCCACCATCAGCGCCAGATCGAGCGGCCGGTTGGTTTCTGCTTCAAACACTTCGAGTTTTTGCGGCACGCCTTCTTCGGAAATCTGGAACGCGTCCTGGGTGAGATCCGGCATCGGCTTGCCGTTCGCGTCCGTGACGCTCGCCAGAACGTTGACGAGGTCGGTTTGCACGCGAATTTCGTTTCCGCGCCGCTGTTGTCTTGCGCCGGAAGGCGCGGCAGATAACACTCGCGCCGCGCCCAGCGGAATCGCGAGCCACGCCGCCGCTAAGAACGCTCCGGCTGCCATTGTCGCCGTGACCAGCGCGAGATACCAGGATGGTTTGTAGGTCGCGGCTTTAGCCGCGACATCAAACCCGCAAAGCGAGGACGGCTCTAGCCGCTGAAGTTCCCCTCCTTTGGAGGAGCGGCTTTTTTTCGAGGCTTGTTTAGCCATTAAGAACTAGATTCACTCGGGCCGGAAATGGCTTCCTGCGAAGGGACCTCGCCTTCGGCCCAGACGGCGCCTCCGGCAAAATATTCCTTTTTCCAGATCGGCACGGCGCGCTTGAGCGTGTCAATCGCGTAGCGGCAGGCGTCGAATGCCGCTCCGCGATGCGCCGCGCTCACGGCGATCCAGACGCTCGTCTCGCCGATCTCGAGGCGCCCAAGCCGGTGGACGATCGCGACGCGGCGAACGGAAAATTTGGCGCGAATCTCGGCGCCGATCTCGCGCATCTTGGCATAGGCCATCGGCTCGTAGGCTTCGTATTCGAGGTACAGCGTCTTCCCGCCTTTGAAATTGTTGCGCACGAAGCCGTCGAACGCCACGAGCGCCCCGTCTTCCGGCGCCTTCAGGCCTTCGATGATCTCGCGCGGACGAATCGGCTCCCGCACGAGCTGAAATATGTCTTCCCCGACGGCGGTCTGCTGGCCGCCCCCTTGTCCACCNNGCGCGAAATTCGGCGAGCTTGGGGAAGCGGCGGCCGTAGCGCTCGAAAAGATCCTCGACGCGAGCGCCGTCGGAAAGCTCGGCGTCTTCCTGGGCGACGCCGGTGATTTCCTTAAGCTGGCCGAAGAAGAGAACGCGGACGCGCATCGCTATCATTCTATCGCGACGCCGCGCCAACAAGAAGCGCGCCGGACTTCCAGTCGAAGATTTAAGTGTAGCGCCGCGGACTTTAGCACGGCAGCCGTTTCCTTTATAACGGCCGCCCTTCAGGCGGCCGGATTCGGCGCAGCCTGTCCGTACGCCGAAAGACCCAGGGCCGAAAAGCCCCACGCTCAAAACCAAACATGGGGCACCCGGCAAAGCCGTTGGCCGCCCGACTGACAGGCGTAGTTCTCGGGGATGCTTTGCGGGTAATACGTTAGATTTCGACTTTGACTTTCATCCGTCGAATCCCTTTCTCAAGCATCAGTTTGGTGCTTGCAGCCATGGCGTTCACTTCTAAACGCGTCGCCAAAGCCTTGCGGACAAAGATCAGTTGGTGAATCTCTTCGCGTGTAAACTCCCCTGTGCCCTTTTTCTCTAGCATTGTCGCAAGTTTTCGAAGGTCCTTTGCGATCTTTTGATTCAAGCCTCGGTTTTTTGCCTGCATCCACCGAAGAGTTTGCAGCGAGGTATGCGCCATATCTGAGATTCCTTTCTGAGACCGGGACTCCAATCTAGATATCAGTTCTCCATCACGTTTCTTAGACTAGCGAACAGCGTCTTTATCCAGTCTTCATAATCTCCCGGTACGAATGTTGCGTCCGCACCGTCCCTTTGAATAATAAAATCCGCCTGAATCCGAAACACATATGTCTGGATTCTGATGATTGGATTCACAGCGTCACCACCAGTCCACTGATAGTTTTCGGGGAGCAGACCTTTCTCAAGTTGAATCCATGGTGTGACGTGGATATCTAACTTATAGTGCTTGCTCCTGTCCAGCCGCACGATGTAGGAGCCGCCGCGCCTTGTTTCCCATTCACTTGGTGACATGAAGGCGAAAGATATAGCCGAATCCTTCGGCAGTTTAACGGGGGATTCTGATTTGAACCACCAAGGAAACAAGTTCGAGTCTGAGACCGACAGGTTGGCGATAACTTGATCCCTCGGATGACTCTCGACATCAGGAATATCAATCGGCGGGATATCGAACGCTATCCTGCCGCCAGTCATCCCACTTCCTGCGCCAGCCGCCGATAAGGATCATTCGATTCCTGAGGCGGATCGGAAAGCTTATCTGGCGGCTTATTCGCGTCCGGGACGAATGCGCGCGTCGTGGGAGTATTTTGTTTCGTGGCCGCAGACGGCAAAAGATTTCGCACAGATGTCGCAGACCAAGTTGACGATGCCGGTGCTCTCAATTGGTGGCGACAAGTCCTTGGGAGAAGCGTTAGGGGACCAAATGAAATTGGTCGCAACCAACGTGACGGTCGTGATCGTCAAGAACGCGGGCCACTGGATACTTGAGGAACAACCGAAGCAGACGACCGACGCCCTGGTGAAGTTTCTCTAACATTCACAGTCGAGGCGCACTTGATTGGCATTGGATAACCGGCTACCCGGAAGTAATCCTCAAGTCCTGATTAACGCGGTGACCGGATAAGTAGGTTCTGGGAGCGACATGTCCGGTTATCCGACTCATCCGGAGTTAGCCGAAATGCCTCGCTCTTTTTGATTACCCAGACGGAAGTCAGACTTGTCGCTATTTTGTAGCCGGGATTTTCTCTAAGGTTCCGGGCGGAAGCATGTGAGTCATGGTTGCTGACAGTGGCACAGCTTCCAGAGCCTATCGAAGAAGTCCTTTGCGCCTGAATCAACAGGAAGAGCGCCGGAATATGCCGGCTGATCTCCCGTCAGATCGATCACCGCCATGAGGCCAGAGGGATTCCGGAAGACGAACCGCAACTGCGGCGCGGCGGGCCCAACATCATTGGGAAGGAGGCTCCCCAACTGGCAGTGAAATTCCTTGTCGTAAGTGCTACGAAAAAACGCTGGCGCGGCTCGATCCACGCCAAGATCACCTCTGTAAGAAAGCGAACTACCCTTTGAGTCTAGAGAACTCGATCGGCCAGACGTTGATTGGAACGAAAGATGAGTGAACAGCAACGCCGTCCCGGACGAATTTCCGAAATCGCGCGGATGCGCAGGAACGTCGAGCGACCCAGTCAAACCGGTCGCCGGGTCGAGCACGGCTATTCGGAGACGCTGAGTGTCCCGTTTTGGCACAAAGACTATGACGTTTCGGATGTCCTTAGCTTGCAACGAGTGGTCGGCTCCCTCGGATATAGTTTGCGAAATATCGCGCTCATAAATCCGAAATGTCTCGCGTTTCGGATCGTATTCGCATATTCCCGCCTGCAATATAATAGCATTCGAACCGCTGGCCGGCGTGAGGCTCAAACCACTCGACGAAATCGTGAGCAGGTACCTGCTTTCGCCTGATTCGCCCGCGTTTTTCGATGGAGGAAGGGTCTGCGCCGTAAGAGGAATCAACGGAACGGGCAACGCAGAAGCACAGGCTTGCTTGAGCAACTCCATGGGTTGCTGCTTGGCGAGCCCGGCGGTGTCCGTGGCGAAGTACCCGCGGCGAAAGCGAAGCTTTACTCCATGTGCGGTCGTCTTGACCGTAACATTGTGAAAACTGCCGTCCCATCGCACATTGTCCGGGTAATAGGAGATTTCGTAGTGAGAGGAACTGTTCTTCAGGGCCGTCGACACACACCCTGACAGGTCATTTGTGTTTTTGCAGGCCACGCCTCCGGTGTCTTCGGCCATTTCCTCCATCGTATTCTGCGCGTCTAGGCGTTCCGCATCTTCGCGTGTGAGCTGTGCCGCCATGGGCCCACCCGCTGATGCGCGTGTTGGACTGGACGAGGTCATCGCCGGCGGGTCTTGCGTGGCCGTATAAAGTCCCGACACTTCGAGGCCGCGCGCGTCCGCCGGATAGATGGAGACTCTCGCATCGGCGAGCGCCTGGGCGGCGCTTCGTACTTGCGGCACGAATGATGCGCTCGCCGAAAATGTCTCACGCGTGTTGCTTGCGAGCGCAGCGTCAATGCGCCCGCCGAAATCCGCACCTGGCTTAATCCAGAGCGGGAAAGCCTCGGAAAGCCAAACGAGATTCTTGCGGCCCGGATAGCCGCTAAGATACCTCGCGATAGCGATCATCGCATCCGCGCTCTGGTCCGCGATTACCGTCAACTGCTCGGCGTAGTCCCTTTTTTCCGATTTCTCGAGGGCCTCTTTCATGGGACCATCAACCTTATTATCTGGGCTATTCGGATCGTTTTCGGGATTGATGATCTTCGGCAGGTTTGCACCGAAGGCGCGGTTGACCGCTTTAGTGAGAGATGTCGGATCCGTTGTGAAATTCTGCACAATGCTGAGGTTATGCGTAAGCAGAAACACCGCCGCGGGCGTATCGGCGGGTAATTGTCGGAGGAGCATGAGTGCCTGCTGATGAGCTTCGAGGTGGTTCGAGAATGCGACGTTGAGTGCGTCGATGAGCAAAATGGTCGGCGGTACCGCAAGCCGCGTGTAGGACTGATTCGAATAGGTAGCAGCTGTTTCCGGCGACGGCGGACCAACCGGTGGGGATGCCGGCGTCGTGAATCGGTCAATGTATTCGAAACGCGCGATTTTCTGCGGGCCGCTGCGGTCGTCAAAGATCTGAAAATCGGCAACTTTGAGATCGCTGACCGTGTCCCCGTGGGGGTCGCTGGCGACGACGTCTACAGTGATTAGGCGTGTCGTCGCGCTGATTGCAGGAGGAGGGTTAGACGACTGGGCGATGGCTGCGGATATAGTCATCACAACCATCGAAACAACCAGGAAAGCGGAAAGCCTCAATATCTGCATAACACGCCTACCCAGTGCCGCTAGCGACGANNTCGGCCAGAGGGAATGCGGTCCCCATGAGTCTTTTTCGTTGGTCTCCCCGTATAGGTCAGTATCCAAGCCTCGGGGAGATTCCCCCCTCATAATGGGAAAAGGAATCCCAGTACCTGGGCGCGGCAGAACCTGACCATGCGTATGCAGATGCGCCGGCTTACGAGGCTGACCAGCGGCTTTTCCAAGAAGGTCGAAAACCTGCGCGCGGCTGTCTCGCTGCACTTCGCGCACTACAATTTCGTGCGCCAGCA
>PMUS01000027.1 GCA_003166795.1 Acidobacteriota bacterium | reverse complement strand
ACCATCTGCTCGCAGAAATCCACGCCGACCAGGTTGTCCTGAAATATGTTGTGGTCGAACATGTACTCAGCGGCCTCGCCGAGATTCACGATCCACTCGGCAATGGCCGGAGGCCGGATTCCAAAAGCCATATTCTGCGCGTAGGTGGCGCACGTCGCGTGGTTATCGCCGCAGATGCCGCAAATACGGCTGGTGATAAAATGAGCGTCGCGCGGGTCCTTGCCCTTCATGAAAATGCTATAGCCGCGGAAAATGGAGGAGGTGCTGTGGCACTCCGCAACGCGACGATTCTCAAAGTCTATCTTGGTGAAAATTCCCAGGCTTCCCACGATCCTTGTGATCGGATCCCAGTTCATTTCCACTAGATTTCGCGATTTCGCGGCGGTGTCTTTCGTCACCCCGGTGATTGTGCTCATCGTCCGTGGCTCCTTTTGGCGTTCAGTAAGACTTCGGTTGATAACCTGTGGTTAGTTTCGTCCCCGTATGGCGCCACTTCGGTTCCTTGTTTAGCGTCGTGTTGGTCATTGAGCGCAAGGACCTTATCGCTCCCCCGTAAAGGCCAATCGCAGTGGACGAAATTCTTGCGCCCGGCGGCGCATCCATGAAGGGCATGAACTTGTCCGGGAAGCCCGGCATCGTGCAACCGATGCAGATTCCCCCTACGTTAGGGCAGCCGCCAATTCCAGCCATCCAGCCTCGTTTGGGCACATTGCAATTGACGACAGGTCCCCAGCAACCCAGTTTGACGATGCACTTGGGGGAACCGTATTCCTTGGCAAAATCTCCTTGCTCGTAATAGCCGGCCCGATCGCAACCCTCGTGGACTGTCTTCCCGAAAAGCCACTTCGGGCGCAATTGGTCATCCAATGGAATCATCGGAGCCAATCCAGCGACTTGATAGAGGAGGTAAAGGAGGGTTTCCATAAAATTATCCGGTTGAACCGGACATCCGGGAACGTTGACCACGGGCAGGCCCGCGACTGACTTCCAGCCCCAGCCAAGATAGTCCGCCAGACCCATGGCACCCGTTGGATTGCCGGCCATGGCGTGAATTCCACCAAACGTGGCGCAGGTGCCGCATGCGACTACGGCTAGCGCCTTGGGAGCTAGGCGATCGATCCAGTCATTCGTGGGAATAGGTTGTCCCGTTTTGGAGTCGGTTCCGAGAGCAGCCCAATATCCCTCTTTCTTAATCTTTTCGTTGGGGATCGATCCCTCAACGACCAACACGAAGGGATCCAGTCTGCCCGCAGCAGCCTCATACCAAAACTTCAAGAATTCGCCACCGTTTTCGTAGGCGAGGACAGGGTTGTGCAAATGGACTTTGGGAAGCCCGGGAATTGCGCCCAGTATCACGTCTTCGATGCTCGGCTGCGTTGCGGCGGTGATCGAAACCGAGTCGCCGTCGCAGCCAAGACCGGACGTCATCCAGACGATGTGGACATCAGAAACGGGCGAATCTCTCTGAGTTTTGCGACCGTAAGGAACTGCGTCTGGCATCGCCTGATTTCTCCTTTCTAGCCTAAATCAATCTGGAGGAAGCGCGTTGCGCACACGATCAGCCGGGGAGCGGGCATCAAACACTTGGAATACGAGTTCCGGCACGACCCCAGCGTGCAGAGTGGCGAATTTCGAAGATTTGTCCCGCGGATCCCAAGCCTCACGGGATGAGGAATACAATGAGGAGACATATGTCTCAATCGGGTGCTTGCTGTATTCTCCATCGGAATCTTCCCGGTAAACTGCATAGGGGAACTTCCTATGGCCAGTGGAAATGCATAAACTTGCCGAATTGACGGGACCTCAAGGATCGAGCTGGCTGCAGGCGGACAAAACGGGACTGCCTTCTACGACTTAGATCGGATCAGGCACCTTTTTCATTTAGGGACGATTCGATAGCATGCTGGACGAGCTCGCGGGCATTCCGAAGCGAGAGCTTCTCCTTGATGTGGGCCTGGTAAGACTCGACCGTCTTGGTGCTGACGTGTAATTCATCGGCGATTTGCCTCGTTCCGTGGCCCGCACCAATCAATCGGTAGACTTCGAGTTCCCGGTCGCTTAGCGTCGTGACCGGATCGCGCGGCGAAATGGAGCCGTGGACAAATTGCTGCAACATCCGTCTGGTCAAGTGTTCGCTTACGTACACATCTCCGCGCAGAACCTGGCGAATTGCGGTGAGCACTTTTTCAGTGGCTTCCTGCTTCATGATATAGCCGTTGGCACCCGCGCGAAGGGCCCGCTCCGCGTATGTTGATTCGTCGTGCATCGAAAGAATGAGCACAGGCAAACTCGGATATTTTGCACGCAGCGTCTTCAGGAGTTCCAGGCCGTCAGGTCCGTCAAGAGAAATGTCCAAAATAACAAAATCCGGTATTGAGCTCCTGATCGCTTGCAGGGCTGACGCCGCGCCGTCCGCTTCGCCGCACACCATCAGATCCGGTTCCCGATTGATAAAGAGCGCCAGCCCCTGCCGCAGGATCGGATGATCATCAACAAGAAATATTCTATATTTCGACGCCAATGGACTGACTGCGCTCTTGTTCAAGATACGCCCTCCCTCATAACCGGCGATGGAGCGGAAACAGGCAGCTTACCGTGGTCCCCCCGGTAAAGTTCTTCCGCACGTCGAGGGAGCCACCGATCATATTCGCCCGGTAGTTCATGATATTCAAGCCCATCCCTGCATGATTCGCAGGCGCCTCCTCCAATCCTTGACCGTCGTCTTGCACGGAGAGCGTGCCTTCCTCATTCTCCCCGAACAGGCGGATGACGACGCGGCGCGGGTTTCCGTGCTTAATCGCATTGTTCACGGCTTCCCGCGCGATATGGTAGAGATGCGTCGCCACATTTACATCGTAGACCAGAACCGGGGCGCCGCACTCGAAGTGGCAAGTGATCCGGAAAAGATCCTGCGTCTCTTCCGCGTAGCGCGTCAGAGCCGACATTAGACCGTGAGCGTCGGATACAACCGGCAGAAGACCTCTGGAAAGCTCCCGCGTCTTGTTAATCGCCTCGTTCACCAACTTCACAATCTTGGCGGCATCGCCCGATTCGGGGAGCGCACTTTCGCAAAGCCTGCCTTCGAGAACCTTGCTCATGAATGCGATGCCGGTAAGGTGCTGGCCCAGCCCATCGTGGAGGTCTTCTCCAATTCGGCGTTGCTCGCGTGCGCTAACTTCCAGGATCGCCCTCTCGAGGCGTTGGCGTTCTGTTACGTCGATTCCTGTAACGATCACATGCGAGGTTGCGCCGTTCTTGCCCGCGAGAATCCTGCTCGACCAGGTGATCAACCGGGACCTCCCATCCCTCGTCAGCCAGTACGTCTGATAGTCTCCCGACAGCCGCGCGGAATTCGGTTGCTCAAAAATTGCCTTGAAGCTATCCACTTCTTCCGGCATCAGGAACAGGTCCCACACAAATCTTCCGCGAACTTCTGCAAAGGTATAGCCCGTCGTTTGTTCACAGGTGCGATTGAACCGGATGATGCGTCCATCCGGATCGAGAACCACAATCAACGCTCCGACGATATCTAGAATCGCAGATAGGACGTTGCGCTCTTCTTGAAGCGCTTCCTCTGCATGCTTCTGCTCGGTGATATCGACGCCGACGCCGTGGATGAACCATGGGCGTCCGTCTTCCCGACGGATCATCTCAGCTTCGCAATGGAACCACAGAACTCTTCCGTCCCGTGCCAGCACTCGGTAGGCCGACTTGAGCGGCTTGCCTGAAAGAAACATCTCTGCCGCTTCGGCGCTCCAGCGCTGCTTATCGTCAGGATAAATCTGGTCGTACCAACGAATGGGATCTTCCAGCCATTCGCTTTGCGAAAAGCCGAGCGCGGCTTCGATTCGCGGACTGACGTAGGCTTCGCCGATTCCTTTATCAAGGTAGGCCATGAAAACTACGGCGGGGATTTGTTCGAGGAGGACGCGGTATCTAGCTTCAACGCTGTGAGGCTGGTCCGTAGAATCTTCTTCGGTTGCTGTTTGGCCGCCCTGCTTGCCCGCTGATTGGGATGCCCCAAAACGGCTCTCGAAAAACACACCGGCCAATTCCTTGAGAGTTGATTCCGCATCCACCACGCCGGAATTAGTCTCGCGCGATAGCGCGAGCTGTGCGAGTTCACGGGTCAAATCGCTTCCCGTAATGGAATTCCCACTCATCATGGAGCTCCCGCAACACTGCTTTTTATTCCGCCGGCCGGCCTCTCCACCTGGGCTCTTTATTCAAAGATGCTTGAGTGAATCGCCGCAGCGCATGAATCGCTCTGCCATACGTCGCCACTGCATTCGATGAAAGTAGAGAGCCTGGAGGTTGGTTCATGAAGGGCATGAACTTGTCCGGAAATCCCGGCATCGTGCAGCCAATGCAGATCCCGCCGACATTGGGACAGCCTCCCACTCCTGCCATCCAACCCCGCTTCCCCACGTTGCATTGGACGACCGGCCCCCAGCAACCCAGCTTCACGATGCATTGAATCGAACCATACTCCGTCGCGAACTCCGCCTGTTCGTAGTAACCACCGCGGTCACATCCTTCATGGACTGTTTGGCCGAACAGCCACGTGGGCCGCAAAGCTTCGTCGAGAGGAATCATCGGCGCTCTACCGACCACCATATTTAGCAAATACAGGATTGTCTCGGTCATGTTGTCTGGCTGTACCGGACACCCGGGCACACACACGATCGGAACATCCGCTCTGGACTTCCATTTCCATCCAAGATAGTCCGCAAGACCCATGCAGCCCGTTGGGTTTCCTTCCATCGCGTGGATGCCGCCATAGGTCGCGCACGTCCCAGCTGCTATCACCGCCCAGGCGTTCGGCGCGAGCCGGTCGATCCAATCGCACGTGAGAATTGGCTGGCCCGTTTTCTGGTCTGTTCCGAATGTCGCCCAGTAGCCCTCGCTCTTGTTTCTCTCGTTAGGAATTGAGCCTTCAATCACCAGAATGAAAGGTGAGATCTTCCCTTGCGCAGCCAGATGAAACACCTTCATGAACTCTTCGCCATTTTCATAGGCGAGGAATGGATTATGCAGTTTGATCTTGGGAACAAACGGGAGGGCGCCGAAGATAAGGTCTTCGAGACTCGGTTGCGTTGCCGCCGTCATGGCGATTGTGTCGCCATCACAGCCAAGGCCGGCGGTGATCCAAAGCACATCGATTTCGGTTATGACGCCCATGCGGTGGCAGGCACCTCTGCGGCCAACCGAACACGCGCCGTTGATGCTTGGCGCCCGGCGGGATTGTACCGAAACCCCTAATCGTCTGTCGCGGTTTTCTTAGGCCTCGCATTCGTTACCACAGGCGTGAAGAAACTTCCTCAGAAACCCAGCTTACGTCGAGGATCACTGGAAAAAATACAGGCTTTACTGTATGTTTTGCCGGGCCGTGGAAAGAATAGGATCGGAAGCGTGCCAGGAGGAGTTATGCCTATTGGATACTACGTTCTCGGTGCCATCGCACTCGTTGTGATCATTGTGGCTCTCAGCATGTTGCCCGACTTCGTGCGCTATATGAAAATCCGCTCGATGTAGACTGGTCGCTTCGTACGCGTGAAGGCCAAATTAAATTTAATTGCTTGCCGTAATTGTGCCCGAACCGATTCTCGTCAGCGCGTGGATAATTGCTCTTATCCCATTACGACGTTTCTTTTCCCCCGACTGCCTGCGCGTGACCTAGAAACGCGACCGGGGACACGCCCCCGATAATATTTCCAAGCAATGTGGGAACCAAGAAATGAACAACGTAGTCACTCCAGGTTTCACTGCCTGTCGCAATCAAATAAAACATTTTCGTCGACTGACGGCGCCCATGAGGCCGCTGAGAATTCCTGTAGCACGGACCTGAGAAGATTTCCCCGTCAAAGTTTTCTCTAGAAGTTTAGCCTGCAACGATTGCGGATTGGCCTCATCCATGAATGTGATGAGCGTCATATAAAGAAACGATTCTCGCCCGCTCTCCGCGCACATATATAATCCACACACACAATAATAGGAATTCCGGCGCCAGGATCGCGACGGCAAGTTTCACCCATTTTGCAGGGAGAGAAACCGTGCGCCGATGCCGTTACCTTCAAACGATTCTCCTTACCTTAATCGTCGGCGCGTCTCCCATGGGCGCGAGTGCTGGCGGGAATAATCCAATCTACGGCGGCACAATTGATTTCGGCGCACAGCTTCTGCACCTGGACGATGGATGTCTTGCCCTGAACGGCACGGTGACGTCCGGGACTTTCTTCCAGGATCTACAGCGAATCGAGATCGACAATCGGTTCGAGTACAGAAAACGGGGCAAGGTAGTGACGGAGTATCCCGAATCGCTGCAAACCTCCATTCGCATTGAAGGCGACCGATGCACCGCCGCCTTATCAGATTCGCCTTCCTCTATTTTTCAAGGTGATTCGTATTCAGTGAAATTCCAGGTCGAATGGAAGGATGGAATGGAACTGAGGCCTGCTGTGTTATCCTCGCTTGTTGCTCACTGCTCTGGATCCACGAGTACCCCCATCCCAAGACGTGATTTCACCATACCCTTTGTTACGTGTGAAATGACGGTGGACGGCAAGGGTGTTCCGCTAGGCGATCATCTGATCGTTTCCGTGTTTGCAGCCGACGGGAAACGATTAACTCGGCTATCTGCCGGTCCGTGACGCCGGAGACAGTCTCATCGTGGCGATTAACGAAACACGCCGCCAATCGCCACGACGGACCCACGTCCTTTACGACGCCATTCGGACAGACACTGAGGTTGTGAACCGCCTGCGTTACCACGAACTACTTTACCTTGTGCGCTGTGTCCACGGTTGTGACCACGAGATCTGTGCCATTTAGATCTCCGCTAACCGTGACTGAATTTTCCGCGGCTGCCTTTGCCAACTCCTTCTCGAACCCTGACAGCCGATAGTGCATGTCGCCGACGACGAGCACGTAGGAAGCCCCCTGGCCTATCCACGTCTGGGTGCAGGAAAGCCGCGTCTGGGACTTGCACGCATTCGGCATCAGGCACGTCGTGCAACTTACGTATCCAGTCAGAGTGACGTGTTGCGACACCGGTCGTGCACTGGCAGGTCTGGCAAACATCGAGCACAGTGCGAGAACGCCGACTACAACAACAATTGGGTACATCGCGTTCTTAATCATGATATCTCCTCGGGACTTTTGTCGCTTCCTACAGCGCGCATCGCGGGTAGAATCGAACAACCGAATCCGCGCGAAGTTCGCGTTGTGTAAGTCTCCTGAGGGAAATCATAGACAACACAGATACGAACTCCGTAAGTTGTTGCTAAGAACCGCATAAGATGAAGATAAGGGATTCTTTATGCTCTTTTGTATCGGCCCAATCCATAAATTTAATGGGCTTGACCTGTCGTCCGAATGTTCTAATCTTAGCGAGCGAATTTGTCGAATGGCCGAGCTGGCCCCAAAAGCCCGGCGGGCGGTGATTCTGTGTCCTCCAAGTCCGTGACTCCTGACCCGGCTGCTTCTTTCGGGCTTCGTCAGCCGCCTTTCCCTCGCCATGCCCGCGGTGATTCCGCCGAAAGCAGTGTCTCGGACGAGCGCGACGCTTCGAAGTTCAAGCGTTTCGCGAGAACCATTGGCCCCCCTGTCGTGGGTCTCGCTGTAGTTCTCCTGATCACGGTGATCTTTCGACACGTGCCGCTCGCCAACCTGACAACGGTGGGCTTTGCGTTCCTGCTGGCGATTCTCGTTGCATCTACGGTTGGTGGGCTCAGGACTTCGATTCTGATGTCGGTAGCGGCCACGTTGGCTTACGATTACTTTTTCATTCCCCCGGTCTTCACCTGGAACATCACTGACTCTCGAGATTGGGTGGCGCTATCCGCGTTCCTTGTTACATCGGTTGTCGGAAGCTCGCTTTCGGATTGGGCGCGCCGCCAAACGAAGGAGGCTCACACGCAGCGGAGAGAAGCCGAACAGTTGTACGACGTGAGCCAGAGACTCCTTAGCGCGGGAGACTCGCTGGCGCTGTGCAACGCGATACCCTCGGACATCGTGGACGCCTTTCGTGCGCGAGCCGCGGCTCTTCTCCTTACCGAGGCGCAGACAATCTTCTACTCGCCCGGCGGTTCGCACCAGATCGATGCCCGACATCTGAAAACCAGCCTTGGTTGTAGGGATGTCCAGATCGAACCGGACAAGGGCCTTTCCTTTGTGCCATTGCAAATGGGCCTCAACGTGATCGGAGGTATCGCCATCGCAGAAACAGCGCTTTCCATGGCGACGCTCGAGTCTTTGGGGTCGCTTGTGACGATTGCGATCGAGCGCGCCCGCGCCATCGAGCAAGCAGGGAAAATCGAGGCGCTGCGTGAGAACGAGCGGCTGAAATCCGCGTTATTGGATGCGATTACGCACGAATTCAGGACACCACTCACCGCGATGAAGATCTCCGTAACCGGTATGCTTTCCGATTTGAACTTTGACCGGGAGCAATGCAGAGATCTCCTGACGATGATCGACGAAGGATGCGATCGAATCGACCACTTGGTTGATGAAGTATCCGAGATGTCGCGGCTCGAATCCGGCGAAACACAGCTCGATTTCAGACGCTATTCCGTGGGTGATCTGATTGAAGCGGCCCTGGACGATTGCAGGGGGATTTTGGGCTCGAGGACGATCGAACGTGGAATTGCGAATGAGGCGGTGGCAATCAGGGCCGATCTGTTTTGGGCAACGAAGGTGCTCGTACACCTGATCAACAATGCGGATATTTACTCCTCTCCGGGAACGCCCATCGCGATTCGCACGGAAATAAAACACGGGTTAGTCTTTTTCAGCGTCGCGGACCGCGGGCCGGGAATCAGCCCGAACGAACTGGCGCGGATCTTCGAAAAATTCTACCGGGGCGAGGAACACCGCTGCCGTGTCCAGGGAACGGGAATGGGGTTGGCTATCTCGAAGGCGATTGTGGAAGCACACGCCGGCACCATAGGCGCTACCAGCAAGGTAGGAGAGGGTTCCATTTTTTGTTTCAGCCTACCAATCGACCGGTCGTCAGAAGTTGGCGAATGATTCCAGAGGCTGCGCTCGATGCTCTTCCGCAAGCGTCGCCGACAAGTCGGAAGCGAACTTCCGAGCGCTCGCGTAGCGCTTGGCGGGGTCGCGTGCCAAAGCACAATGGACAATGCTCTGTAGCCGCGGCGAGATCGCAGGATTGATTTCGCACGGGGACGGTGCGTCAACCAGCACCCGCAGGTTCATGGCTGTGAGGGGATCGAGTCCCGAGAACGGCACTTCGCCGGTCAACATTTCAAACAGCATTAGGGCGAGGGAATATACGTCGCCGCGGGCATCGGATCGTTTACCTTTTATCTGCTCCGGCGACGCGTAACCCGGCGACCCCATCGCCTCCTGACGCACCGCTCGATTCCACAGGTTCCCTCTTGTTTCCCGGGCGATACCGAAGTCCAAAATCTTGATGTTGTCCTCGGCATCGACCATGACGTTTTCCGGTTTGAGATCGCGATGCACAACCCCATGGGCGTGGACGTACTCGAGCGCATCACAGATCGAGAGCGTGATTCGAATGGCCCGTTCAATCGGCAGGTTCCATTGCTCGTCAATGATCTCTCGAAGCAGTCTTCCCTCTACCCATTCCATGACGGCGTAACGCTGGCTGGCGCCGTCGTTGGGCAATACCTTCACAAGTCCAGGGTGGTTCAATTTTCTCCCGATCTCAATTTCAGAGTGGAAGCGACCGAGAACGGGACCGTTGCCGGCTTTGTCAGGATGAGGGATCTTGACGGCAACGGGACGGCCTGTCTTGGTGTCCGTCGCGCGGAAGACGGAAGCCATACCGCCAGACGCCACAAGGCGCTCGAGCCGGTAGTGATCGAGCAGGTCACCGGAGCGGAGCGAAGTTGTTATGAGCAGACTCATTCGACCTGGCGATGCTAGGCCGGCACGCGTACGAAAACCGTAATGGAATCGTAAGGTTCCCGTAAATTCCTCGTTTAGGGTGGGCCGGTCGCGATATCTGAAAGCAGTGAGATGGCGTCGAGTGCGGGCACTACTTGGCGGACAGAGACCTCTTTTTCAGCGCCGCGAGATGATCACGGCCATCTTTCACGAATTTCACGAACCGGTGGGCCAATTCGCGAATGCGAGCCGTTTGCTTGAGCCGCAGCGCATCCTCCGGAATTAGCTCTCCGCCCACGCCGAGCGCGCTGGCTCCCGCCACGATGAATTTCTGGGCTGTCTGTTGATTCACGCCGCCGGCGGCGATCAGCGGAATGTGTGTGAACGCCTTCTTGAGAATCCTGATGTAGTTGTCACCCCCCACCGGCGCGCAGGGAAAAACCTTAACGAAATCAGGACCGGCCTTCCAGGCGGAGATAACCTCGGTTGGCGTCAGCGCGGCGGGCCACACGGCTATTTCTTCTTTGTTCGCGAATTCGATGATGCTCATGTCGAGCCCGTCGGTTGTGAGGAATTGCGCGCCCGCGCCGATGCAGCGGCGTGCTGATTCGACGTCATACACACTTCCAGCTCCCACGGTCATATCCGGAATGTGTTCAACGAGGTATTTGATTACGTCGAGCGCACCCGGCACCGTCATCTCAATCTCTACGATCGGAATCCCACCTGCCGCCACAGCCTCAGCGGCGAAGCGTGCCACGTGTTCCGACGAAACCCGGACAGCCGGTACGATGCCGATCTGGAGGATTCGCGTGCGAACCTCATTCTTCGTCAAGAGTCGGCTCCTTTCGCAGGCCAGCTCGCCAATCGAGGCCACACATCTCCGCAAGGATTCCAATCGAAATCAAGGCAAAGTCCTTGTTCCCACCGCTTCGCGAAGCTGTTCGAGAGCAATCAGGTACGAAGCGAGAGCCTGGCGGTAGGCGAGCTGCGTCGCTCGGTAACTTCGTTCAGCGTCGAGGAAGTCGAGCAGGCTCGCTCCGCCGTGCTGGTAGGCAAACTCGCTGATGTCGCGGTCTTTGTCGGCCACATCCAGATATCTCGAGCGATAAAGGACGATAATGCGATCGTTTTCTTTTAGGCCCATGTAGGCATCGTGCACATCGGTCATCACCTGTTCGCTGGTTGCCTTTTCCTGTTCCTGCGTCTGCGTGATGGCAAAACGCGCCTGTGCGATGTTGCCTTGATTGCGGTTGAAGACTGGCAGCGGAACGCTTACGTAAACGGTCGCAGTGTTGATACTGTTGACGTGCGAATAGTTGCCCTGACCGGTGACGTCCACTTTGCCATCCGCCTTCTGCAATTCCCACTGGCTCGTTGCGGCGGTAACACCCTGCTGTGCCGCGCGAAGATCAGGCCGGTCCTGCAAGGCCTTCATCTGAAGGTCCTCGAGATTGGCGTTCACGGGTTGGTAATCGAACAGACCAGCCACATCGTAATCCGCAGGCACCGAGTCATATCCGAGCATGTTTCGCAGATCGTCGAGTCCCTGGTCCTTGGCCATCATCGCCTGCTCGTAATCGGACTGGAACTGCAGCAATTGCAGCTCGATCTTTAGAAAATCGTCCTCGCTCATACCGCCGGCCTTGTACGTAACTTCGCTGATGTCCACGGTCTGCTGAAAGCTTCTTACATCTCTCTCGGCGAGTTCGAGAGTCGATTCGGCCAGTTGGACATTGAAGAATTGAGAGGAGACGTTGAAAGTCAAAGTGCGTTCGTTATCGGCAACTAGAGAGCGCGCTTGCGCAGTGACGTCTTTTGCAGCCTGTAGGCGATGTTGACGTTTCTTGCCGCGCTCGAAAAGATAACTAAGGCCTAGGTCCGCCTCCGTCGAGTTCTCGAGGTACGATCCGGTCCACATGCTGGGAGTGAAAAGTGGCAAGTATTCCCAATCCCCGAAAATGTCCGGATTCGGCCGCAGGTTCGCTTGTGTTTCCAGGGCTTCGTCCTGCTGAATTGTAGTTTGGGCCGCCAGCAGGTTGTGATTGTGCTTCAGGGCCAATTGAATGGCGTCGTCGAGCGTGATTTTGACCGGCCCTTGCGACGACGCGGCAACCTGAGCACGAGCCATCGGCGCGGGAGCGGCATACAGCAACGTTGAGCACACAATGAGGAACCGCGCGGCGGTGACGCGGCGACTGCGCGAAGTTTTCATTTGAAGTCTAAGCCTCAAGGGATGCCTCCGGTTCAGGCAGCTTGTCTCCGTCGCGGGCAATCCACACGTACAATGTGGGCAACAGGAAAATGCTGAGTGCCAGATCGGACATCAGTCCGCCGACAATCACGATGGCGAACGGGCGTTGTGAGTCGGAGCCGATGGCGTGCGACATCGCGGCCGGCAGTAGTCCAAAGGTCGCCACGAGCATCGTCATCATGATCGGCCGAAGCCTCAGGATTGCTCCTTCGACGGCGGCCTCCGCGGGCGCATAGCCACGCGCACGCAGTTGATTAATATATTCGAGCATGATGACGCCGGTTTGCACCGACACGCCGAACAGGGCGAGAAATCCTACGCCAGAGGACACGCTAAAGAAAGTGCCGGTCACGAGCAGCGCGACCAAGCCTCCAATGCGAGCCATGGCGACGTTAGCAAGGATAAGCAGCGCCCATTTGAACGATTGAAACATGGTGTACAAAATGACGAAGATCAGGAGAATCGTAAGCGGAACAATGAACAGCAGGCGCCTTTCGGCTCGTTTTTCACTCTCATATTCGCCCGACCACTGAATGTAGTATCCGCGCGAGAGCTGGACCTGTTTATTGATTTTATCGATGGCTTCCTCAACCGTCGTTCCGAGATCGCGGTCGCGGACTTCGAAGCGGACTGCGACGTACCGAGTGTTTTTTTCGCGGTAGATGTCATAGGCGCCATCTCGAATTTCGACCTTGGCTAGCTGGCCGAGCGAGACTCGCTCCCCTGTGGGAGACAGAAGTCGAATATTCTGGATGGCTTCCCTGGTGTCCCGATAGGGCAGCTGATAGCGGACAACGAGGTTATAAACCGCCTCGCCCTGCAAGACCTGACTGACGGCATTGCCGCCGACGGCGGTCTGGACCGCATCCTGTACGTCCGCGACGTTGATTCCCCAACGGGCACAGGCGGCGCGATCAATCGTGAAGTCGAGATTCGGCTGGCCCGTATCACGCTGAACTCCAAGATCTTTGACCCCTGGGATCTTCTCCATGACGGCCTTCATTTCGTCGGCTTTGGATTCGAGAACAGTCAAATCCGGGCCAAAGAGTTTGGCTGCCAAGCCCCCTTTCGTGCCCGTGAGCGTTTCGTCCACGTTGTCCTCGATCGGCTGCGAAAAATTCCAGAAGACCCCAGGCAATTTTGAAACTTCGCGGTTCATGGCGGCAATTAACTCCGCCTTGTCCTTGCGGAAAACCGGCCGCCACTGATCTTTCGACTTCAAATCAATGAAATATTCCGTGTCGCCGAATCCCCCAGTGTCTGTTCCATCGTCGGGCGCTCCGGACTGCGACACGACCGTCGTCACTTCAGGAAACGAGGCAAAAATAAGTCGCGATTGATTGGCAAAGCGCGTGCCTTCCGTGTAGCCGGTGCTGTTGGAAAGCGTTCCGCGCGCCCAGATCGCTCCTTCGTCAAGATGAGGCAGAAACTCGGAGCCGATAATCCCGCTGAAGGTGAGAAAAAGCACGGCAATTAAGGAAACAACGCCAACCCCCAAAGTAAACACGCGATGATCGACGGCCCACCGGAGCGACTTTCGATATCGATCGGTGAGAAAGACCATGGCGACATTTCGCCATTCCTTGACCTCGCCGCGAAACAGGATGCTGGCCAGGACCGGCGCGATCAGGATGGAAAACGTCATGGCCCCGAGCAGCGCGAAAGCAACGGTCCAAGCCATGGGTTTGAAGAGGTGGCCCTCGACGCGCTGCAGCGTGAAAATCGGCATGTAGGCCGTAATGATGATCAGGATGGCGTAGAAGACCGGACGCTGAACCTCGTGGCACGCCTCACGAATGGCGTCCATAGGGCTCTTCGCAACGCCGCCATTCTTGTGGTGGCTGAGATGTCGAACAATATTTTCGACCATGACGACGGCGCCATCCACAACCATTCCGAAATCGAGCGCGCCCAACGAGAGCAGGTTGGCAGGAATGTGGCTTAGGTCGAGACAAATCGAAGCGAAGAGCAATGCAAACGGAATCGTCAGGGCAACGATGATCGCTGCACGCACATTGCCTAGGAAAATCAGGAGAATGATCGTCACCAGGATCATTCCTTCGCCGAGGTTATCCATCACGGTGTGCAGCGTGTAGCGTAGTAGATCGCTCCGATCCAGCATCGGGACGACCTTGACCCCTTCCGGCAAAATCCTCGTATTGAGTTCATCCACCTTCTGGTGAATCCCTTCGAGCGTGGGCCCTTCCTCCGCGCCCTTGAGCATCAGCACGCCGCCCTCAATGACATCGTCCTCGTCGACAATAACGCCGTCGGGGCGGTGAGTGGCGCGGGCCATATGTCCCAATCGGATCCGCGGCCCCCAACCGACCTCGGCGATGTCTTTTATGCGAATGGGCGTCCCGGCCTTGTTCGTCAAAACGGTTTGCTCGATGTCCTGCGAATTGCGGACGAGCCCGAGCGCACGAACGTTCACTTGTTGCATGCCGCTTTCGACNNCCGAAATCGCTCACGTCCACTACGTTGGGCACGGATTTGAATTCCTTCAGTAGGACCCAGTCTTCGATACTCCGCATGTCCATGAGGTCGTACTGCGGATTCGTGCTGCGGATGGTGTACCAATATATCTGGCCGGTGAGGCTCCAATCGGTGCCGATCTGCGGCTGCACACCTTGAGGTACGGTGACGAGCGTCATTCGTTCGAGGACTTTTTGCCGGTTCCAGTCGTTGCTGGATTGATCGTCGAAGACTAGCGTGATCAGCGAGAGACCAAAGAGCGATTCAGAACGCATCACGGTCAGGTGCGGAATCCCGTTCATTTGGATCTCGACTGGAATCGTGACTTGTTGCTCCACTTCCTCGGCGGAACGACCGGGCCACTGATCGATGATTGAGACGTAGTTGTCGGCGATGTCCGGGTAGGCTTCAACCGGAAGGTTGTGAAATGAGACAGCGCCCCACAGCGTCAGGAGCACCGCCAGCGCGAGCACAACGAATTTGTTGTTCAGCGCAAAATCTACTAGAACGCGAATCATCTTCCGGGCCCTGTACTTGGCATCTCGATATGAGCGTTACTCATTGTCGATGGCGGTCTGCAGCGCCAGCGCGTTCGTCACGACCTTCTGCCCTGGCTGCAATCCGGACAGAACCTGCGCCATCTGGTTCGGCAATTGATCTCCGCTCTTCACTTCCACGCGCTGGAACATGTTGTTGGGCGCCGGCATATAGACCCAATCACGATCGTGCAGATGAATGATCGCCGTGGCCGGCACCGACGTGTACGTTTGCTTTTTCAAACCGTAAAACGTAGCCGTCGCGAACATTCCAATGCGCATCATCGTTCCAGGATTCGGAATCTCAACGCGGACCTTCGCGGTCCGAATGGTGGGATCGAGGAGCGCTCCGATGTTGGTGACTCGACCTTTCAGAACCGTATCCGGATATGCATTGAGACGAACTTCAGCCCCCTGACCGACTCCAATTGTCGGGATGTCGTTCTCATACACATCGCAGACGATCCAGACGTCCGAAAGATCTGAAATCGTGAATGGATTGGCCGAATAACTTTGTATGGTGCTGCCATTCACCACTTCCTGGTCGGTGATCTGTCCAGAGACGGGAGACGTTATGTCGACAATTCCATTGGGATGGTCAGGGTCATTCCCAAGCAATTTCAGATGCTCGGTCGAGGTATCCAGGGTGACCTTTGCGTCATCTTCGGTGTCCTGGGCGACTTCCAAGTCTTGCGTCGCAATGGCGCCATGTTCGTAGAGCAGCTTGGCTCGATCCAACTGCTTTCGCGCGAGAAGCTCATCCGAGACGGCCTTGCGGTAGGCGTCGAATCCTCCCGCAACGTCGTCGCTGCGTATGCGCAAGAGCACCTGCCCCTTCTTGACCGTGTCGCCGAGACGCGCGCGGATATCGACGACGCGACCGGAGGCCAAGGTGACGACCGGAACCGTGCGGGAGACGTCGGGATACACCGACCCCGTCACCACCAATTTTGACGGGGCTTCGTACCGCGCCGCCGTTGCCAGTGGGTACCGCTCCGGATGGTCCACGGAGAAATGCGTTACATCCAGACCTTGGACCACGGTTGCAGGAGGCGGAGCTTCAGCCGCCACGTTGTCCTTCGTGCCACAGCCGGACACAAACAGGGCTACCAGCACGGCCACAATAGGCAAAGGCAATACCATGCAAGACTTATTACTGTGCATCTTCCCTCCCAAACAAGACCGAGCTTCTTTGCGACCATAATCGGATACACCCGTAATGCTCGGACTGATTAAGTCGTCTCGAAACTCCTCGCAGCGGTCTGAATGAATACCTACGCGATCGTGGGTGGGGCCCGGTCCAAGCCGAAGGGAACAACTCGATGAAACGGAGCTTGGCAAGTTGCGTAGAAATAAGAGCGACCCTGTTCTCGGGGATGGCGCTCGGACGCGCTATGACAGTTGATCGTCTTCAACTTTGGCGAAATGAGCGTGGCGTTAAAGTAGAAACGCTCCGTCGTAAATTCCTGTCCGGAAGTAGTTTGCCGGACGACATCTGTGAAAGCGGTCGGCTCGGCTGCGGTAAAATGGCCGCTGCCGTCATTTAGAAAAACGGTTAGAGGCGCGCCAGATCGCGCAGCATGGATCACCAGGTCTAGATTCCCGTCACCCGTCACGTCCTTGGCAGTTATAAGTAGGCCACCGAACGGAGCGGTTAGTCGCAGCAACTGACGCCCACCCTCTGAAAACCGAACCTCGACCACGTATAGCGCGTTAACTGAATCGAACCCATTCAATTCGACCGTTGCAAGATCGGGATGCGTGTCACCCGTGAAGTCCGCCATCGTAATTCCCATGAGAAGGCCACTCTCGGGCGTGGACAGAACGTTTGGTAAAGGGTCCGCCGCTATCGCGGATGCCAATTCACCCTCGCGCGACGCAGCCCAGCCACGCGCGCTATTCGCAAGAACCACGCTCACGCCTACCATCGCGATAAGGAGAATGGTTATTTGCCTCGATGCACTTTTCATTCGGACGTTACCTGACCGCTTGCTGCAGTTTTCCTCGCGAACGAAATCCATTGGACACCGTCACGTCTACGAAAGTGATAAGCAACGCCTCAAGGATTTGTAAAGCGTCAGCGCCTGAAGCGAGCGCGTTCGAGAGACGCGGGCAGCGTTCGATTTCAAAACAAGTTCGAACGCCGCCCTGTCTCATGTCGCTCATCTCATTGCCTAGAACTTAACCATGATGGAGATGGTGTTCACCAACTGGCTTTTCCGGAGATCCGGCTGCCAGGATGTCCAGGTGCTGGTTGAGGTGCTGTATTGTGCGTTGCAGGAGGCTGAGACGGCACCGAGTGCGTTGTCCGTGGTAAAGCCGTTTCCCGACGGTGTAAAGTCAGAAACCGCGGACGTCGCTCCATTCGTGCAGATGTAACTCGCACCGGTACCTACGACTCCGTTGTTAGCTATAGGCGCGACGTTGCCACCAGGAGGCGTGATTCCCCCACGGCCTGTCCAGTAAGGTACGCTCGAGTAGCGGTATCCCGTCTCGAAGCGAAAGGTCACAAATTGAGAGGGCATCCAGTCGAGCGTAACCGTGCTATCCCAGGCTTTCATGGGAGCCCCTGGACTTGCGATGAAATACGGCGAGCCAGAGACCGCGGTTGCGCCATTGATCGGGGGCAGGAGGGTCAGATAGCGGCCCGGATTATCCATCTTTCCGCCGCCGAGAGTTATCCCGAATAGATCCTTGTGGAACCACATACGATCGTAGAGCATCCACCCTGCGAACATCTGTTTCGGATGGCCATTGCTGTCGTTGTGGCAACTCACGCCACCGCCATACTCGCACCCTAGGTCGCCTGTTAATGAGAAGGCCATCTTGTCCAGGCCAAGATTTTCCGGATTGTTGTAGTACCTGACTTCGAGGCTATCATCCGTGTGAATGCGCGAGCGTCCAGGGACACCCAGCGTATCGGTGCCCATGCCGTAGTTGTTGAAGACCATCGAAACCCACTCCTTCGGACGCCATAGAATCTGCCCTCCCAAACCCGGGTGGCCGTTAGTTTTTGCGTACGATTGCCAGCCGTTGATAATCCAGGGCTCAATTTTCAGTTTGTCCGTGGGGAACCACTGTATCCGCACGCCGTTGAAAAACCACGGCGTGTTGGAAGAAACGTAAGACGGTTGATATGTCCAGTTGTCGAAGTTGTAGTAGCTGAAAAGGCCGATGTACGACACAAAGATCCCCGCATCGATGTTGAGCCCGTGGTTCACGTTGAAGTGATATCCGCCCCACGCTTCCGAGACGTATCTGTATGCATCGTTGTAATCCCATTGGCCAACACCCGCGCTGCCGTCATTCCGCGGCGTCGTCGTGGCAAATAGCCCGAACATCGTCAAGACTCGGCCGCGAACGTTGTCAATGCGCAGATCACCGCCGAAGCTCAGCTGCTCCAATGAGACCTCGCCGCTCCGGAAGGTCTCGGTTGACCCGCCAAGCGAGTGGTCCTTCGGTTGGTTGTAGTCTTCGGTGTAATTGACGTCTGACCTGAACTCAGGAGTGAAGTACTTTGTAGCCAGCGGCGTGTCCTTGGTACGCGGGTTGCCGTTCAGCCAGGTCCAGTCGCCGGGAAAGGGCGCCGACGCTGTTGTTGTTTCTGCGCCAATATTTGGTCCAGCTGCGGCAGCGGAATCCGCTGGCGGCGGGGTCACAACCTGCGTTTGCGCATCTGCGTTTGCGGGAGTACCCGCCGTTGGCTGCACTGGAGCTGATGCCGCAGCTGCCGCATCGCGGGCCTTTAGTGCCGCCTCAAGTTCCTCGATGCGCTTTTCCATGGCCTCAAGCTCTTTCGTGATCGCGGCCGTTGCCTCGGACTCCGAAGCGTTTGCAGACTTGTCGGACGCGGTGTTGTTGGTCGCGGCACCAGCAGTCGTCGCGGCAGGCGGGGCATTTGTGGATGCGGCAGGCGGCGGCTGCGCAGCATCGTTGAGGCCAGCCAATTGCGCCCGGACCGGAGTTTGGGTTTGTACCTGTGCGTAACATCGCGAGACGTGTGCAAATGCGAACACGAGGACAAGTACATACGCAAGAGCTAGAAGCTCCGCAGTCCTGCGCAACGGAGCTTTCGCGATTGTTACGCCTCGATCCCTTTCTGGTTGAAGTGTGCAGCTTGTTCTGTTCAAGATGTGCCTCCCTGAGTTGTCGTTAACTACTGATTTCTCTTCGGCAACCGTTAGCGAATCCTTTAATGAACTCGCTGTGAAGTTTTTGCAGGCGCCGTGGCCGAGACGGCGCCTGCGTCCGCGAAGCGCCTGACCGAACGGGCGGCACTGGACGGCCGTCCGCTCGAGTCAGATCCCAACGAAGACTCCGTTGCGCAGCAGGCTCGATTGTGCTGCCATGCAAATCCGCAAATCCGTTTTCGCTCAAGTTCACGTTGTGGCAACTCCGGCTCGATCTTCGCCATTAAACTTCTTCGCACCTACGGAATGCATAAGCGCGCGATAAGGTTTTCGTAAAAATGCGCGCGCCGCTTGACGGGTCGAAATGGTTACCCTTCTCGTTGCCCATCTTCACTTCATGAAGGGCCGCACTTCGCGTCGTTGGCCTCACTCTTGCTCCAACAATTGTTTCGCGGGGCCGGCTTCACGCGCCCACAGTCCTCGCATTCGTAAATTGCATAATTGTCAAAATAAAGTGAGGCACAAGGTAAGGTCACCTGTACTTACGGTCAAACTCAATGAAGTGATTGGGTGAATTGACAGGCGGCACTGAATCGCTTACGCGAAACGTATGACTTCCTAATGCGCTGTGGCTTACATAATCCTTAGGAATGGTTAACGGGTTTCTTATCTCACTCGTGTGACACTCTGGTCGGCGCTCCAAGCGCATCAGGGATCGGTGCAAGGAGATGTCACACTTGATAGAGACATCGCACTTACCGCCGCCGGTGAAAAGCGCTCCGACGAATCACGCGAAAGTTCTCCTGGTAGATGATGATCCGCAGGTTCGCCGTGCTTTGCGTACGACTCTGACCAGTGCGGGATACGTCGTGGTCGAAGCGCGCACGGGGGAGGAAGCTTTAGAGGAAGTTCAATCGGGCGGCGCCGTGGATTTGGTTCTGCTGGATCTGAAAATGCCGGGCATCGGCGGCCTGGAAGCTTGCCGGAGAATTCGCGTAATCTTCGACGTCCCGATTTTGGTGATCAGCGTTCTTCGTACGCAAGGAGACAAAGTGCAAGCGTTCGACGCCGGTGCGGACGACTATCTTGTGAAGCCTTTCGGCATCCAGGAACTCCTATCACGCATCCACGCGCTGCGAAGAAGAACGTCTGGCTCGGACACGATTGCCGTGTTTGAGTCCGCCGGCTTGAAGGTTGATTTCGAGCGCCGCCGAGTGATCGTTGACTCGGAGCAGGTGCATCTCACGCCAAGTGAATTCGAGCTCTTGCGATACCTCATGCTGCATGAGGGAAAGCCGGTTTCGCACCAAATATTGCTCCAATCTTTGTGGGGGCCGAAATACACCAGCGAAATTCAGCGCCTCAGGGTCACAATCAATCAGTTGCGTAGAAAGATTGAGAAGGATCCGGATCGTATTCGCTACATTCACACCGAGCATCAGTTCGGCTATCGGTTTGAACCCGTGCTGAAGAAATCGGCAAAGCGAAATGTGAAGGCTTGAATCGCTGCTTCCGGCGGTGCGGTGGGCCCATGGGTTCGCGATGACGAGTGAAAGCCAATGCAAACTGCCGGAGTTCTTCAGCCTGCCACGACAATGCGGCTGCCCGGTGCGGCCGTGAATGCCGAACCGGTTCTGATCGTGGATGACAGCCCTCAGATCCGTCGGGCCTTGCGCGCAATCCTGATCCCGCAGGGCTTCGTGGTCATCGACGTGCGGTCGGGCGAGGAAGCGCTCGATTTGATCCGCAAAGAGCGCGTCGAGCTGATTCTTCTGGATGTGAACCTGCCCGGCATGTCTGGATTCGAGACCTGCAAAGAGATTCGCCGCACGAGTGATATCCCTATCATCATGCTGACCGTACGGAGCAGCGAACGCGACAAAGTGCAGGCGTTCGATGCTGGCGCGGACGACTACATCGTCAAGCCCTTCGGCGCGGAAGAGCTTACTGCTCGCGTGCGCGCGAATTTGCGCCGGGCCGGATCGGAGGCTCTTCCTCTTTTTGTATCGCCCGACTTGCGCGTCGATTTCGAAAGGCGCACCGTCGCCGCAAAGGGGCGTACGGTTCATCTGACTCCGAAGGAGTTCGAGTTGTTGCGCCAGCTCGTGATGAACGAGGGGAAAACTTTGACTCATCGTTGGTTGCTCCAAACGGTTTGGGGTCCGGACTACGGAGAAGAGATGGAGTCCCTGCGCGTCCTCGTCAACCAGCTGCGCAAGAAGATCGAGCCAGATCCGCGCAAGCATCGCTACATTGTCACGGACCCGTGGGTGGGATATCGCTTCGAGAACCCCGCCAAGGCCGACCCCGTCCGCCCGAAGAAGTAACTTTCCGAACCTCTCTTCGCTTGATCACACCGCACCCTGCGCGGAAAAGAATTGAACCCGCGAGTCACAAACGCAACGTTACGAAAAGTTTATGGCGCACTTATGCATTCCGTAGGTTCAAGGGTGTGTAATCGGTTTCCGACGTTGCAGGGTCCCAGGAATCTTAAATCTACTCTTCAGGGGCGACACCAATGGTGCCTGTCGTTACTTTGTCCAGGAGGGTTGTAAGAACCATTTTTGCCGCGAGTCTCATGTCGATCCTGCTCCCCGCCTGTAAGGCGCAGGACCAACCGCAAACTTCGACTCCTACCAGTACGCAAGATGCGGGGACGAGCACGGACCTATTCATCATGCTCGGATCAGACTTCGTGCGGCCGGGGCTCTTGCCCAAGGCGAACTACGATATAGGCATCGGTCACACCTTCGGTTTTTTGAAGAAAGATCCAATCGGAGACGAGATTACGTTCGCGTACACGTATGAGGACGCCGGTCCCGGGTTTTGGCATTCCGATTTCGGCTCGCACACGGAGAGCGTTGGGATCATGAAGAATTTCGGCCTGCCCAAGACGAAACGAGTTAGCGCGTTTACATGGGTCCAAGTGGGCATCAGCAGCTTCACCGGCAACACCCACGTTCAGAATCACTTTTACAACGGTGATTCCTTAGGCGCCGTCATTCACTTCACCGATCACCATTCCATATGGATTCAGGAGACGTTCAATAAAATCGTGACGGCTCCGTGGTACACCACGACGAGCATCGGGTACACCAGAAGTTGGTAACGGTGGATGCGGGCTTTCATTCGAGACGCTGTGCAGCCGCCGCTGCGATCACGGGCTACTCACAGCGTCAGCTTCGAACGGCGTTTGATTCTGGCGTGTGCATGCGAAACGGGCTACCCCCGCCAGGATCCGGTGATTTTGCCAATCCGCCTCAGTCCGCGTACGGGGCTTCACCGGGTTTCAAGACGCCGCGCGGGCGTTTTCGTTTCCAGACGTAGTCCTTGCGCAGTTTTTCCTGGTGCTTTTTCACCTGGCTTTCAATTTCGGCGAACGCGACTTTCGCGCCCGCTCGGGCGTCCGCGCCGCGGCCGGTTGCCTGCAGCGATCCGGACGGAAGCGTCAGGTTCAGGGAAAAGGCGAACTCGATCCGGTGCGGCGTCTTTTCAAGCGTGCAGTGGAGCTGAACGAGATCGGGATCGTACCGTTTCAGCAAGCGGTTGAGCTTCTCGATATGGCGCGCAAACTCTTTCTCAATTGACGCGCGATCGGCAGCTTCGATTTGGCTGTAGGTGATTTTCATTGAGGCACCTTCTGGCGAATTGGACGGCAACCTGAGGCGGCCTTCGCATGGCGGCACGTCCAGAGTATCGCCGGGGACCGCGCCACGCAACTACGGCGGTCGCCATCGCGCGAATTGACATCCCCGCGGACTGCGTCATACGCTCGATATGAGGCTGCCGGCCAGTCGTTCATGCCATCGAAATCAAACTCGAGCGGTGCAAAGCCGGGCGGGATTCTCGTCGGCCCTGCCGGATGGTCCTACTCCGATTGGAGCGGAATCGTCTACCCCGCCCGGCGCCCGCGCGGATTCCACCAGGCGGCGTATCTCGCCGAATTCTTTGACACAATCGAGATCAATACGTCGTTCTACAATCCGCTTCGGCCGGAGATGGTGGCGCAGTGGCTCGAGCGCGTTGCGGCCAATCCACGATTTCTTTTCACCGCCAAGCTTTGGCAGAAGTTTACCCACGAAGAGGGAGCGACTGCCGCCGATGAGAGACTGGTTCGCACCGGCTTTGACGTGCTCCAGGCCGCAGGACGTCTCGGAGCGGTCCTGCTTCAGTTTCCTTTCTCGTTTCACAACACGACTGAAAATCTTGCACGCCTGAGGAAGATTCTCGGTACGTTCAGCGATTATCCTCTCGTCGTCGAAGTGCGGCATTCGTCCTGGGCGCAGCCGGAGTTTTACGAATTTCTGCACGAACGCCGCGTCGGAATCTGCAACATTGACCAACCGCTGATCGGCCGTTCGATCAAGCCGGGCGAACGCGCCACTTCGGCGCTGGGTTACGTCCGATTGCACGGGCGCCGCGAGGATACTTGGTTCAGCGACGACCCGGATATGCCCGGCTACGAGCGCTACAACTATCTTTATTCCGAGCAGGAGCTTTTGCCCTGGGCACGGCGAATCGAGCATGTCGCCGAGCATACGAAGACTACTTTTGTGATCACGAACAATCATTTTGAGGGCAAGGGCGTCGTCAACGCGCTGCAATTGATCCACATGCTCACGCACAACAAGGTCAAGGTCCCTGAGCCGCTCCGCCATCGTTACCCTGAACTGGAAGCCATCGCGGACGCGCCTTCCAGCGAGCCGACCCTCTTTCCTCTTCCGCCCAAATAGAGCCTTGACTGGCGGCGACACCTGCGCGCGAATTCGGCGCACACACCTCCACACGCGGAAATGTCGTCAGTCGAAATTCAAGGGAGCTACTTCTTGAAGAGGTTCTCGAAAGCCGTGCGCGCGTCGTTGGGTCTGGCGGCAGCAGGAGCCGCGGGAGCGTTCGTAGCGTACGTCACCGGCGAAGTGTCCTTCTCGACCGTCATGCGGAACTCGAAGAAGGTGCAATCGTTCTTCGCGTCCTTCTTCGCAATTCGCTCTGTGATCGGCTGCGTGCATTCGAACTGCTTTCCCGTATCGAAGTGAACGCACTGCTTACACGAATGCAGCTCAAAATTGCAGCGAGGACATGCACCGTTCTGATCGAACCCCGGCGCAAGCACCGCGCCGCAACTCGAACACCGAGCCCTCATCACCGTTCCGACCATCCGCGGCGTGCGCGGCCCAAGCATGTCTTGCTTCGGACGCGGCTCGCTCGGCCGGTCGGGTCGCTCTGTGCGCGCACGTTTCTTATCTTCGGCTTCGCGGTCGCTATAACCCCGCTGCCTATACTTCCGCTCCATGAAAATCCTCCTGGGGGTTGTCCCATGATACCCCGGAAAGCCCTGTGTCAAACGGCATCTTCGCGTAGAGTACAAAAAAGCGCTGTGACCGCTGGTTAATGAGCTGGCCCGTTCCCATCGTGCCCGGTTTCCACTAGCTCTCTATCCGCGCGAATTCTTTCGCTCCGCCCATGATTTCGAAAATCCCTCGAAAGGCAGATCCGGTTGCAGGAACGTTTGCGGCCGGCCTAAGCCGGTGAGCGCCGCCTCCGCCGCCAGATAGCCGCTGCGGACCGCGCCTTCCATCGTCGAAGGCCAGCCGGTCTGGGTCCAATCGCCCGCGAGAAACAGATTCTCCACGCCGATTTTCTGCGTGGGGCGGTAGCGGTCCACGCCAGGCTCGGGCGAAAACGTCGCCATGACCTCTTTAATCACCGTGGCCTTCCTGAGATTGGCCTCGCGCGAAGCGGGTAGGATGTCCGCCAATTCTCGCCTGCAAAGATCGATGATTTCCTGCCGGGAACGCGGAACCAAATCATACGACGCACTGATGACCAGTTGCAGGTACTGGCCGCCTGTGGCCGCTTCCCCGTACAAAAGCGTCTTGTTGAACACCCATTGAGTCGTGTGATCGAGCAGCGTGAGAAACGGTTCCTTCATCACTTCACGGTCAAACCAAAAATGAACGCCGGTGATCGGAGAACTCCGAATGTGCTGCAGGCCCTCCAGCATTCCGCCCGGCTCGCCCATCTCCTTCGGTAGCAGCCCGAGCAGCGTGTTGTGCGGCACGGCAACGACGCAGGCATCCGCCGAAACCTCCGAGCTATCTTCAAGCAGGACACCCGCGAACCGGCCGTGGCGAATGCGAATCTCGCGAACTCCAGAGCGCAAACGCACCGGACGCCCGCGGCGCTCGATGGCCTCGCGGCAGCCTTCGTAGAGATCGCCGAGAGGCACCGACGGAATGCCAACCCGATACCCGCCCCGGCTGCCAAGAAACGCCTTCCAGAAAACTTCGATTCCGTAGCGCGCGTCCGTCCGCCCCAGCTCTTCATCGAGCGCGCTGACCAGCACCACGCGCCAGAAACGTTCGATCGCACCCTGCGTTTGCTTCATGCGCTTCAACCAATCAAGCATCGAAAGCGAATCGATTTCCGCCGGCCTGCCGCCCGACCACGCGATCGCGAGTAGCGCCTTCGCGATAGCTCGTTTGTCCGCGAAGGTCAGAGCGCCAAAAAAAAGAAACGACGGGGCCATGTGCAGCGGCGGTGGAAGCTTCGACGCTTCGATCGTCGAGCGGCGCCCCGCGCCGTCCACGAAATAGAGACGGTCGTAGAAACGTATTTTCCCGCCGGCCCCGGCACGTCGATAAAAATCCGCGAGGTTCGTGCAACAGCCGAGCGTCACGTGCTGGCAATTGTCCACTTCGGTGCCGTCAGGCAGGGTGTAAGAAGTGGCGCGACCGCCCAGGTGCGGACGCTTCTCAAACAACTGGACTTCGACTCCTGCTTCAGCCAGCGCGACGGCGGAGGCCAGGCCCGCCAGACCGCCGCCGATCACCAGAACGCTTTGCGATGGCATCCCTCTTCCACCAGCCCGTCATCCCAGCCGTCAGGAGAAATTGTAATTTTTCGGCGCTCGAAAGGGAGACGCGCGAGGAGAAAACATCGAACCCGCGCTCTTCGATCCGCGCGAGCAAGCTGCTGTACGTCCGGATCAACGCCCACAAGGTCGCCCTGCTGTCCGGGTCCACTTGCGCGACCAGCGGAGCGCCTTCCTCATAGAAACGCCATGCACGATCCGCGGCAAACGCCAGCAGATCGCGAAGGGGCGGTTTCAGCGGACCGCGTAAATCCTGCTCGAGAATGCCGAACCGCGCGAGATCATCCAGCGGCAAGTAGACGCGCCCCATCTCATAATCCGCCTGCACATCGCGAATAATATTCGTGAGCTGGAACGCCAGGCCCAGGCGCTCGGCCAAATCCGGAGCACGCGGGTCGCGAAAGCCGAAAACGTGCAGACAGGTAAGCCCGACGGTGCCCGCGACGCGGTAGCAATACTCCGAGAGACGATCGAATGTAGCATAGGACGCCACCGTCAGGTCCATTTCCGCGCCCAAAATTAAGTCGTGAAAGTAGCGCGTGGGAATCTCGAAGCGAGCAATCGTATCGGAGAGCGCAGGAAGAATCGCGTGGCCCTCGGTGCGGCCTGACGCAGCTTCGTCAAGCAGCGCGCGCCAATGCGCGAGGCCGCGGCGTTTCGATTCGACATCGCCGGGCTCGTCCGAGACGTTGTCCACCAGGCGCATGAAGGCGTAAAGGGCGCAGAGGGCGTTGCGCTTTTCCTTGCGCAAGCCGAAAAACGCGAGATAGAAGCTGCTCCGCGCCGCGCGCGCGATGCGATTGCATTCGGCGTAGGAGGCAACCACAAAAGCAACCTCAGGTTGAGGCTCGCGCGCTGCCACGACACCGGATGCACTTGCGGATCGGACATCTGGCGGGGTCAGCGTCGCAACAATAGTTGGACGATTGTCGTCTGGGCCAGCCTGGCGCGCGAAAGCTCGCGTCGTAAGCGCTCGCCCGAGTAACTGAACCTTAGTCCAGTTCGAAAGCGATGGCCGGTGCGAAAGCGTGTTGTAACCCGATGCTTCGATCGCATCCAGTGTCGCTATCCCACCGCGGCTGAAGAGTTCGATATCCGTGCGCAGCCCGCTATCCACGCGCTGCGCCAAAGGCAGGCCAGAGTCAAACAGCTCGCGCGTTCGAGCGATCAAGGACTTCATGAGGGCGACATAACGCGAATCAAAGCGCCGCGAAACGATGTCCGCCTCGGTCAAACCGTGCTTGCCAAGCTCTTCGAGCGGAATATAGATGCGGCCCTTGTCGAGGTCGCGCGAAACATCCTGCCAGAAGTTCGCCAGCTGCAGAGCGGTACATGTGAAATCCGAAAGTCGCTGCCGCTCGTCGTCGCGGTAGTCGCACAGATGCAGCACCAGGCGCCCCACGGGATTCGCCGAATAGGTGCAATACCCTAGGACGCCATCCCACGTGGCGTAGCGCTGCGTCTTCTGGTCCTGCCGGAACGCGCGCAGCAAATCCAGGTAATGACGAAGCGGAGTTTGCTTTGCACGAACCGTCTCGCGCAGCGCGATGAGGACGGGATGACAGGGCTCTTCGCCATGGCGCCAACAGTGGCGCAGGTCTTCTTCCCATGCGCTCAGCAACTCGAGCGCCCGAGCGCGATCCGGAATCTCATCCCCGAGGTCGTCCGACCAGCGGCAATAGGCGTAAACGTTGTAGAAGTGTTGGTGCAAGTGGCGCGGGAGGAGCCACGAGACCACGCCGAAATTCTCGTAGTGGTGCGTCGCAAGCCAGCGAGTGTAGCGCTGCGCTTCCTCCGGGCTGCAGCCCTCGGGAGGCAGGTTGCGCGCGATTTCGAGTTCGGGAGTTGGCAACATCAAATCGGCTGGCGTATGGATCGCGGCGAAGGAATTGGAAGACGCTCAGGGAATGATCGCGGTCTTCAGCTCGCCGTTGCGATTCTTCATGTGCTCAAACACGCCGGGAAGCTCCTCGAGCGGGACTTCACCAGTGATGAAGTCGCTGGCGCGAATATCTCCGCGCACGATGGTATCGAGGGCTTCGCGAATGAATCGCGGCGTGTGGTGAAACGTGGACTTGATGCTGATCTCGGAATAGTGCAACGCCGCCGGATCGAGCTTTACTTCCGTGTTTCGCGGGCATCCACCGAAGAGGTTCACGGTGCCGCCCTTGCGCACCATCTGGAGCGCCCATTGCCACGTGGCCGCCTGCCCGACTGCTTCAATCACGGCGTCCGCGCCGCGTCCGCCTTCGGTTAATTGACGCACCAGGCTCACCGGGTCGTCGATTTTGGAGACATCGTATGCCGCGACCGCGCCCAGCCGCTCCGCGGCTCGAACTTGACTATCGCGCTTGCCGACGGCGATGACACGCACGTGGCGCCCGGAAAGAATTCGAATGAATTTCAGCCCAATCGGCCCGCAGCCGATGACGACCACGGTATCACCATCATGGATTCCGGTTTCGTGAATCCCGCGAAGAACGCAGGCGAGAGGCTCGACGATGGCGGCGTCGAGGAACGAGACGCTGTCCGGAATCTCAAGCATGTTTTCGCGGACGATTCTTCCCGGGATTCGAATATATTCAGCGTATGCGCCGTTATTGAATAGCAGGTCCTCGCAGAGATTAGGCTGGCCTTTGCGGCAGAAGAAACACTGATTGCAGGGAGCGGAATTGGAAGGCACCACGCGCATGCCTTTTCGCACACCGCCATTCACGGCGCAGCCCTTCTCTTCCACGGTTCCCGAAAGCTCGTGGCCAAAAAGTGCGGGCGGCTGAATCATGCGCTCGTGAAAGCCCTGCTTCCAGACCTTCAAATCGGTGCCGCACGTGAGCGCGACTTCCACGCGAACCAGCACATCGTCCGCGGCCAGACGCGGGATATCCACGCGCTCGATCTTCACGTCCTCGGAGCCGTAGAGGACCGCCGCTGTCATGTGCCCGTTTTTTTCTGACTTGCTCATTGGTGCGCGATCATCACTTTCAGGGTATCGCGTTCCGGATGCGCCGCCAGTTCCAGCGCGTCCGCAATGCGCTCCAGCGGGAAGCGATGCGAGATCATTTCCCGCAACGGCAACTTGTGCCCGAAAACCAGAGCGGCTGATTCAGCCTGGTCACCGACCGAAGCGCTGTAACTGCCGAGAATCTCCTTCTCTTCGACGCCCACGGCCGCGGCAGGAAATTCGAGCTGCAGCACCGGGTCGTTGTGAGCAAACAGTAGCACGCGCCCGCCCGGCCGCGCGAGAGACAGCGCTTCCGGGACTAATGTCGCGTTGGGCACAGCCAGCAGCACCGCGTCCGCGCCGCGCCCGCCGGTCCGGCGCCGGATTTCATCGACCAGCTTTCCTTCCGCGGGGTCGAACGATTCCGCGGCGCCGAATCGTACGCTTGCCGCGCGCCGCCCAGCCATCGGGTCGCTGGTGTACACGGTCGCGCCTTCGTGCTTCGCGAGCATCATCAAAAGCATTCCAATCGGCCCCTGCCCGATCACGAGAACAGCTTCATCCCGCGCCACGCGGGCCTTTCGTACGGCTTTCAGGCACGTATTCACCGGCTCGACAAACGTGGCTTCCTCGAAACTCACGTCCGCGGGCAGAGCGATCATCCCACGCTCGACGATCCAGGGCATGGCGCGAACGTATTCGGCAAAGCCCCCGCCGTTGGGATCGAAGCCGGCGGTCAGCCCCACTTTCTTGTAGCCCGCGCATTGCGAGAAGAGTTTTTTCTCGCAATAGAAGCAGGCGCCACAGGGAATGTGATGAAAGCTGACGACGCGGTCGCCGGTCTTGAACTTCGTGACGCCCGGACCTGTCTTTACGACCGTACCTGCCAGCTCGTGGCCGAGGATCTGGGGCGGCGCAATGAACCCGTGATGGATCTTCTTGATGTCCGTGCCGCAGATGCCACATGCCGCCACGCGGAAAAGCACCTCGGCCGCGTCGATCTCGGGAATCGGGACCTGCTCGACTACCACTCGGCCCTTGCCGCGGTAGACGCCGGCGCGCATCTGGCCCCCGTCGCCGTGCCGGAACTCGCTCGATCCGACTTGTGTGATCGTGTGGCTCATACCGCTAGCGCCTCAGCCTTTGCGATCTCAGGCAATGGCCCGGCCGCGACACCCTGGATATACCTCTCGAGGAATTGCGCCAGAGCCGCCGCCGCACGTTCGCTTTCATTCGCGAGCCGGAGCAAACCTGGAATTCGACCCGGCTTGCGCATCACCTGTCCGATTACCTTCGGAATGCTAACGGCACCGCGCTCGTCAAATACGGTGTCGAAATCCAGGGGAAGATTCGAATCAACGCCATCGCTGATCGCTCGTATTGCCACGGAACGAATTCCCCGCTGCGCCGCCGCGGCGAGAATATACAGGCTCTCCATATCAACTGCGTCGCCGGACGCGCTTAGGGCACTCTTCTCCTGTGCCGTGGATATGACCAGGTCTGAAACCAGGAATTTCTCGACGATCGTGGCGCCGGATACTTCCGCGCGCGCGACCAATTCCGGATCGCAGTGAAGAAGGCGCGTGCCCTTGACGTCAGCAACCATCCGAGCAGCCAGCACTTCGCCCGGGGCGTAGGTGGGCTTCAAACTGCCCGAAAGACCGGAGGCGATGCAGACATCGGGATCGCCATCGAAGACATCTGCCACGGCGCGCTGGGCTGCGAAGCGACCCGCGCCCGTGAGAACGACACGCACGTCGCAAAGGCCGACTCGAGCGACGTAGGTCTGGTCCGACGCGCCTGCGGAGACGCGCTCGAAACGCCGCAACTTTCGCCAGGGGGCGAATTCATTTGCGAGCGCAAATGTAATGAGGACTTTCATATTTCAAACGACTGCCCGAATGATCCTTCTTTGACTCAGGGGCTCAATCCCCCGCTTATTATTCACAATGCGCTGCGACAAACGCCGCGGAATTCCAAAGCTATATGTAGGTGCCCGTATAGAGTACCAAAAAGTTACGCGGCTTGCGCGTGCGCGACCGGTTTTGTTCCTGCGCGACCGCCGAGATAACCGTGCTCTCCATACCAGCGCACGGCGCGTTCAAGCGCCGGCTCGACGGCCCCGGGCCGATAACCCAGCTCCCGCTGGGCCTTGTCGCTTTCCACAAACATCCGGTGGCGCGACATCTTCACGCCTTCGACGGGTATCCGCGGCTCCCGGCCGGTCAGGCGCGCGAAGAACTCGTCCGCGTATCCCGCCGCCAGCGCAACGGCGTGGGGCAGGCGCACGCGCGGCGCGGCGCGGCCAGTGATGGATGCAAGCGCATCCAGAATCTGTTTCAGAGTCATATTCCGGGCGCCCAGTATGTAGCGTTCGCCGATGCGACCCTTTTCCGCGGCGAGCAGGTGTCCGGCAGCGGCGTCCTCGACGGCCACGAGATTCAAACCTGTGTCCACGTAGGCGGGCATTTTCCCGTTCAGGAAATCCAGGATGATGCGACCCGTGGGCGTCGGCTTCCAATCGCCCGGCCCAACCGGCGCGGTGGGATTCACGATCACAACGGGGAGCCCCGCAGCGGCCGCTTTGATCGCTTCAAGCTCCGCCTGGAATTTCGACCGCTTGTAGTGGCCGATCATTTGGCTGAGCGTCGCGTGCGTTTCTTCGCTGGGGAGCGCCGAAGGGTCATCCGAAACGGCGATTGTCGCTACGGTGCTCGTGTAGACGACGCGCTCGACGCCCGCCTGGCCCGCAACTTCCAGAAGACGGCGCGTGCCCTCGACATTTGTCGCGTAAATTTCGCTCGGGTTTCGCGTCCACAACCGGTAATCGGCGGCCACGTGGAAGACGCGGCGGACGCCCTTCATCGCGCGGTCAAGCGACATCATGTCTTGCAGATCGCCCACTACGCGCTCGGCGTTCAAACCATCGAGCGCCTGTAGATTGCTGGTGCTGCGAACGAGGACGCGGACAGAATGGCCTGTGGTGACAAGTTGGCGGGCAACGTGGCTCCCAAGAAAGCCGGTGGCGCCCGTGACGAGCGTGGTCATGGGATGCAAAAAGCCTCTTTGGCCTGTCCCATCAATGGCCGGTGGCCATTTGCATTTCATCGGCGCCGACTTGCATGCCAATATATTTCCGCCGGGCCTGACGCAAATTATCGTAACGCGCCAGCGCATAGAGCGGGAAGGAATTTCGATACAGGTGATATTTCAGGTAGAACACCTGCGGAAACCCGGTGCCCGTGAATTCGGGTTCGTCCCACGTCCCGTCATCATTCTGATGCGAGACGAGCCAGGCAACCGCGCGTTCGACCGCGGGATCGTTCGGACTCAGGACAGCAAGCAGTCCGATCAGGCCCCAGGCCGTCTGCGACGCCGTGCTCTTCCCCTTCGCTTTCAGGGCCGGATCGTAATAGGAGAGGATGGATTCTCCGAATCCGCCGTCAGGATTTTGAACGGAACGCAGCCATTCAGCGGCACGCCTGCATTCCGCAACCGATCCGAGTCCAAAGGTTTCGAACGCACGCAATACGCCGCTCGTGCCATAAACGTAATTCACGCCCCAACGTCCGAACCAGGAACCGTCGGCGCACTGCTCGTGGCGCACGAATGCCGCCGCTCGCTCGACGGCCGGATGCGTGGCGGGCCAACCCATTTGCCCGAGACACTCCATGGCGCGGGCAGTGACGTCCGCCGTGGAAGGATCCAGCATCGCGTTGTGGTCGGCAAACGGAATGTGATTGAGGAAATCGAGATTGTTTTCGTGATCGAACGCGCCCCAGCCGCCGTCCTCGTTCTGCATGCTGACGAGCCAGGCAAGGCCGCGCCGGATCGAGGCACGCAAGCGGACCGGTTCGGGGTCTTCCACGCGGCCCAGCGCCATCAGAACGAACGCAGTGTCGTCCACGTCGGGGTAAAAATCGTTGCGGAATTCGAACGCCCATCCGCCCGGCTCCGCATCTCGATTCTTGACCTGCCAGTCGCCGGGGCCGAGAATTTGATTGTCCACCAGCCAGCGAGAGGCAGCCAGCAGGGCCGGATGCGACGGATCGATGCCCGCCTCTTCCAGAGAAACCATGGCGATGGCGGTGTCCCATAGCGGTGAAATGCACGGCTGGACGCGCAACGTATCCGCTTCCTCGATCTCGTAACGCGCGAGGAAGCTGATTTCGCGCGCCAGAAGGGGGTCGGCCGTGTCGCCGCGCTCCGCGGCCAGCGCGAAAATCGAATTCATCATGGCGGGATAGATCGTGCCGAGGCCTTCGCTGCGCTCCAGACGTTCCAGCATCCAATTGCGTGCAAGCGACAGTGCCAGCTTGCGGAAAGGCAGCCAGGAGAGCTTCTCGTAGAACTTCACGCCGCGGCCCAACGCGAGGAACACATTCTTCCAGGAGACAACGCGCCTGTCCCAATCGAGCGAAGGCGGCCTGGCGCCGGGATTGCGGAAAAGCTCTTCCACAGTGACGCCATCCGGAAGGGTCCACGCGGGCTTATGCGCATAGACAATCGCCAGCGGAATCACGATGCCGCGCGTCCACGAGGACATTTCGTACAAGTTGATTGGAAACCAATCCGGCAGGAGCATTAGCTCGGGCGGAATCGCCGGGACAAAATTCCAATCAATCGCACCCACCATCGCAAGATAGAAGCGCGTGTAGGAATTTGTTGCTTCAAGGCCGCCAAGTTCGTGAATCTTGGCGCGAGCTCGCTCGAGATGCGGAGACGCCGCAGGATCGCCCGCCAACCGCAGTCCAACCCATGCCTTTACAGTGGCGTTTAACTCGGCAGGGCCTCCGTAGAAAATATTCCATCCGCCATCGGGGAGCTGCCGGTCGCGAATATACTTCGCCAGCTTGGCAGTTTTGGGCGATTCCAATTCGCCCAGAATGTGAAGGTAGAGGATGTAATCGGACTCGAGAGTGGTATCGGCCTCAAGTTCGCCCCACCAGTAACCCTCCTGGCTTTGGGCTGAGAGCATCCATTTCACGCTCCGGCTGACGGCTTGCTCGACCGGCGATTCAGCATTTCGGCGCGGAGCTGTCGCCGCACCATGCGTCGTGCCACCATTCGGGAGTTCCACTCGAAGTCGTGCTTCCGGTCCCATCAACCCCCCAGACATATCTTGTCACTGACGAAGCAGAGGTACCCCGTAGTTTGCGCTGCCGAAAACCCCAATCTCCCGGTAATGCAGGCAGTTACAGGCTAACTCGGCATTATTATCTTGCGTATCCGGGCCGGGGTCAACTGAAAACGCGCTGCCATTTCCCGGTGGGAGCCCCCGAATAGGATGGCGCGAACCTAACTCTGGCTGCCTGACAGGCGCCATTGAGGTGAATATTAGGGAAATTTCTGCCGAGAGCCAGTCGGGTTACCGGCGAATGGAAGACGAACGCGAAGTTATCTGACGTCGGACGCTCTTACCAGGTTACGCGGCCGGAGAACGATGATGTCAGCTTTGCTTCCCTTCCTCAAGCGCGCGAACACGCTCGGCGAGGTTCGGCAGGCGCGCGAACCAGGCGTATTGCTCCTTGAACTTCTCCAGCGGGCGCGCCGGCGTCCCCCACACCGTTTGCCCGCCGCGGATCGTTTTGCCGGTCGGGATGCCGGCCTGCGCACCAACGACTGCGCCGTCTTCAACTTTGCAGTGGTCCGCGATTCCCACCTGACCACCTACAATCACGCGCGTGCCGATCGTGCTGCTGCCGGAAATTCCCGTCTGAGCGGCCAGGACCGAATTGTCGCCGATCCGGACGTTGTGGGCGATTTGAACCAGGTTATCAATTTTCACCCCGTTGCCGATCTGCGTCGAGTCGAGTGAGCCTCGATCGATCGTAGCGTTCGAGCCGATCTCCACGTCGTCGCCAATCTCCACAGTCCCGATTTGGGGGAATTTCCAGTGGCGCCCTTCACCGAACACATAGCCAAATCCATCGCCGCCAATGACCACACCCGAATGTACCTCGACCCGGCGTCCGAGGCGCGAACCTGCATACAGCGTGACGCGCGGATGTAGTCTACAGTTCTCGCCCAAGAGCGCTCCGCGACCCAGAAAGCAAAACGCTTCGATCACCGTTCCAGCTCCGATTTCGGCGCGTTCTTCGATCACGACGTACGGGCCGACGGAGACGCGCGCGCCAACTTTCGCACTGGAAGCAATGATTGCCGTCGGATGGATGGCAGCAACCGGCGCTGATTCTGGCGCCAGCCACTGCGCCGCCTTCGCGAAAGCAAATTTCGGCTCGCTGACTTCGAGAGTCGTCTTGCCCGCCAGCCGGGTGCCGCTCCTGACAAGCACACATGTCGCGGCAGAATCCGCAGCCCGCGCGTGATGGCGCGGCGAATCCACGTAAATCAGATCCCCTGCCTGGGCGCGTTCGGGGCCGGCGACGCCCGAGATCTGCGCGCGCGAGTCCCCTTCGATTTTAGCCCCGAGATATTCCGCAAGTTCACCGGCGGTGCGAATCATGGTTCCCTCTCTTGTCTTGTACCAAAAGAAAACAGACCCGTCCGAGTGCACGCCGACGACGGCGCTCAAAATGGATAAAGCGGCCTCTCGCCGGGCGGGCGAGCTTTCCATCGCTTGTGAACCCATAGCCATTGATCCGGATGCACGCGGATAAAGTCCTCGATCACGCGCGTGAAACGCGCCGTGTTCTCGATTACGTCCGATTCCTCGTTGGCCGTGCGCGAAAGTTCCACGGCGGGCTCGAACCGCAATCGGTATTTTCTGCGCTTGTCATCCCAGGACAGAAAACCCGGGACTACGGCCGCGTCCGTTCGCAGCGCAAGTCGTGCGAGCCCCGACGTGGTCGAAGCCGGCACGCCAAAAAAATCCACGAACACGCTCTCTTCGATATCCGTGTTGTGATCCGCGAGAACGCCGACCGTCCCACCCGCGCCAAGCACTTTCAAAATCGCGCGAGCAGAGCGGTTCTTCTCGATCGGCCGGTTCCCGGACCCGCAACGATAGCCATTGATCAGCGCGTCCACGCGTTTGTTCGCGATGGGACGAACCAGGAAATGCAGCGGGTGGCCGTACAGAGCCTGCGCGAAGGGCGCGAGCTCCCATGCGCTCATATGGCCAGTGAGGAACAGGACGCCCTTGCCGCGGCGCTGCGCTGCGTCGAAATTCTCGAATCCATCAACGATAACGATGCGTTCGATTTTCTCGCGCGTGTACTTCGGGAACTGCGAGAACTCGCCAGCCATCCAGCCCACTTGGCGAATCATTCCGCGAATCACGCGTCGGCGCTGCGCATCGGTCCAATCGGGAAACGCGAGCCGGAGATTGAACATCGCCGAGCGGCGGAGCGGCGCTCGCACTGCGTAAGCAGCAGCGGCAAAACTGACGCCCACAAATCTGGCGGCCGGCCTCGGCAAGAGTCCCAGCAATTTCATTCCCGTCCACGCCGCGGCATACTCGAGCGATTCCCGCATCGCCGCCATTATACGGTTAGCAAGTTCAAATTGAATCCGCCGATGCTAGACTCGTCCTCGCCTTGAGCGAAAATCGCACGAGCGTGGGCCGCCCGGCGCGCTGGACCGTGCCATTGTCCGCGGCCGCGATCGGCATCTGCCTTTTCGGTAACCTCGGCGCCATGGGCCTCGTCGGCCCCGATGAGCCGCGTTACGTCTGGATCGCGCGCGCCATGGCCGAGACGGGTGACTGGGTCACGCCGCGCCTATACGGGCAGCCATGGTTCGAGAAGCCGATTCTCTACTACTGGGCCGCCGCGATGGGGTTCCGGCTTCACCTGTCCGCGGAATGGGCAGCGAGGCTGCCCTCGGCGATTGCGGCGCTCGCCGCCGCGCTGGCGGTCGCTTGGCTCGTCAAAAAACATTACGGCGGCGAATTGAATTCCCTGTCGAGTCCCGTGCTGCTCGCGCCATTGCTTTTCTCGACGAGCGTCGCGGCGATCGGATTCGCGCGCGCGGCCACTCCCGACATGCTCTTCAGCGCTTCGATTGCGCTGGCGATGGCTAGCGCCGCGAGCGTACTTCGCCAATCAGGCGCCTTGCGCGCAACGGCAGCTGCGTCCAGTGACGCGCGCGGAGACGCGTGGCCGCTGGCGCTATTCGGCGCATTTCTGGGCCTGGCTGTCCTGGCAAAGGGTCCCGCGGCAATGATTCTGGCAGGCGGCGCGATCGCGCTCTGGGCGCTCGCGTCAAAGCAATGGCACGCCGCGATTCGAGTAGCTCATCCACTTGCGATGGCTGCGTTCTGCGTCGTGGCGCTTCCCTGGTACGTTCTCTGCGCCACTCAAAATCCTGACTTCCTGCATGTTTTTCTCTGGCAGCACAATATCGAGAGGTACACCACGCCGATGTTTCAGCATCGGCAACCGTTCTGGTATTTCGGCCCGATTGTGTTGCTCGCGCTCATTCCTTGGACCGCCCTGCTCTGGCCAGTGACGCAGGAGGGCCTTCGCCTCTGGCACGAGAAATCCTGGGCGAATTCCCCGGGATTCTTTTTTGCCTGTTGGGCGATATTCCCCGTTCTTTTCTTCAGCCTTTCACAATCCAAGCTGCCTGGATACATTCTTCCGGCGATTCCCCCGCTAGCGTTGCTCTGCTCGATTGCGGCAATTCGCGCTTTGAACCGGAGCGCCGCGGCCGGCGCCGTCCTTGTGCGCATACTCGCCGCCGTCTGGATAGTGCTCGCAGCCGCCGGCTTTCATGGAGTGCATCGTCTAGCCGCAGGTCACTTCTGGTCGGACCACAGTCCGAGCCATATTGCGGTAATGCGTGTGATGCCGCTCGCTGGTCTCGTTTTCCCTGCGCTGATCATGATTTTGGTGGTTTTTTATAAACAGCCCGCGATTGCTGTGCCGCTGTTGGCGTTCGGCTTGGCAGCAAATGTCGAGATCGTGAACCTGGGTGAGCTGCCTGCACTCGATCCCTTCTATTCGGCGAGGCCCCACGCGGAGTTCATGCGCAACGATCAACGCCCCGACCGAATCTTCACCTACCGTCTAAACCGCAGTTGGGACTATGGCTTGGCTTTCTATTTCCGCCGCGAACTTCCGCAATGGTCCCCGGACGATCCGATGCCGGCTCTTGTGCTGACCACACCGGACGGATTGGCGAGTATCAGGAAGTTCGGCAGATTCAGCGGAGACTTGGATGAAACGCTGCCGGGTCTGGTGTATGTCCCAATCGGCCCGGCTTCCGGCGTGCGTTAGTGGCCGGCAGTCGGGGGGATATTCTGAAGGAAGAAGTTGACGATCTGGCTTTCGTAGCTCTTGCGGTCATCATCGGTCATGTCGCGGTAACTCAGGCGTTCGCGCAGCGTCTGTTTGGGATCTGGCGCCTTCGAGAAGAGCCGCAGTGTCTCGTCCGAAAGCGCGGCGCGATCGTCGGCCTGCACGAACAGCTTGGGGATTCCGCGGGTGCTCCCAAGACGCGCGGACACCGGAAGTTCGTTCCGGTAAGAATAGTTCATCATCCGGAATCCGAAGTCAGTAAAGCGAAGCACTCCGGGCAAGGAATTGAGTCCGGATTTCTTCACCTCAATCTGCAACATCGCGCGTGGATCGTCGTAGGCATCGTCCACCGCCAACGCCTTGATACGCGGATCGGTTTCGGCGACTTCCAGCGCTGCGTATCCGCCCATGTCCACTCCCCACAACCCGAAGTTTTGGGGGTCCACGTCGTCGCGAGTCGAGAGCGCCTGCACCGCCGCGCGCAATTCATCCGTCTCCCGGTAACCGAGGGACGTGAGGCCCATGCTTGTGCCGTGTCCGGCAAAATCGAACAGGAAAACGTTGAATTGATGGTCTTGCAACGCCGTCACCAGCGTCAGCACGTCTGCCCGCTGCGATTGATATCCGTGGCACACAACCACCGTAGGCGCCCCGCGCAAGCCAGGAAAGAGCCAGCCTTCGCGTTGCGCTCCGCCTGCGACGGTAAACGAAAAAGTGACTGGATGACCCATCATCACGCTCAGGTCGAAAGAGGCAGGAGTCCGCGCCGGACGAAGAATCTGATAGAGAAGAAATCCGGAAATGGTGGAAACCGAAATAATGGCGAACAGCAGCAGCGCCAGGAATCCAGAGAAAACCTTGGCGAGACGCGTTCTGGGATAGCGGAGCTCGGAAAGGACGGCCATCTAAGCGCGGGCGCTCCAGCCTACGCGCCTCAGCGAACGGATGTTAGCACATTTCTTCTGGGACCTTGGGCCCGCTGAGGGTATCGTGTGCCAAATCGGACCGGTTTGGGTTATGGCATGGGGCGAAGTTATAATGCTTTTGGGGGACGGCGCGTGTCTTCGATGCAGATTGTTGACCTACGGCAGCTCCATTCGCGCTCGCTCGAGGGCCTCTTTCGGGAGGAAGCGGAGCGCTGGCGCGACGAGTTGCAATGGGACTATCGCCCGTCCATTGATCTGGTGCGAAAATTCATTGATTCGAGAGCGCTGGGCGGATACGCGGCTGTGGAGGATGGCCGTCCTGCCGGTTACGGCTTCTATGTCCTCGAGGACCACAAGGGGCTGATCGGCGGACTTTTCGTCTCCGCGCAACATTCGCAAGGCCCGATCACCCAACGGCTGCTGACGGAAATGCTCGGAGCGCTGCGAGCGACGCCGCGCCTGGACCGCATCGAGGCGCAGTTAATGCCTTTTGGAACTGAGCTCGATCCCGCGTTTCTCTCGCAGCACTTTCGTCTGCACTCTCGCCAGTTCATGCTGCTGTCAATTGATAAAGCAAAGCTCACGAATAAACCGTCTTCCATGGGATTGCGAATCGAGCCCTGGACCGATCGAGCATTCGAATCCGCCGCGCGGCTGATCCAGCTTGCCTATGCGAACCACGTGGATGGGCAGATTAACGACCAATATTGCAGCGAAGCCGGCAGCCTGAGATTCCTCCGCAATATCGTGCTCTTGCCCGGCTGCGGCCAGTTCCTGCCGGAGGCTTCGTTCCTGGTGCGACCCGCGACCGGAGACCGCCCCGTCGCGATGATTCTCACATCAACGGTCGCGGACAGCGTGGGCCACACGACGCAGGTTTGCGTCATGCCGGGATACCAGGGTAGCGGCATCGGCCGCCAGCTGATGGAGCACTCGATCCAGGCTTTGCGACGGCGGAATTACAAATCTCTGTCGTTGACCGTCACGACCATAAACAAACGGGCGGTCGAGCTCTACGAGCATCTCGGGTTTCGCATGGTGAAAACATTCGCTGCGGGCGTGTGGCAGGCGTAGAAGTCTCTCACTTCTTTGCGCGGTCCTTCAGTAAGCCTTTCAGCTCGTCCATGAATTCCTTCACGTCCTTGAAATCGAGATAGACGGATGCAAAGCGCACATAGGCGACCTTGTCGAGTTTTTTTAGATGGCTCATCAGGAGGCCGCCGATCTCGGTGGTCGTGCGTTCACGGTCCGCGGCTTCGCTGACGAACGCCTCGGCCTCATCCACGATGGTTTCGAGCTTGCCCACGGGCACGGGTCGCTTCTCGCAGGCCTTCAGCAGCCCCTGCAAAATTTTCTGGCGCTCGAATTTTTCCCTGCGGCCGTCCTTCTTGATGACCATGTAGGGAATTTCGTCAATGCGTTCATACGTGGTGAAGCGGCGGCTGCATCCAAGGCACTCGCGGCGGCGACGGATCAAATCGCCGGTGCGCGCCTCGCGCGAGTCGATCACTTTGTCATCCAGGTGCGCGCAAAAGGGACACTTCACCGCGGCTTCTCCTTCCAGTCGGCCTGCAATTTCCCGCCGTGCTCGGCCTCGGCGAGTAGTGCAGCCTCTCCGGCTTGTTCCTCTGCACGCGCCATCTGCCGCAGTTCTCCCATCGACCAACCCTCGCGAAGGAGCAGCGGCAATCCGGCCAGGCAGCACCCCGCGAAGGAAATCAGCCAGAGCACGATCGTGGCGATCGCCGCAGGCTCCTTTTCTACTCCAAAGATCAGCGTGAAGACAAGAAAAGTGGCCAACTGCGACCCTCCGCCGACGCCGGGAAGCTGCGCCGCCGAGCCGACCATCGTGAACGCAAGCACCAGCGTTGCGCCCGCAAAACCAAGTCCGGCGAGCTCGCCCCCAAAGGCGTGCGCCACCCACAAATATATGAAGACAACCAGCAGCCAGTGCGCCGCAGTATATCCGGCGAGCGCCCCGAGATCGCTCCACGTGCGAACGCCGCGCAGTCCGTCGCTGAAACCTTCCAGCAGCGCCGCTATCTTCTCGCGCCAGCCTTTGCGCCACTTCGGGTGCTCCAATTTTTCCGCGAGCCACGCCGCTCCGTGGTATCGAAAATAAATCAGGAATGCGATGACTCCCACGAGACCCACCAGGAGCAGCACGCCGGCCGAGCGCGCAACCCTTAACAACAAATCGTTCCCAGCGCCGGCCATTCCCTTCCGCTCGAACAATAATAACGCCAGGACCGCCAGCACGGCCGTCGCGGCCATATCGAATACACGCTCCAGCACGTAGACCCCAAACATGCCGGGCATTGACAGCGAACTCTTCCGCGCAATCAGCACGGGCCGAATCGGCTCCCCGGCGCGGCCGAGCAAAAACGTGCAGGTAAAACCCGCCAGAGTGGCGCCGTAGACATCCCAGAAGCGCGTCGGGCCCAGCCATCGGCAAAATCGCATCCATCGCAACGCTCGAAGCGCGTAGCAAACGTAAATTGCCGCGAGTGAAAGCAGCAGAAGCGAAATTCGCGCCTGGCGGATCGATGCAACCACCATCCCCCACCGGAATCCCTGGAGCGTGATAGAGTCGCGAAACCTATAGAGGAAATACCCCAGGGCCAGAACAGCGAGCAGGAGCAGCAGGTACCGACGGGATTTGCGCAGCATTCGATTGGAACCGTAGCAGCAAGGTTTCGACAGTGTCAAGAAGGACCGCGATGCGCCGTGAACCGCGAGCTACCCCCGCGCCTGCATGACCAGCTCTCGGCTGTTGTCGCACCGGAGTGATATGCTCGCGGCATGGACGAGCGCGGCGAATCCGACGCGGACCGACAAAGTGTTCGTCATCCGTCAAGCACCGATCCGGCGCGAGATCGCCGCGCTCAGCGCGAACAAGCGGGCTTGTGCGCCGATTGCGCTCATTCGCGGCGCGTTGAAGCCAAACGCGAGACGATATTTTATTTGTGTGGATTGTCCGCCACGGACCCGGCATTTCCGAAGTATCCAGCGTTGCCCGTCTTAGAATGCTCCGGCTACGCGGCTAAAGACTAGTCTTGCGCTGCATAACCGGGTAGGACAAGACCGGAATTCGCTGGTTAGCGCCCCATCGCCAGGGACGGCTTATCGCTCTCGTCAGGGCGCGCCTGTTGCATCAGGTTCCACGCTTCGATGAACTCGGGCATGGTCTCCCGCTGGCGCGCTGGACTCTTCAGGGTCTCCGCAACGTGCGCGAGCATCAGCTTGTAGGCGACCGCGCGATCCGAGCCGAGCGCGAGCAGGTTCTCGGGACTCAGGCCGACGTGAGTCGTCTTGCCATCCCGCTGAACTTCGAGCCAGAGCTTGCCGCGCTCGTCGAGATACGGCCTCCCATTTTCGCCGAGGTCCTTAGCTGTGCGCCCAAGAGAGTCGCGGCTGGCGAGAATATGGTCGTCCACGGCCTGCGCGACGATTGAATCAAACTGTTCGCGATACGAGTCCCACTCTTTCTCACTGCCGACGACCCGGACGCGTTCCTGCCGCATCGCGGCTTCGAGATCCGACAATTGCGCGTCTCCGGAATCGTCGTCATCTTTGGCGACTTCAATCTCGTGGCCAAGCTCTCCTTGGCGGATGGTGGCATGGCTCTCAAACTCGTGCTCGGGATTGAAGCGGCCGGTGAGCATATACGAGCCCACCGCGACCGGCAGCTCGTGCCAGGCAAAAAACGCCATGGGAACGAGCAACTTCTTGGAACGGTAGAGCTGCTCGGTTCCGTCGCGGCACTCGGTGCTGCGCTTGATCGTTCCCGGCAATTGCGCGAAATGAAGCACGTAATACTGGGTCTCCGGCCGCGCGTGAGCGTAACGCGCGAAGGAGCGCGCCACGGCCTTGGGGCTGGTCATCCCGAAATCGTTCATGACGTCGCGATGAGCCGCATGGGGGAAGTACGTGTCAATCAAATTTCGCGTGAAGTCGGCGCAGTTGCGCGTGGCTCCATTGAAGTGATTTACGTTGGGCGCGTCGTTGAATTTTTCGATCAGGGCCCGATCTTGTTCAATCGTCGTCGAAACAATCAGGATGTACAGAGTGCGCTCGGACGAGGCGCTGACCATCTCCCGCCATTCCGCCTTTCCGCTTGTCTGACAGGAATGGCCGGTACAATAGTCACTGAGAACCTTCTCGCGGTAGTTTTCTTCGAGTGCGTTCTTAATCTTCCACGACGTAAACAGAGGGCGGCTTTGAGGATCGGGCACGCCATACACGAAAACGCTCAGCGGCACGATGTTCCATTCGAATGGCTTGTCTTCGCCCAGAGTCGTGTAATTGCTCATCACGGAACCTTGCTCGTGCGGCCCGCACAGGCGCAGCTTTACCGGCGAGGCCGGGCAGATGCGCGACAGGTACACGGCGCTATGTCCGGACCCTGTGATTCGCGCGACGCTTGTGTCGAGCGATTCGTTTAGAACAATGCCCACGTCTCCGCGAGCGCGGCCGGTACAGCATAGCCAGCTGCAGAGCACGAGAGCAATTGCGAGCGAGCGGCTCAAAGTGCTTCCCTTCTCACGCGAGTTTTTAGTCCACGAGCGCCGCATACACCCGTCCACCATTGTCTCTGATACGGGCGCGTCCCACACAAAAGTTAGATGCGGCTATTTTGCCGAAGGTAACCCCCTCCTTGTGTTTGCCGAGTCAATACGCCTAAGATGCCGGGCTGTACGGAACTTTTCGGCTTCGATTTGCGTTTCATACTGTGAGGCCGATATGTCATGCGGATTGCGAGGCTAGAACGGATTGGAATCCGACGCCCAACTGGTGCAGCTTTGTCTCCGGGGCGACGGGCCTTCCTGGGAGGAACTTGTGCGGCGGCACACGCGGCGAGTCTTTAACCTCTGTTATCGCTTTACCGGCAATCCGACGTCCGCCGAGGACTTGAGCCAGGAGGTTTTTCTGCGCATCTTCCGCACGCTCGCGAGTTATCAGGCGTCGCAGGGCGCTTTCCCGACCTGGCTGACCAGCGTGACGCGCAACCTTCTGGTGGATCACTACCGCCGGACCCGCCGCGACCGGATGACGGATTCGATTGATGACGCGATGCCGCAGCTCGAGGAAAAGCATTCGCCGGCGCGCATGCCTGACAAATTGGCGCAGGCCTCCGAGCTAAGCGCGCAATTGCAACGCGGCCTTGCGCGGCTTTCTCCGGAACTGCGCGAGGCAGTGATCTTGCGCGATCTTCAGGGACTCGATTACGGGGAGATCCGGACTGTGCTGCAGGTTCCGGAGGGCACGGTCAAATCGAGAATCAACCGGGGTCGGATTGAGCTGGCCCGCGTCCTGGACGAAATGGGAGTACGCCCGGCGTGAACACGGGATCGAGACCAATGGACTGGAACTGCACACTCACGGAAGAACGGCTGAGCGATTTCCTCGACGGGGCGCTTTTGCCCGAGGAATCGGCCGCATTTTCCGCGCATGCCGCGGGGTGCGTGAACTGCACGAAGCTCGTCGCGCAGGTGAGCGGACTGGTCAGCCGGATGCAGCAAGCCACGCCCGTGGAAGAGCCACCTCAGCTCGCTGGGAGGATATTGGAAGCTACGCTCGGCTCGCGAAAACAAAAGCCGGTTTCTACAGGCTGGTTCGGGTGGGCGCCGGTGATCTGGCAACCCCGGTTCGCAATGGGAATCGTAACGGTGGCGGCTTCGTTCGTGATTGTATTTCATGCAGCTGCCTCCTCGGGATCCAAGACCAGTCTGAATCCCCTGAATCTGGTTCGCGGTGCAAACCGCCAGGTCCATCTCACGTACGCGCGTGGAGCGAAGTTCGTGAACGACCTGCGGGTCGTGTACGAAATTGAGTCACGGCTCTCGTCTCAGCCTGAAACCATGTCCGAACCCATTCCAGTGCCGACGACACGCCCCTCCGGTGAACCGCAGCCCGGGCAGGGACCGCAGCAGCCGTCGAACGAGCCCCGCGAGAAGTCGCAAACGATTCCGCACTCGAGCCGCCGCGCCCCGCGCAACGGCCCTGAATTGGCTGTGATGCTGACGAAAGTATTTCCCGACGATCCGACGTTCCGTGCGCCCAGGAGCCCTCTATGAAATGTGCACAACATGCTGATGTAGACGCCACAGGTTTTTGCCGCCAGTGCGGCAAGCCGCTTTGCCCCGAGTGCACGCGCGACGTGCGCGGCGCCCTCTACTGCGAAAATTGCCTGGCGGGCATCGTTGCTTCGCCGCAAGCAGCGCCTGGCAAAACGACGGCCGGTGCCGGCGCGCACCCGGGGACCGCTCTCTGTCTAGGGTTCATTCCCGGGCTCGGCGCGGTCTACAACGGCGAATACATGAAGGCGCTGATTCACGTGGCTGTATTCGGAGGAATCATTGCGGCGCTCTCTTCCGATCTGCCGGGCGAGCTCGACGCGTTCCTCGGAATCGCATTGGGCTGCTTCTACTTCTACATGCCGATCGAGGCCTACCGCACGGCGAAGGCGCGCCAACTGGGACAGCCGCAGCCGCCGGACCTGGTGCAGGTTGAAGGCCGGAAGCCGATTGGCGCGATCATACTGATCGGTCTGGGCGTGTTGTTCCTGCTGGCGAATTTCCATCTCCTGGAGCGGGAGTGGTTCTCCAAAGCGTGGCCGGTGGGGCTGATCGTGCTGGGCGGTTGGATTCTGATGGACCGGATGAGAAAAACCCCTTAGGGGAGGACGCCATGACAGACGAAACCAAACCGAAATGTATGTGTGCCCGATGCCATATGCGCGGACTCATGGGTCCCTTGATGTTGATCGCCATCGGCGCGATGTTTTTGCTCGGCCGTTTTACGAGTTACGGCTTCCGGGAGCTCTGGCCCGTGCTCCTGGTAATCGCCGGGATTGTGTTGTGGCTGCAATCGGCCGCTTCGGGCGAGGGACACACGGGGGCATGAGTCACACGTGACCGACGGCCTACAAAGACGAAGATCGATTTTCCCGGGCCTGCTGCTGATTGTTCTTGGCCTGATTTTTCTGATTCACCGGCTCGACCCCGCATTCGGTATCGGCCACCTGGCGCGAATTTACTGGCCCTTTTTGATCATCCTGTGGGGAATCGCCAAATTGATTGACCACTTCGCGGCGCAAAGCGCTGGACAGCTCCGTGCGCCCCTGCTTTCGGGTGGCGAAGCCGCCCTGCTGGTTCTCCTGGCTATCGTGCTGATCGCGTTTATCTCCCGCGACTGGATTCACGGCCGCTTTCCCGGCGTGAACATTGACCTGGCGCCTTTTCATCAGTCTTATTCGCAGAGCCGGGAGCTTGCCTCTCGAACGATTCCAGCCGGATCACACGTTGCGATTGAGACGGGGCGCGGCAACATCACGGTCCATGGGAACGGAGGAAACGACCTGCGGGTCAGCTTCAACGAATCCGCAGCGGGAGCGAACGAATCCGCAGCCGACGACCGAATGAAGGATGTCGAGATCGTGATCGAGCAGACGGGCAATGGTTACAGTATCCACCCGGTGCACCAGAGCGATTTCCACGAAACAGTGGGCGTTGATCTCGACGTGCAGCTGCCGAAGTCGGCGAGCGTTACACTCCACACGCCCCACGGCGACATTAACGCGTCAGGAATCGCGGGAGTGGTGGATGCGAGCACCGAAGCTGGCGACATCGAAATCCACGACGCGGCTTCCGACGTTGCCGCTCAGTTGCAGAAGGGCGACGTTCGAATTACCGGCGTCGCCGGGAACGTGGCGTTAAGGGGACGCGGAAACGACGTGGAAATCGGAGAGGTAGCGGGTAACGCAACCCTCGACGGGCCTTTCCTGGGATCAACCATCGTTCGCAAGGTGAAGGGGACGACCCGAGTTACATCGCCGTGGGCCGATCTTACGATCGCGCAATTGAACGGGCGGCTCGAGATGGATTCAGGTGACATTCAGTTATCCGACGTCACGGGATTCGCCAAACTTCAGACGCATAACAAAGATATCGACGCGGAAAACGTGGCGGGGCAACTCGACGTGATCGATTCGCACGGCGACGTCAAAATCGTGTACGCAAATCCGCCGCGCGACGCTCTCGATGTCACAAACGATTCCGGCGAAGTGGACGTCACGCTGCCGGGAAGATCGAGCTTCCAGATTTCCGCGTTCTCGCGGTCGGGTGAAGTGGAAAGCGAGTTCCAGGATCCTTCGCTGAAAACGACAGGCGAGGAAAAAGACGGACGCTTGGACGGCCAATTCGGGATGAAATCCGGAGCGCCTGCCCCCAAAATCACAATAACAACAAGCTACGGCACAATCTCGTTGCACAAATCTTCTTGATTCGCGGCGGAACGGGCCACGGACAATTCGCCCGCCTACTTCTTCTCTGCGCCGCGCAGACGATCGAGTGTCGTAAAAAACTCAGGAAAAGAAACCCCGACGCATTCGGCATCCCGGATGGTCGTATCCCCTTCCGCGCCGAGCGCCGCGACCGATAGCGCCATGGCGATGCGATGATCGCCTCGCGGATCCACTTTCGCGCCGTGTAGTTTCCCCGCGGAGCGCCCCTCGACTCGCAGGCCATCGGGAAACTCCTCCACCGCCGCGCCCATTTGCCGCAAACCTTCGGCGAGCGCCGCGATACGGTCACTTTCCTTCACGCGGAGCTCTTGCGCGTCGTGAATCTCGATTCCCTTCTCGGTGAATGGGCCCAGCGCGGCGAGCATGGGCAGCTCGTCAATCATCTCCGCCACCTGCGAGCCGGAAATCGTGCCGCCTTCGATCGGCGCATGCCGGACGGAAACATCGCCGACCAGTTCGCCGTTTCGCATCTGCACCGTCGCCACGCGGACGGATGCTCCGATGGAATTGAAAAAATCAAGCACGCGGGCGCGCGTAGGATTCAGGCCCACGTTGTGAAGCATCAGCGACGATCCCGGCAGTACCAGAGTCGCGCCGATCAGGAAGACGGCGGTGGAAAGATCGCTGGGCACCACGAGTTGGCGCGCGGTGAGCTTCGGCCGTGGATGAATCCGGATCATGCCGCGGCCACCGTCAATCACCGCGCCAAATTCGCGCAGCGCGACTTCCGTATGATCCCGCGTTTGAATAGTCTCGCGCGCGGTCGTGATCCCGTCGGCATACAGGCCGGCCAGCAGCACCGCCGATTTCACCTGCGCGCTGGGGGTTGGGGGCGTGTAGTCAATAGCGTGCAATGCGCCACCTCGAATTTCGAGTGGCGCGCGGTCGCCTTCTTGGCTGCGAATTTCGGCTCCCATTTGCCGAAGTGGTTCGATCACGCGCCGCATGGGACGCTTGCGCAGCGAGTCATCGCCGGTAATTTTCGACGCGAAACGCTGTCCCGCGAGTACCCCTGCCAGCATACGCATTGTCGAGCCGGAGTTTTCGGCGTCAAGGGCCCGGCGCGGCTCCCGCAGTCCGTCAAGTCCTTTCCCGGCAATGCGGACCCGGCCTTCGCTCGAATCAATCCCGATT
>PMUS01000093.1:52548-53974 GCA_003166795.1 Acidobacteriota bacterium | reverse complement strand
GATCTACACGGGAAGCCGCGGATTTGAGGGAGTGGGCTTTGCGCTGCCGTCCAACACGGCCATCACGGTTTATAACCAGCTCGTTACGGCGGGGAAAGTGGTGCGCGGTTCGATTGGCGTCACATTCCAGGAAGAGAACAGCAACAATCCTGTTTTGATGAGGGAGCTCGGCGCGCCATACGGAATCGTGCTCGAAGCGGTTGAACCGGGCAGCCCGGCCGACAAAGTTGGCCTGCAGGCCGGTGATGTGATTACGAATGTGAACGACCAGCCAGTTCATACCGGCGCGGATCTGGTGAACCCGATCGCGCAGACGCCGATTGGCCAGTCCGTCCAGATTCGCTACGTTCGCAATAAACAGACGAAGGACGTTACGATAACCGTCGCCGACCGCACGAAGATTTTCCCGCAATCGGCGCAGGACGATGACGCACAGCCCGATCAGGCGGAGGAGCCGGCACAGTTTGGCCTTCACGTGGAGGAGTTGACCCCGGATCTGTCGCACAAATTGGGAATGGGGACGATCGAGGGCGCAGTCGTGACGGAAGTCGAACCTGCGACCTTTGCCGAGGATGTTGGATTCGCGCGCGGCGACGTGGTCATCGAAGTCAACCACGTCGAGATCAAATCGCTCGCGGACTACCGCGCGCAGATGGCCAAACTGCAGCCGGGCGCGGACGTGCTATTCAGGATCGCGCGCCGGTCTGACGCCGACCGGGTGCTGACGCTATACCTGGCCGGCTCCATTCCGGCGTCGCGCTAACAACTCCCGATCGGGATGAGGCATTTCCCGAGTTCAATTTCCGACGCAGTTCCGCAGTTGGCTCGATGTGTGTCCCGCTTCGGCACGGGCGGATTCACAGAAGCGCAAAACCGATTGAAATAATCATGGACGAAGCCAGCATTTACGGAATCATCGGCGAGGAAGGTTTCACGCGCCTGGTGGCGGCATTTTATCGCCAGGTCCCGGAGGACGACATTCTGGGGCGCATGTATCCGCGTGACGAATTCGCGGCCGCCGAGCAGCGTCTTCGAGATTTCTTGATCTATCGTTTCGGAGGTCCGCAGCGGTACATCGAAGAGCGCGGACATCCTCGCCTGCGGGCGCGGCATATTCCATTTCGGATTGATCAAGCGGCCCGCGACCGCTGGATGCAGCTGATGGACAAAGCGTTTGCGGAGGCGGCTCTGCCGGCGGAGGTCGAACAATTCCTTCGGGCTTTCTTCGAGCAGATGTCTACATTCATGATTAATCAGGAGCAGCCGGCGAATCGGGGTTGAAGTTCACATTGCGGCAGCGAGAATCACGGCGCGAGCGAAGACGCGTAGGCTGCGAGAGAAACAAAATCGTCCACGTTCAGCTTGGCCACGGCGCCGGCCACAAATGGGGTTCCCGGCCCGGCGCGTTGGCCGTGCTGGAAGTCAT